>CAVSIB010000034.1:0-14493 GCA_963727835.1 uncultured delta proteobacterium
GACTCCTCTAAAAAGAGCAAATTCTAACCATAACCTTAGATAAGAATCAACTTTTTTGAAACCTATACTTTTAAGCCAAGAACATTGGGTATCAAAGTAGCGAAAAGTGTAGACGCTACCCCTTTTTATTCTTTCCCGCTGGGTGACTTTGATTCGCTCCGTTCTATGATATCTGAACCTCAATGCGAAAACAACTCTACGCCTATTTGGGTATTTCGCTCAGCGGGATGCCCAGTGCGTCGGCCACCCCTTTGCCGTATGCCGGGTCGGCCTTCAGGCAGTTGCCGATGTGGCGGATCTTAATCTCCTTGGGCGCATCGCCCATCGCCCGGGCGGTGTTTTCAAAGAGGACCTTCTGCTGGGCGGGGCTCATCAGCCGGAAGAGCTTGCCGGGCTGGGTGTAGTAGTCGTCATCGTCCTCACGGAAATTCCAGTGGTCCGCGGCCCCTTCCAGGGCCAGCGGCGGCTCGGCGAATTCCGGCTGCTGCTGCCATTCGCCGTAGCTGTTGGGCTCGTAGCCAAGGGTGCTGCCGTAATTGCCGTCAACCCGCATGGCGCCGTCGCGGTGGAAGCTGTGGTACGGGCAGCGGGGGGCGTTGACCGGGATCTGGTGGTGGTTCACGCCGAGCCGGTAGCGCTGGGCATCGCCGTAGGAAAAGAGACGCCCCTGGAGCATCTTGTCGGGCGAAAACCCGATGCCGGGGACGACGTTGGCCGGGTTGAAGGCCGACTGCTCGACCTCGGCGAAGTAGTTTTCCGGGTTGCGGTTCAGCTCGAGAACGCCCACCTCGATCAGGGGATAATCCTTGTGGAGCCAGACCTTGGTGAGGTCAAAGGGGTGAAAGGGGTATTTCGCCGCATCCTTCTCCGGCATGATCTGGACGTAGAAGGTCCAGCGGGGGAAGTCGCCCTTTTCGATGCTCTCGTAGAGGTCGCGCTGGTGGCTTTCCCGGTCCTTGGCGACGATCGCCTCGGCCTCTTCGTCGGTCAGGTTTTTGATCCCCTGCTGGGTCTTCAGGTGGAACTTGACCCAGTACCGCTCGTTCTTGGCGTTGATGAAGCTGAAGGTGTGGCTGCCGAAACCGTGCATGTGGCGGTAGGAGGCGGGGATGCCCCGGTCGCTCATGACGATGGTGACCTGGTGGAGCGCCTCCGGCAGGGAGGTCCAGAAGTCCCAGTTGTTCTTGGCGCTGCGCATGTTGGTGCGGGGGTCCCGTTTCACGGCGTGGTTGAGGTCGGGGAACTTGAGGGGATCGCGGAGGAAGAAGACCGGCGTGTTGTTTCCCACGAGGTCCCAGTTCCCTTCTTCGGTATAGAATTTCATCGCAAAGCCCCGGATGTCCCGCTCGGCGTCGGCGGCGCCGCGCTCGCCGGCCACAGTGGAAAAGCGCAGGAAGAGTCGGTCTTCTTGCCCATTTGGGAGAAGATTTTCGCCTTGGTGTACTTGGTGATGTCATGGGTGACGGTGAAGGTGCCGTAGGCGCCGGAACCCTTGGCATGCATGCGGCGCTCGGGGATCACCTCCCGGTCGAAGTGGGCGAGTTTCTCCAGAAACCAGACATCCTGCAGCAGCACCGGGCCGCGTTTCCCTGCGGTCATGATGTTCTGGTTGTCGACGACTGGGGCGCCGTTCCTGGTGGTCAGTTTCTTCTTCTTCATGTTTCCTCCTTCTTGCGCTAAGCGCAATTTTCTTGTTTTTTTTGGTTGATTTATCAACTTTTTTCGAGCAGCGCCAACAGACGCCGGTGACTTGCAATTGCGTCCTTTCCACTCGGCCCAGATCTTTCACCTCATTCGGAATTTTTAACTGCTCGAACTCCTCGCCGTAAAGGTCGCGCGTCATCCCACATTTTGTGCAGACGAAATGGTGATGAGAGCTCATATTCGCGTCAAACCGTACTCCCCCCCGCGGAGGCCCAAGAGTGGTTAGCAGCTCGAGGTCATGGAGCAACCATAGTGTCCGATACACCGTATCAAGCGATACGGTGGGAACTCTTTCACGAACGCCTTTGAAAATTGTCTCCGCATCAGGATGGTCAACGGATTTTGCTACCTCGTGGAAGATCTCCAAACGCTGATGGGTCAATTTGAGGCCTGAGCGCCTGAGCCTATTTTGGAAATGGTTCATTTTTTTCTGGAGTGCTTCCGGTTCAAACTTCATGTCATGGCTCTTTTATTTAGTTTTATTCTTAATTAGGAATATATATTGAATGAGTTTCCTTGTCAACTGAGTTTTGATTTTTTTGGATTTTTTTGGATTGATGAATAACTGGTTAAGTTTATTCGGAGAAATTAGCTTTCGGGAACGGTTCGCTTTTCGCCTGTTTTTAGACTGTCTACTATACAAAAAACTATACAATTTAATAATCCAACAAGGGTCTCAATCCGAGGCCCTTTTTTTAAATATTAATTTTAATTGATGATATTACGATCAATAATTAAATTTAGCTCCCCATGTGGACGTTTAGCAACTTTTGTGTTTCAGAAAAAGTGGAAAAACTTTATAGAGAACCGGAAACTAAAGTTGCTTTGATTTGACCCCTCCAAAAAGAGCAAATTCAAATATTTTTAGATAGCAATCAACTTTTTTGAGTCCTATTTTTTTAAGCCAAGAACATTGTGTCTCAACAGGAGCTAAGATATTAGCTTTTCGGAGTGGATTGGAGTAATACCCTCTCGCTATTTCTTTTCGTGTCTTAGCACAGCCTGAAGTTCGACTATGCTTATAAACCGAATCAATGAAGAATTCCTCGGAAAGGTGGTGTAGCCACGGTGAAGGGGATGTTACATGTTCCAGATTTAAAAACAACCCCCCAGAAGTAAGCAGGTTGAAAATCTCTCTATAAATTCCTTTTTTTCTTTTATCTGTCTGATGGTGTATAGCAAAACCAGAAACAATGACATCAAATTTTCCATATTTTGCCACAGAGTTAATCCAGGAACGGTTACCAAAATCCTCGTTAACGAAGAAAAGTTTTGTCTTACTTTTGGGAGCTTTTTGAACTGCAGCCTCGATCATTGTGTTCGAGAAGTCTAAAAATACTCCTAATGCTTCAGGGTATTTTGACAGAATAGCTCTCCCAAGAATACCGTCACCGCAACCCAAATCTAAAAACCTTTTTACCCGTGGTTTAACCTTTTCAATAAGCGTAAACATAATTTTTATTTGATACTCTGCCAAGGGTATAGCACTTCTAACTCCCTCTAAATAACGTTTACCGAGGTCTTCTCTTTTCCATAGCTCCATTTTTCCGCTCATTTTATATTTGTTCTCCTGATCATATTAAAACTGCTTCTTTGGGATTAATTTTTTAGCTCCCCAATAAACTACGAAATTTTTATCCCAAACGAAAACCCTCTGCAATATATTTGTTACCAAGGGTTAAGAAAATTAACTCCCCGGGAATGGACTCGAAAGGGTGACCGAGTAGCTAAAAGCCTATTTTGAAAAAAATAAACCAAATGACCAGAATAATGATGATGAATACACATAATTAAGCATCAAATCAACCATAAATTAAGAGAGCTTGCATCCTTTTACGTGACGGTTATCTGTTTAGTGCTCGTAGCTTTGATAGACCTTTTTGACCATATCAAGGGCTATGAAATTTCATTTTCCATCTTAACAATCAGAATAATTTCCCTCTCTCTCCTTCAAAAAAGGGCCTCCAACCGCGAGACTTTTATGAAAACCTAACCAGAATACCCCGTCCTGTGGACGGGGATGAATGGTTTGTCTTTTGAATTAAAGAAATCGCAGTGGCGTTAGCCATGAATTCGGCGTAATGCCCCGTTCTGTGAGCGGGGATAGTCGAATTCAAGCGATTTCTTTACTTATTAAAATAGGGTTGAAATCTCCTTATTTTAATCAGATGGTTGCAACGCCACTGACTTTATGGGTATAAGGCCCGGAGGAGGGAGAGGAAAATAAATGACCTTAATAGAGGGTTTTTGCAAGTAATCTTTATGGTGAGATTTTCTGGGAAATGAAAGGAGAAAAAAGGGGAAAGAAAGCGGGATAAGCAATAGGTCTTTTGTAAAAAACTGACTTATGTGGCTTCAGCCATTGCCACTCTCGTTAGACCTAAATGCTCAGTCACCCAAGGCTATACTGCGGGTTGCACTACCTATTGTAGTAACCAGTGCCCTCCCCGATGCTCTCCACGTTGCAGCACTTTCTGCTTGAAAGAGTGCACCTCCTTTCATCCCTATCAACTCCCTGGCCCCTGACTTCTGCCAATTATAAGGCTACCTGTTCCTTACTCCAAACGCCCGGGATCGGATGGCGGCAAAATTTACAGGAACCTTTTTCGATTGAGTTTTCCAAAATCACAAACCCCATCCTCTGGATCAGAACCTTTTTGCAGGAGGGGCAATATGTATTTTCACCCTCATGGCCAGGAACATTGCCGATATAAGGGAAATGAAGACCAGCCGTAAACGCTGTCTCTCGTGCCATCTCCAATGTCTTTACGGGCGTGGGGGGAAGGTTTTGAATCTGGTACATGGGATGAAAGCGGGTGAAGTGAATCGGGACATCAGGGCCTAAATTCGCTCTAACCCAGGTGCACATCCTTTGTAACTCCTCAGGATTATCATTCAAGGTGGGTATTATCAGCACAATGATTTCAAACCAGATCCCGATTTCTTTCAATCTTTGTAAGGTAGCTAAAAATTGGTGCAAGCTCTCCGGAACAAATATTCCGGTAAAAGGTATCGCTAAAAGACTTGAGGTCTATCCTCACTGCGCTTAACTGCTTGCAAAGTTCCCGGAGAGGAATTTCATTCATAAAACCATTGGAAATCATTACACTTCCAATTCCTGCCTTTCGAGCTGCTTTTGCCATGTCGTACATTGAGGTATAAAACACCGTCGGTTCAGAATAGGTATAAGCAATGGTAGGGATAGATCGGTTGTGACAGATTTCTATAGCCCGCTCAGGGGGTAATGAATCGTGAGGTATCTCTTCTGGCCTGGCCTGGGAAATCTCCCAGTTTTGACAAAATTTACAGGAAATATTGCATCCCGCAGTAGCAATGGAAAAAGCAAGCGTACCCGGAAGATAATGATAAAAAGGTTTTTTCTCAATCGGGTCACTATGCACCGCACAGACTTTGTTATAGACTAAAGAATAATATTTTCCGCCCCGGTTCTCCTTGTTCCCGCAATATCCCCTTTTCCCCTCACCAACCTGACATCTTCTCGGGCATGTTTCACATTCAATCCTCAGGGAGTCCAGCTTTCGGTAAAACATTTCCTCCTTTAAATTACCTTCCTCAGCCCTTGCCTGCCCAGCACCCCATAAACGCAACCCAGAAACAGGATCCGGCCAATCAAGAAAAGACCAGGAACAAACACAGGTACTGGCAAACGCCCATTTGATAAATTCCCGTCGAGAAAATTTTTCCATTTTTTCTCCTTTTCGTCTTCCTCCCTCGCCACATCAACCACAAGGCTCACTTTCCTCTCATCTTTTTTTCAAAGAAAAGGAGCCTCCTCGCTAAAAAAAACAAAAGGGTTTTAATAAGGTAAATAAAATTTTTATTAATGTAATATTATATCATTTCAGTACTGTCCAAAATAACCTAAAAATTTAGAGTCACCCATTGAAATTATTAGCTTTTCTGACAAGTTTCGTGTGTTTTCAAAACCAGGTTTCAGTCCTACTTTTTTAGTTGATTCATTTTGCTGTCCAAAATAAGCGGGTGGATAAGGACATTCATCAAAGCAAAAGGCCTTTAAATAGGGTTATTTCATAGAGCCGAGGGGGTAACCATACCCCCATGTTCATTCTGCTGTCCAAAATATGGTTTTTTTAAAAACCTAATTTGGACAAGAGTGATATCATTTATTAAAGCACTTATCCAATTAACTAACGCAGTCGAATTGCCTCAAATAAAATGTTACCCAAGGAGGTGAATAAAAAGGATCGTTGACTCATAAATAGATGTTACCGAACATCAACTTCCAAAAGGAGGGATAATTATGAGTCCACGGTCCAAACGAGAGTATCGGGAGGCAGTTCATTTACGGTATAAAAATGCCACCCGTCATGAAAAAACCGCCATCCTGGATGAATTCTGCGCCACCTGCGGATGTCACCGCAAACATGCCATAAGAGTTCTCAAAAGGTTCAAACGCTTTACAAAACCAAAGGCAAAAACAAGAGGAAAACCGCCCATCTATCAGAATGAGGCTGTCGGCAAACCCCTTAAAGAAATCTGGCTTGCCGCTAATCTGCCCTGTTCAAAACGCCTCAAGGTCATCCTGCCGATCTGGCTTCCCGGATATGTTCAACTCTTCGGCCAACTCTCTCCGGATGTCACCAATGCCTTGCTGAGAATCTCCCCTCCAACAATAGACAGGATTCTTAGGCCTATCCGGATCCATTATACAAAACGGGGGCGGTTTACTACAAAGCCAGGCACTCTTCTACGAAAACAAATCCCCATAAAAACCAACCAATGGGACGAATCACGCCCCGGCTTTCTCGAAGCCGATACGGTCGCTCATTGCGGCGAGTCCACCTCCGGAATATATGTCAATACCATCAATTTCGTGGATATTGCCACCGGCTGGACTGAACAGCGTGCCGTCTGGGGAAAGGGTGAATCAGCAGTCCTGGAACAAATAAAAAACATCGAAAAAATACTCCCGTTCCCCATGCTCGGCTTCGATTGTGATAATGGAGGAGAGTTCCTCAACTATCACCTCCTAAGACACTTTACCGAAAGAAAACAACCCGTCCAGTTCACCAGAAGCAGGGCCTATCACAAAGAGGACAATGCCCATATCGAACAGAAAAACTGGACTCACATCAGGCAGTGGCTCGGTTACGATCGTTTAGACAACCCCAGGGTCGTATCTCTGCTCAATAACCTCTACACCAAAGAATGGAGACTCTTTCACAACTTCTTCTGCCCTTCGGTAAAGCTCCTCGCAAAAGAAAGAATCGGATCTAAAACCATCAAACACCACGATCTCCCAAAAACTCCTTACCAGAGAATCATGGATTCTCCTCATATCCACGAATCGGTCAAACTCTCCCTCTCCAAACAACTTGAAAACCTCAACCCTTTTATGCTAAGAAAAACCATGGATAAGAAATTGAAAATAATCTTCTCCATAATCAACACTTCAGAGTAACATCTTTTATGAGTCAACGAACCTCTCAAACAGATCTCCTTCGGTAACATTTATTTATGAGGCAACTGGATGGTAAGGAAAAAGAAAGCGTTTTTATGGGAAAGGTAATCTATTCCCTTGTTTTATACTCAAAATTTGATTATTTTGGTTGATCTATTAACCTTTAGCATATAAAAATCATTGTTATGATGGAACCTTATCCATTAAACCTGCTTCTTAAAAGTAGAGCGATCGCGGTGATTGGGGGGGAGTCGCCGAGCGGATGGTCTTGAGTCTTCTCGACACCGGGGCCAAAATTACTGTGATTGCACTGAAAGCAACCAAAAAAATCAAATCATTAGCCGCAAAAAAAGGTAGTTTTAAATCTTAGAGATTTTGTTCATGATGATTTAAAAGGGAAACTTTTGATCTTCGCAGCCACGAACTCAGATGAGGTTAACAAACAGTTTGCTCACGCAGCCCGAAAAAAAGGCATCCTGGTAAACTGTGTTGACGACCCTAAGGAATGTGACTTCTTTGTTCCTTCATTTTTTCGGCGGGGAAGTTTTGTGGTGTCAATATCTACTGGGGGTAAGGTACCGGCTTTATCAAAAAAGATTAGAAGGGATATCGAGCTTTCTTACGGAGCAATATTTGCGGAGCATGTTAAGTTACTTGCAAAGGCGCGGGGCACTATCTACCGAAAAGCTTCATTAAGTTTTCAGAAGAAAAAAGATTTGATCGAAAAACTGATTGAAAGTAACATGTTGCCTTTTACTTAAAGCGGGGAAAAAGGAAGAAGCCTCAAAGTTAATCCAGGAATTTTTAAAGGGTAGAGAGAAATGAATTTTTTGGGCACCCCAAAACGATTACTTTGTTTTCTGTTGTTTCTTTTTATTTTTCTTCCCGAAGCATGTGCTGAACAATGCTCGGTCATGACCACTATTTTTCCATTAACTGATTTTGCTCAAGCAGTTGGAGGTGATCGGGTAAAAATTACTCAGCTTCTTCCTCCCGGGGCCGAAGCCCATACCTGGGAGCCTAAGCCGAGTGATATTGTAAAACTTTCCCGGGCGGATGTTTTTCTTTACATTGGATCAGAGATGGAGCCTTGGGTTTCTGGGATTTTGAAGGCCATAGAAAATCCGAAATTAGTTATTATTGAAGCAAGCCAGGGATTGCCACTCCTGAGAGCTGATCAAACTGACGCGGGAGGTGAAAAACATCCATAGCAACGTATCTACGCACGGCAGGTTTGATCCCCATATCTGGCTTAATTTTGATTATGACCAAAAAATTGTTGACAAAATCACCGCAGGTTTAAGCAAACGGGACCCGGAAGGAATTTTGTATTATCGAAGAAATGCTGAGGCATACAAGGCAAAGCTTCGGGACATTGATCTGAGATATCGAAAAGAGTTAGGGGGGTGTAGTGCTAAAGAAATTATTTTGGGAAGTCATGCGGCCTTTGCTTATTTAGCTCAGCAGTATGGTCTTGCGCAGATTCCGCTCTACGGCATAAGCCCCAATGCTGAGCCAACGCCTAAAAAAATGGCTGAGGTCATTACCGCTGCAAAACGCTATCAGACAAAGGCTATTTATTATGAAGAACTGGTGAGCGATAAGCTTGCGAGGACGATTGCTCAAGAAACTGGAGCAAAAACTCTGGTCCTCAGCTCCGGGGAAAACCTGACCCAAAAACAGATTGAGGCGAAGGTTAGTTTCTTAGCCCTGATGGAGCAAAACTTGGAGAATTTAAAATATGGACTTGCCTGTAAGTAATGAGCCTTTAGTTTCGGTGAAAAATATTTCCTTTAGTTTTGGCTCAACCAAGGTGTTGGACGATATTAGCCTTGCTGTAACTACCGGAGATTTCTTTGCCATCATTGGGCCCAATGGATCGGGGAAGAGTACTTTGGTGAAAGTAATTCTGGGAATCTATGCTCTCACGATAGGCAGTGTTGCGATTCTGGGAAAAGACATCAAGAGTTTTAAACAATGGGATAAGATTGGTTATGTTCCTCAGAAGGCTACTAACATTGACTCCTTTTTCCCGGTTTCAGTCCGGGAAGTAGTAGCTATGGGGCTTTTGTCAAAAAAAAGTTTTCCTCGCTTTGTACGAAGGAGAGATACAAAGGTCGTTGATCACGCGCTCGAACAGGTTGATTTAAAAGATTTTAAAAATCGCCGGATTGGTGAGTTATCCGGGGGGCAACAGCAGCGGGTTTTTATTGCCCGGGCGATTGTTAACCAGCCGTCTCTTCTTTTTTTGGACGAGCCAACTGCAGGAGTTGATGCTGAAACTCAAGAAAGATTTTACTCGCTGTTGGGTACGTTAAATCAAGCCAATAAGATCACCATCGTGCTCATCACGCACGACTTAGGTATCATTAATAAGCGAGTGACCAAGATCGCCTGTTTGAACCAACGATTGGTTTTCCATGGAACGCATGAGGACTTTTGTAACTCTGGGGTGGTTCAGGAGTTGCTCCGGGGAGAACATCACTTAGTCTGCCATCGGCATTAAGGATTGATTACATGGAAGATATTCTCACCTATGGTTTTATGCAGCGGGCCTTGGTTGCCGGTATTTTTATTTCCATAGCTTGTGCCATTCTGGGAGTTTTTTTGGTTCTTAAAAGGGATGCAATGCTTGGCCATGGGTTGTCCCATGTAACGTTTGGGGGTGTTGCATTGGGGCTTTTTTTTGGGGTCAAGCCCTTGCTGATAGCTTTAGTGGTGGCCGTGTTCTGTTCAGTTATTATGCAGAAATTAAGAGAAAAGGCAGGCCTCTATGAAGATACGGCGATTGGGATATTTAGCAGCACTGGAATGGCCATAGGGATTATTTTGATTACCTTGTCAGGGAAATTCAACGTAGACCTTTTTAGCTATCTCTTTGGCAATATTCTGGCGATAGAAAGGTTTGAGGTTGTAATAGCGGTTTTCTTAGCCTTAACTGTTATTATGGTTATTTCTTTTTTTTATCAAGAATTGCTTTATCAGACCTTTGATGCGGAATCAGCACGGACCTCGGGAATTCGAATAGGGTTTTTAGATACTGTCTTAGCTGTGTTGACTTCGATAACCGTTGTTATTGGCATGAAAGTAGTTGGTATTCTTTTAGTAGCTGCCTTGCTGGTTATTCCCTCGGCGGCCGGCTTGCAGATAGCAAAAACGTTCCGCCAGGCAGTCATAATTTCATCGGCGGTCTCTATTAGTTCAGTGATCGCAGGTCTTTTTACGGCGTTTTATTGGGACCTGCCCGCAGCAGGAACAACGGTGGTCGTAGCTTTCCTAGTTTTTCTTGCACTCGGCACAGTACGAATATTAAGGAAAAGGGGTGTGCTTGACTGAAGGTAAAAATTTACTAAAAACTTATTGGCAAGTTTGAAGCCGGCGGTAATGTCAATTATTTTGTGTCAGTGCAAGGAAAGGGGTAAGCGTCGTCTGTTTTAAGTTTTCATAAGTAAATACTGCAAACAAGATTCGCTCCATGCTGGTGCGGTCTGAAAACACCCCCATAGGTCGAGTCCTTCTCCTTACCTCACGGAATCGCCTCTCAATCGCATTGGTTGTCCTTATCTGACTCCAGCGAGAAGAGTCCTTAATCTGAAAAAAACTCAGCAACTGCTCTTCATCATTAACTAAACACTTTGCCGCCTTCGGATACCATTTTCCCCAGCGACCACAAAACCGCCCTAATGCTTTCTGAGCCTCACCTAAGCTCGAAGCATAACAGATATTATGCAAATCATTCTTTACTGCCTGCCAATCAGTTTTCCGAACATAAGTAAGCACATTTCGACTCTTATGCGCCCAACACCTTTGAATCACGCTGCGGGGATATACCAGAGGAAGCGCCGCCAAAAGCCCTTTTCCCCCATCAGTGATCACCAGCTCGATCCCGTCCCCACTGACTCCCCTGCGATACAAATCATTAAGAAATTCCTCCCAGGAGGCTTGCGATTCTCCAGGGGCAATCAAAAAATCAATCATTTCCTTTTTCCCCTCCTGGGTAATTCCTAAGGCGACCAATACCACCCGCTTTACTGCTCCGACCCCGCTCCTGCGCTCTAACACTACTCCATCCAGTACCAAAAACCGATACCTCTTCTTTAAAGGACGGCGGTGAAAGGCTTCCACCGCCCCATCTAAACTCTTTGCCACCCGGCTTACTAACGTGGCGCTTACCGGCTCTCCTAACACCGGAAGCAGCGCCTGGCCTACCTTGCGGGTAGAGAGACCTAATACAAAACACGATAAAATCATCCGGTCAATGTGCCCCACCCGCCGACTATAAGCCCGAACAATCTCAACTCCACTCATTCGCCGGCTGCGGGGAACATCAAGCTTTATATCCCCTAACTCCGTTAACAGATGCCGGGGAAAACTGCCGTTTCGCCGATCTGCTTCTCCTCGCTTTCCCATTTCTTCCAAATGCCGGTCAAGGCGATCTTTCATTCGCTCTTCCAGAATTTGACCTAAGGCTTTCCTGCCCGCCTCCCGGTAATCTGCCTCCCACTCAGTAGGAAATGAATTCATTTCCTTGATTATTTCAAATGCTTCTGGCAAACTCTCAATTATAACTGTTCCTTTCATGGGGTACCTCCTTCCTGTTTTTAATGGTCTTTTATGGATGGTACCCCTTCCTCTTTACTGACACAAATTATAATACGCTACCGAAGCCGCTTTTTTGTTGCGCGTTTTATGAAACCATATTATTATATAATAATAATCGGAGGGATGGCCGAGTGGCTTAAGGCGGCGGTCTTGAAAACCGCTTCTCAGAAATGGGACGTGGGTTCGAATCCTACTCCCTCCGTCATGACATAATCCAGTAAAGTCCAAAGAAGTGCAAAAAGCCGTTAGAAATAGCGGCTTTTTTATTGCTTTTAATCCAAAGGCGTGTTATGAGGTTTATCAAAATCCGGCTTAATTTAGGGGCATAATTTAAGTGATAAGTACCCAAAAAATTTAGGATACCCCAAAAAGGAGATTTGATATGCCGAAAAAAATAAATCCATTAACTGAAATGAAGGTTCAAAAGCTAAATCAAAGGAGAAGCAATTTCGTTATTTGATGGGGCGGGCTATATCTTTAATAACTCCTCCTGGCGGCAAATTGTGGCGATTTAAATATCGTTTCAATAAAAAGAGAAAAAACTTGCTTTAGGATCTTATCCAGAGATTCGTTTGCAATTGATGCGCGACAAAAACGTGAAGATGCCCGAAGGCTGCTGGCAAACAACGTTGATCCAGATGCCGTCCGTAAAGCCCAGAAGCAAGCAAGAACGAGGAAACTGAGACATTCGAGATCATCGCCCGGGAATGGCATACCAAATTTACCCCACATGGACGCGGGACACGCCAACACAATTATGAGCCGCCTTGAGCGTGACCTATTCCCTTGGATCGGAACCGTCCTATCAATCAAATAAAAGCCCCTCGAATTGTTTGCAGTACTTCGCAGGGTGGAAAGCCGGGGGCACTAGAATCCGCACACCGTATAAGGACTATTTCCGGCCAGGTTTTTCGATATGCTGTTGCCACGGGAAGGGCAGAGCGTGACCCTGCGGCTGATCTTAAAGGAGCCTTGCCACAACCGGGAGAAAAGCACCATGCTGCGATCACGGAGCCAAAAGAGGTTGCACCACTTTTAAGGGCATTGGATTGCTACCAGGGTCATTTCGTCGTAAAATGTGCCTTGAGACTCGCCCCGATGTTTTTCGTTCGTCCCGGAGAGCTGCGCAATGCAGAATGGTCAGAGATTGATCTTGATGAAGCCGTTTGGAATATCCCGGCGCACAAGATGAAGATGAAGCAGGCACACATCGTGCCGCTGTGTTGTCAGGCGGTGGAGATATTGACACAATTAAACAAATTGACAGGGGCAAGCCGGTACATTTTCCCTTCCGGGCGGTCATTTGCACGTCCGATGAGCAACAATGCCGTCAATGCAGCCCTTCGTCGTATGGGGTACGATAAGGAAACCATGACCGGCCACGGATTCCGGGCAATGGCGCGAACCATTCTTGACGAAGTCCTGCACATTCGTCCTGATTACATCGAACATCAGCTTGCCCATGCCGTACGTGATCCAAATGGACGGGCCTACAACCGAACGGCCCACCTTGAAGAGCGTCGGAAGATGATGCAGACGTGGGCGGATTATCTTGATGGATTAAAGGCTGGCGCCGTAGTTGTACCGTTCAAGATGGCAAAAGGATAGCCGGACATTCGGACGATTATGAAATAAAGGTGATGGGCCGCCATCTGACAGCCGGTTTTATGGATCAGTTTCCTAAAATACTTACGGACAGCCTATTAACGAACACAGGGTTTGCATGGCCCTTGTGGAACGATAACTGCCTCATAGCTTCCTCGGATATCTACCTCACAGTGAGCTCACCAGAAAGAAGGTGGCGAATTAGGCGGATCACGTGGTTGAATTCTCTAATCCATAGTAACCTGAAAAAGTGGGAATGTCGGAAGTAATACGAATATCCTTGATTTATTTATAAGATGATATAAAATGTTAAATATGGATTTAGTGAAAGAGCTTGATTCCTACCGTTTAGAAAACAAGATCACCCACAGGTTCTTGCCGAACAGCTGGGTGTTTCTTTTGTTACCGTCAATCGATGGTTTAACTGCAAGACAAAGCCAAGCAAGATTCAACAATATCAGATAGAAAAGTTACTGAAGGGAAGGGCCAGACATGGCAGATAAAACACTTTCGTTACAGGAAAAAGGAAGCAAAATTTATAGCCACGTTCGTAACAAGTGGCTTATTAAAACACCGGAAGAAATTGTCCGGCAAAGCTATTTACTTGTTTTAGTGAATGAATACGGGTACGTGCTTGATCAGATTGACGAAGAGCGGATAATTACCGGTCGGGGGGCAGGTAAGGCCCGGGCGGACTTTATTATCTGGAAGACGCCGGATGACAAGAAGTAAAGCCAAAGCTCCGCTTATTATCGTTGAATGTAAATCGGACAATATTACGATAACAAGGAAGGATTATTCTCAGGGCGAGCGTTATGCCCGCATTGTTGATGCCCCTATCTTTCTTACACACAATAATACAGAGACAAAATATTGGCGTGTAAAGAAAGACCACATGCCCGGGTATCTTGAAGAGATCGAAGACATTCCCAAAGTTAACGCTACAGATAAGCAAATCGAGGATTTACTTTCACGCCTTAAGGTTTTTAAAGAAAACGAGTTTGCCGATCTGTTGCATAATTGTCATAACATCATACGAAATCGTGAGCATCTCGATCCAGCAGCCGCTTTTGACGAAATTGCCAAAGTGCTTTTTATGAAGGTTTACGCAGAGCGCCATCTTAAAAAGGACATGAAGA
>CAVSIB010000035.1:0-33380 GCA_963727835.1 uncultured delta proteobacterium
ATTACCTTCTCTTCCATAGGAAAGAGTTTTATTTCGATGGTTCTTTGCGCTGTTAACTTTCTTCCCTCTGATAAATTCTGATACTGCCGAAGGCTTGAATTTGGAGAGCGCGGATTTTTTGGTTTTTGATTAATTCGAGGAGGCAACAAAGGTAACAATGATATCATAGCGGGTAATGGAACCGGAAAATAAATCATGGAAAAGGAATATATTCCACATCTCTTAGTTTTTCCAAAATCTCAATCATCTTATCCTTAAGAGAAATTTTTTCCCGGGTGAAGTCAAGAAGCTTCTCCTGAGTGTTTCACCTTTTTCAAAATTTCCCTCAAAGCCTCCATAAGATCATAGAGACTTGCCTCGATTTCTTCACCCCCTCCCCTTCCTCAATCTCCTCGTGCGCTGAGCGTGCGAAAACATCTCTTCCCAGGATTTCTTTGCTGCCGAGCTGTTCAGCGGCTTGTTTAAATTTCTGGTATTCCAATAACCGCTGGACCAATTCATCCCGCGGGTCTTCGCCGGTTTCTTCCTCAGATAAATCCGTTTGCGAAGGAAGAAGCATGCGTGACTTTATATAGGCCAGGGTGGCAGCCATAACCAGGTACTCGCTCGCGATATCAAGGTTAATCTCCCGCATCAAATCCAAGTATTCAAGATATTGGGCAGTAATAAGCGCGATGGGGATATCGTAAATATCTATTTCATTGACCTTGATAAGATGAAGGAGGAAGATCGAGCGGACCTTCAAACGCGGGGAGATGAAATAAAAAACCTTGAGGAGTTTCTTCCATACGGTCAGATTCCCATTGCCTCTCGGGCTTCCTTTAAATTCTGCCGGGCAATGCCTTGGGCTCGTTTATTTCCGTCAGCCAAGATTTCGTCAATCGCTTCCCGGTGCTCGGCATAGTATTCCCGCCGTTCTTGAATCGGGGCGAGAAATTCCACGAGATGGGGGGCGAGTTTCTTTTTGCATTCCACGCAGCCGATTTTAGCGACCCGGCAGTCGCGATTAATCATAGCCACATCATCAAGATGACTGTAAAGCTTATGGAGAGTAAACACATTGCAGATATCAGGATTTCCCGGGTCGGTTTTTCGCTTCCGATTGGGGTCAGTAAACATCTGGGAGACTTTCTCTTTGATGATTTCCGGGGGGTCGGAAAGAAAAAGAGCGTTGTTATATGATTTGCTCATTTTCCGGCCGTCGATACCGAGAATCTTAGGTGTCTCGGTTAATAAGGCATCCGGGAGCGGAAAAATTTCCCGATAAAGGAAATTAAAGCGCCGGCTAATTTCCCGGGTAAGCTCCAGATGAGGGACCTGATCAATCCCCACCGGAACTTTATGAGCTTTATAAATCAAAATATCCGCGGCCTGGAGCACCGGATACCCCAGGAACCCATGGGTGTGAATGTCTTTATCTTTCAGTTCCTGCTCCTGTTCCTTATAGGTGGGGTTTCTTTCCAGCCAGGAAAGCGGCGTGATCATGGAAAGCATGAGGTGCAGTTCCGCGTGTTCAGGCAGTCTTGACTGGACAAAAATAGTGCTCTTCGGAACATGGATGCCCAACGCGAGCCAGTCAATGACCATATCATGGATACTTTCTTTAATGATTTGGGGGTGAGCATACTCAGTGGTTAACGCATGCCAGTCAGCCACAAAATAAAAACATTCATAGGTATCCTGGAGGGAGACCCAGTTTTTTAGCGCTCCATAATAATGCCCCAAATGAAGTTTTCCGGTCGGCCGCATTCCGCTGACCACTCTTTGCTTGTTGCTCATTATCTTTTTCCTGTTTCAAATTATTATCCAAATAAAAATAACATTGATAAAAAATCCATTATCCCGAAGAGAAAATGGCTCATCACTTTAAAAGGATCGAGGATGATTAAAAAGACCACAATAAAAAATCCCCACGGCTCTATTTGCCCTAACTTTTGCGCCTGGCGATCCGGAAGAATGCCCATCATAACCCGTCCCCCGTCCAACGGCGGAATGGGAAGAAGGTTAAAAACACCGAGAATCACGTTTATTTGCACGCTTTTAATAAGCATGAGAAGCAGGGGAACTAAAAACCAGGCCGCGATTCCGGCGTTAGAAAATGTCCTCCCCTCCCTCAGAATAAGGGGATAAAGATCGGGATGGAGCCATAAGATGATTCGAAAAACAATTCCGCTCACTAATGCTAAGGAAAAGTTGGTACAGGGACCGGAAAAAGCAACCAAGGCCATACCCCGTTTTGGATCTTTAAAATAACGCGGGTTGATTGGCACTGGTTTGGCGTAACCGAAAAGTATCCCGGCCTGAGAAATAATCAAAATCAAGGGAATAAGGATTGTCCCCCAGAGGTCAATATGCCGGATCGGGTTGAGGGTAAGACGGCCAAGCATGCGCGCGGTTGGGTCCCCGAGGCGATTGGCAATAAAACCATGCGCGGCCTCATGAAAGCTTACCGCAAAAACGAGGGGCAAGGCCCAAATGGCAATACTTTGAATAATATTCGCATAATCCATAGAATTTTTCTCAATCTAAAAAACCCTTCTTTCATCCCCGGTCCTTAGTGTCAACAAAGGGAAATAAGAGGGTTTTCAGTGCCTAAAGTTTGGATAAAAGTGACCCTTCTTTTAACAAAGACTCAAGTTAAAGTCAATCTTAACCTGAGAAATTTTCCCAAGCGAGGAATTTGCGATATTTTTCTCTATCGGCTACAAATGAATTATTATCGTCGTCTCTTGCTATCCGATTTATAATTGCAAGCTATACAATCCTTTTATAGAGATGACCAAGATCCGTTGCCCGAGAGTAGGGAGTCTTATAGAAAGTGATGTTTTATAAAACCAATCTCGTCCTCTCGGGTTTTTATTTTTCCGTCCAAACGGGCCTTTAAAAGGCTTTGGAATGCCTGCTTGTATATCCTTCCGGGTGGAAGACCCATTTTTTTTAAATCTTCGCCCGTAAGGAGCGCTTCGGTAAACCGCAGGCGGGTTATATAATTAGAAATCGCCTTTTTTATGGGTTGGTGGGGGGTTTTAGCCATAAGATAAAGCAAAGCCTCGATTGACAAAGAGTTGAGGAGTTCGAAAATGGTGCTGTCTTTAAGCGATTTCTGTTGTTGAAGTTTTTTAAAAGTGGTTTTGGCCTGGTAACGCTCCACCAAAACCTTCTTGCTTTCTTTTGTAAGAAATGAAAGTTGTCTGCCCAAATTTAAAAATTCATCATTACGTAATCCGTCAACCATTCCTAAAAAGTAAACTCGCCATTTTTCCCAAGTTTCATTGAGATACAAAAGCTCAAACCACGTAAAAACTTCATTCATAGAATCAAGCAATTCCTTCACGCTCTGATCATATTTTATTTTAGGGTGAAAAAATTTTAAGAGTTCAAAATCCCCCATCCGTTTGATAATTGCAGGCGGATTATTTTCCTGTAATATGAGTTCCAACTCTCCGAAAATCCTGCTTTCAGAAAGACGATGGGGAATGTCCATTTTTACTGCATTGCGGATTAAGTTGGCGGTTTCCTTGCTCAATGAAAACCCAAAACGCTGCTCAAACCGCAGGGCCCTGAATATCCGGGTTGGATCTTCGACGAAACTCAAGCTATGGATTACTTTGATGATGCGCTTTTTGATATCTCTTTGCCCCTCAAAAAAATCGATCATTTCCCCAAAATGTCCGGGATTTAAACGAATCGCTAAGGTATTAATAGTAAAATCCCTTCGATACAAATCGTGATGAATAGAACTAAGCTCAACAACCGGAAGGGAAGCAGGTGACTCATAGTATTCCCGACGCGCGGAAGCAACATCAATTTTGAATCCTTGAGAAGTTCTTATTTGAGCCGTACGGAATTTGCGGTGGTATTTGGCAATAAAATTATTACGAGAAGAAAAATATTTTGCGAATTTTATTCCTTCTCCCTCAATCACTAAATCAAGGTCTAAATTTTTCCGACGCAACAACAAATCCCGCACAAAACCACCCACCGCAAATGCTTGAAAACCCATTTTTTCGGCAACAGTTCCTGCTTTTTCCATAAACTCCAGCATCGTGCTCGGGAGCTGTTCTTCCATTAACGAAAGAAGTTTTTTTTCTTTTACTTGAGAAAGATCATAATCAAAACTGTACACCTTTTTCGTCTGTTCTCCCTGTCCAAGACTCAAAACCCGAAGCACATCAGTGCGGGTAATTACCCCTACTAACTTTCCTGCTTTGAGGATCGGCAAAAAACCTTGGCTTTGTTCCACGATAATTTTTTGGATTTCAATCCAGGAGGTATACGGTTTTGCTTTAGCAAATTCGGTAACCATGTAATCTTTGACCAGGAGGTTTTCCAGATTGTGAGAAATCGCCTTCTCAATAACTGGCCGCGAAATAAGCCCGATTAGTTTACCATCATCCACTATCGGCAACGCACTTAATTGAAAGCGCGTTAAAATTTCACCAGCGGTTTTGATCGGGTCATGAGCGTTTATGGTGATGACCGGGGACGACATAATATCCTTGGCCATTTTTAAGGGATTGATTTCCCGCTTGAGGATATGTTTGAGTTTTTCTTCAACCTGAGGTAGCGAGCAGTTCTTTATGGCAGCGGAAGCAGCCGTTGGGTGCCCTCCCCCTCCAAACTTTCCCGTAATTTTACTTACGTCAACTTCGTTTAGCCGACTTCGGGCGACCAAGTAGATCCGGTCATGCATCTCGGCTAAGGCAAAAAGTACATTGATATTTTCCATATCCCTGAGCTTATGAACTAAAATAGCAAAGTCGCTGATGTATTTGTCAGATGAGGCTTTCGCAATAACCACATCAATTCCGTTAATCGTATGAACCGTGGCCGTATGAACAAGTTCGTAAAGAAGAGAAATTTGTTCAGCAGTGAGTTCTTTGGTCACCATATCAGAAACAATATTGAGGTTCGCCCCCTTTTTTAGAAGAAAGGCAGCAGCCAGAAAGTCTTCTTCGGTGGTTGAAGAAAAAGTGAGGCTTCCGGTATCCTCATAAATGCCCATCATCAAAACTGTTGCTTCATCGGAAGTGATCTCGATATCTTGTTCCTTAAGAATCTGACAAAAAATGGTCGTCGTAGCGCCGACTTCTTTTATCACTTCAACTGAACCGGAAATGTCATTTTCTGAAGCCGGGTGGTGATCATAAATATGGACATCTAATCCAGGCTTTTGCAAGATCTCTTTAAATTTTCCGATCCGGTCTTTTTGCCGGATATCCACTAAAATAAGCCGGGTGATTTTATTAAAATCAATCTTTTTTATTCGCTCGGTTTGGAGAACGTAGATCGTGGATTGAAGAAAAAAATCCCGCAACCCCTTTTCCTGCGAACCAGGAAAAGCAAGTACCGCATGGGGGTAGAGCTTTTTTGCCGCCATCATTGAAGCTACAGAATCAAAATCAGCATTAACATGGGTGGTAATAACTTCCATAATCGTTTCAAGCCCGGGGGTGATACTGTTTATGGATCTTTTTTAATCGCTCTTGAGTGATGTGGGTATAAATTTGCGTGGTGGCAATATCAACATGACCAAGCATAATCTGCACGCTTCTAAGATCAGCCCCACGTTCTAAAAGATGCGTGGCAAAAGAATGCCGCAGCGTATGGGGCGATAATTTTTTGTTTATGCCTGCTTTTAAAGCATAGCGCTTAAGCATCTTCCAGAATCCTTCCCGGGAAAATTTTTTACCTGATGGGTTTAAAATCAGGAATGAATTTACCATTTCTTTCGCATGCTTTGGCCGGGCGGTCGCAAGGTATTCCTTCAGATAATGCTTCGCCGTATCTCCCAAGGGGATAATTCTTTCTTTTGATCCTTTTCCAAAAGCAATAATGTAACCCACCTCCAGATTAATGCTCGTGAGTTTGAGGTTAACTAATTCAGAAACCCGAACTCCGGTTGCATACAGAAGTTCAAGCATTGCACGGTCACGAAGTCCCCGCGTTGTTTTAACATCCGGCTGGGAAAGCAAAGAATCCACCTCGGCGATACTTAAAACGGAGGGAAGGCTTGGCCGGACCTTCGGTGATTCAATGTTGATAGAAGGGTCAACATCTAAATAACCTTCTTGGACTAAAAATTTAAAAAACATCCGCACCGCGGAAAGATTTCTACCCGTGCTTTTGCTTGAAAGTCCTTGCGATTTAACCTCAACAAGGAAAGAAATGATTTCTAAGTTGGTTACTCGCGATACATCGGCACGATTATTTTTTTCAAGATAATTGATAAATTTTTGTAAGTCCCTGCTGTAGCTTTCGATCGTATTTTTAGAAAGGCCTTTTTCAACCATCAGATAATTGAAAAAATTATCAAGATATGCATCTACTGATTTTTGAGCCAGTTGCTTCTTCATAACTTAATTTTTTATTCCTAAGGCAATCTTCTCTTTTGTTTTGACCAGCGTGGTAATGAGCCAATTCACCGGAACATCAATGCCATGTTTTTGCGCGATTTCAACAAGTGCTCCATTGATCGAATCAATTTCAGTTCGTTTTCGATTCTGGATATCGCGAAGCATAGAAGGGTAATGATCGTACGTTGCCGGAATGAGCCGTTCAAACAAATCATCAAGATACGCACCAGGAGTTGGCCAATCCAGCGTCACATTTTCTTTTTCTAAGACGCTAAAAAACTCATGCACGATAGTGGTAATAAGCATCCGGCTGGATTCATGTTCTCTAAGAAAACCGTAATTTACCCCAAGGATTGCCCCCAATCCATTTAACGCACCGTTATAAAGAACCTTTCCCCAGATATATTTTTTTATTTCGCGCGTGGGAAGCGTGGGGATTCCGGCATTACTCAACGTGTCCGCGACCTCCTTTACTATTTGGTAATCTATTCCATTTTCTATACCCCCAACAATTACTTCTTCAGCGTAAACAGTAACCGATACTCTTCCGGGGCTGTCTATTTTTGCTCCAAAAATAACTCTTCCTGCCATTGCCCATTTAGGGCCAATAATTTGAATGATCTTATCCAGATTACCCAAACCGTTTTGCAGGGAAAGTATTGGTACCGGATTGGCAAATGATTCGTGAAAGGCTTTCAGCATGTTCTCCGTATCGTAGGATTTAACCGTAAGAAGAACAAGGTCACACGATGCTCCTTCTTTCTCTTTTAGTTCTCTAAGATTTGTATACCCCACGATATTTTTGATAAGATGATTACCCCAAAGCCCCTCGATAAATAGACCGTGTCTTTTAACCGCAGAAACGTTTTCTTCCCGTCCCAAAAAAACGACCCGATGGCCGGCTTTGGCTAAAAAGCCTCCGAAAACTAAACCGATCGCACCCGCACCCAGAACTATAATCTTCATGGTCTAACCAGAAAAATCAGGTTCATGATTAAGTTATACTTTAAATTATCAAGATATTCAACTGAATTTTTTAAAAAATCTATGGTAGATTTGTTCAATTTGAATAAGATCGCTTCCCGACAATTCACCCTTGTATCGCATATGCATTTTTTTCCACTTGTTCCATAGTTCGCGCTCCAACAAGAGCTGTCGTTACTCCGGATTGCTGAATAAGCCAGTTGAGCGTTACCTGTAATAATGGCTTTCTTTTTTCTTGAGCGATTTTTTGAATTGCTTCAACAAAACCGTGATAGTTCCTCCATTCTTGTCGCCTATAAAATGGATAAAAAAAACGACGCGCATCTTTTTTGGCAAACGTAGGCGGGTTTTTATATTTCCCGGTCAATAAACCCCCACCCAAAGAACCATAGGTCATAACACCGATTCCCTTTTTTTTACAGAATTGAAGAAGATCGCTTTCTTCCACGCTTCGTTCTAACAAAGAATAGTGAACCTGAATGCTTACTACCGGAGCAATTCGTGATGCTTTTTCCAATAATGACAGGTCGAAATTGGACACTCCGATATTGTTAATCTTTCCCTCTGATTGCATTTTGAGCATTTCTTCCATGGTAGCTTCGATCGGAGTCTTGGGATCAGGCCAATGGCACTGATAGAGGTCAAGGTGCTCAATATTCAAACGAGAAAGGGAATGTTCCAGCTCTTTCCGTATTTCTGAAGGTCTGAGATCGTGTATAAACGTTCTTTCCCTTTTTTGTAAGCCACATTTGGTAGCGATAAAAACCTTATCTCGGTTCCCTTTAATCGCTTTACCCAGAATTTCCTCCGCATGACCGTCTCCATAAACTGGCGCGGTGTCAATGAGGTTGATGCCTAATTCGATCGCTTTTTGAATTGAAGCGATCGATTCGTTGTCATCTACCTTTCCCCAGTTGTCGCCTCCAAAAACCCACGTGCCGAGCGAAACAGCCGAGACTCTAAGAGTGCTTGAACCAAGCATTCTGTAACGCATCCACCATGCCCTAGTAAGTTAACTGTTAAATAAATAACTCGTATCAATGGCCGCCAGAAACCGATCTAAAAATAATATTATTGAAAATTAAATAACATTTAAAATTTATCAAATTTTACCTTATAATTTATATAAAATTTACTCAATATTTTTTCAGCGTTAGCGGTTTTTATGAAGGAAAAATCCTTTAATATCCTCCTCATCAACCCCTGGATTTATGATTTTGCGGCGTATGATTTTTGGGCCAAACCGCTCGGTTTTCTTTACGTGGCCGCCCTGTTAAGAAAAAATGGCTTCTTCATACATTATATTGATTGCCTTTGCCCTGACCATCATTCTTTCCCCGCATTATCTCTGCGAAGTAAGGAAAGCGGGAAAGGAAAATTTTTAAAGACAAAAGTTGAAAAGCCAGAAGCACTAAAAACAATTCCTCAAAAGTATAATCGGTACGGAATCCCTTCGGAGGTTTTTCATGACTTGCTTATGAGCTCGCCTCAACCTGCTGTCATTTTGATCACTTCTACGATGACTTATTGGTATCCGGGAGTATTTGAAGTAATAAAACATGCCCAAAGAGTATTTCCAAAAACTCCGATTATATTAGGTGGAGTTTATGCCACGCTTTGTCCTGGCCATGCGAAGGCAAAGTCAGGAGCAGACATCGTGATTTCTGGTCCCGATGTCAGTGAGGTGCTTAAGCTGGTTTCCTCACGTACGGGTAAAGAGCTTACCTTTACTCCAAACCCAAAATCCCTTGATTCATTCCCCTACCCTGCGTTTGATCTGTATAATCATTTGCCTTATGTCTGCATCTTAACTTCCCAAGGCTGTCCTTATCGATGCCTTTACTGTGCTTCCCATTTGTTAACATCACCCTTATACCTCGCGAAATCCAATCGCGGTTGCGGACGAAATTGAGTTTTGGTGGAAATACCATGGAGTGACTAATTTCGCTTTTTATGATGATGCTCTTCTTTTTGAACCGGAAAAACGATTAATACCGCTTATGAAAGAAATTATTCGTCGATAGCATTAGTTGTAATTTTCACACCCCCAATGGTGTCCATATCCGAGGAATGACCGACGAAATAGCCCAGCTTATGTTTTCATCTGGGTTTAAAACCATCCGCTTTGGTCTGGAGACAGCGAATGAAAACCTTATGAAAAAAACCGGGGAAAAAACTACGGTTGCAGAATTTATTCAGGCGGTAAATTGCCTCAAAAAAGCAGGCTTTTCCAAAGAAGTGATTGGGGTTTATCTTTTAGCGGGCCTTCCCAGACAACGAGCAGAAGACGTTGAAAAAAGTGTCACATTTGTTAGGGACTGCGGGGCGCGGCCTTATCTTGCCGAATACTCCCCTATCCCGGGAACAATTCTTTGGGAGGAAGCAATCAAAGCATCCCGATTTGATCTGGTAAACGAACCCTTATTTCAAAACAATTCTGTTTTCCCCTGTGAATGGGAAGGTTTTACCCGAAAGGACTTGGAGGGACTAAAACGGCTCACACGGTGACCCAAAAAACATTGCGCAAAAATTCTTATTGCAATCATGGAAAAATTATAATATCATTTTGAATAATTACCGATTTATCAACTCTTTTTTTAAAACTCTTTTAAAAGGAGGTGAACGGTATGGAAGAAAAAGAAGTGGGAAGAGTTACGGATTATTTTTCTAAAATTAATGTGGCCGCACTTGAAATTACTGAGGAAGGTCTTCAGGTAGGAGATACCATTCACATCAAAGGACACACCACCGACCTTCAGCAGACGGTTGATTCCATGCAGATCGAGAAGCAGTCGGTATCACTTGCCAAAAAAGGCGACAGGATCGGAATAAGGGTAAAGGATCGGGTCCGCCCTCATGATGCGGTTTTCAAGGTGATTCAATAAACTCCATCTAAATCCATAATGTTACCAGAGTGGTCCCGCAGAAGGTGCACGCCTTCTTGGGTTGAATGTTATCGAGCTTTGTAACGTTAAATTGAGGAGACAACTCGTGAAAAATTCGGGAATGAGTTTTATCGGATTTTTTCCCTGTTGATCCTCGCGCTCATCACGATTACGCTTATAAAAAATGTAGGGATTAATCATTCAAACACTTCTGATTCAAAAAATGTCAGGGCGCCTATTGAAAAGGTAAAGGCGGTCGAATGCAGAATTAAGGTTGATGCGTTAAACAAAGAGGTTGCGGCATATAGAATAACTAACGAAAACCCCCCCATGTCTCTTGACGAAATCACGACTGATTACCTTTGTCCGGTATTTAATGTGCCATACCACTATGATCAGACATCCGGCAGAGTGTGGTGTCCAAAACATAAACAAGGATAACCAGAACATTTTTTCGAATAAACTTCTTACTAGATACTACCCACTGTTTCAAAGGGCTACCAAACCAATCCGCCATCCATAAATTTTACGTTTTTAAAACTCTGCCCTTCAAGGATGCGATGGGCTTCATATCCCCACAGGCTTAGCTGGCAAAAAGTGATTATTTCCTAGTCACGGGGGAGTGTTTTTGCGTCTTCCCGCAGTTTGCCCAGCGGCATTAAAATGACGTTGGGGTGTTCGATACGAATCATCTTGTATTCCAAAGGACCGCGCACATCTAAAAAGAAAAATCATCTCCGTAGTCAAGTTTTTATTTTACGTTTAGGAAAGAAATTGATCGTTCGATTCCTTGGAGTTTGTTTTGCATGACATTGGCTTCTAAAGGTGCAATAAAAATTTGGATCCAGACATTCACAGTATTCTTTTGCTTCACGACATTCTCAACATTCTTAACAAAAGCCAACTTGGTTTTTCTCACAAAACGCGGCTGCCTCCTTTTCCGGGTTATATTTGCATTACATCATTAATTTGCAGAAAGCGGTTTAAAGAAATACTTTTTGCTTTTTATATTCTAACCAATCTTGTAACCGAACTTTCTTAACAGTGCTTTTCGCTCTTCGATATCTTTTCCCGACTCTACACCTTTTGGAGAAAATCCATCTATTGCCCCAATGATCCCGCGTCCTTGTTCGTTTTGAGCAATGATTATTTCTACGGGATTGGCGGTAGCACAAAAAATGTGACAAACTTCCTGGCATCCCTTGATTGCATTGAGAACATTAATCGGAAAAACGTCTTTCATCACGACAATAAAAGAATGGCCGGCGGCAATTTTAAGGGCATTATCTACCGCTACAGTGATCATTTCTTCATCAGTGCCAGCTTTTCTTATCAAACAGGGCCCAGAGGACTCGCAAAAGGCCGCACCAAATTTAGGGTTTGGCGTTGATCCCATCATGATTTCGTATAAGTCCTCTATGGTCTTGATAAAATGAGCTTGACCTAAAATAATATTGCAGCCTTCAGGAAAGGACAACCTTTCAGTTTTTAGTTCCATGGGGTTCCTCCTTTATTCTTTTTTTTCCCCCAAAACTAATCATCTTATAAAATAGATGATAAGTTTTTAGGGGATATTTTGTCAATCGTGATGGTTAAAACTGGTACAGAGTCTATAGATGTAAGCAGAAAAAAATAAAAAAGCGATTGTTCTATGTTACTTTCTTAACCAAGATGCTTTCCGTGTCAAATTCATCCTGAATTTCTCCGATAATTTCTTCGATAACATCCTCTAGGGTCACTAATCCTTCAACCTCACCATACTCATTGACCACAATCGCTAAATGGGTTTGAGTAGTAATAAATTCCCGCAGTGCTCGGTCAATGGTGATCACCTCAGGCATAAATTTTGCCGGACGCATAAGAGAAGCAAGCTGAAATTTTTTTTGGTCCCAGCATGATAAAATATCCTTGGCCATTAAAATGCCTTTTATGTTTTCAAGATTTTTCTCATAAACCGGGATGCGTGAAGATCCAGTTTTACGGACTATTTCCAATACCTCTTCATAAGGAGTGTTTATTTCGAGACCGATCATATTCATTCGATTCACCATTATGTCCCGAATTTTGGTTTCTTCCAATCGTAAAATGCTCATGAGCATCTTATTTTCTCTTTCTGATACTACTCCTTCTTTTTTTACTAACTCAAGAAGGGCTTTTATTTCCTCGCGATGTGATTCTAGGGGGAAAATCTCCTGGCTCTCTTTGCCCAAAAAACTCAAAATGCTTCGACTCAACTTCAAAACGACTTTACTTAGCGGATTAAAAATCTTTCCCAAAAAAAGCAACAGCGGCAAAACTCCGATGGAGACAGTAACTGGGTGTCGTTTTCCAAAGAGTTTGGGAGTAATCTCTCCGAAAATAAGCAAAAGCAAGGTGGCTACAAAAGTCGCAATCACTGCCGCAGAATCCACACTGATATGAGGAATGATATGGACAAAAATAGTAACCGTCGTAGCCGAAGCAGCGATATTGACCAGATTAGTAACGATGGAGATCGTTATAAGGATCTTATCCGGGTCCTGTTCCCAGAAAACAAGACGTCGGCTGTGACGCGTACCTTGTTTAACAATACGGCGGATCTGGGATGGAGTAAGATTGACCAGAGCAATCTCAGACGCGGCAAACAAACCCGAAAGACCAAGGAAGATAAACAGCAAAAATAAGTGTGGTCCGATTCCTTTAACCAAGAAATAAAATCCAAAAAAAGTTACTGGTTCCTTTTTTTATCGGCGCTTGCGGGTCTTGTTGTAGCCTCGCAGGTTTTTCCACCAACAAACGATTTATTTTTCTCGAATCAACATTTAAAATAGTAATCACAAGTCCCGAAACCTCAACTCGGTCATTCTTTTTCGGCAGCCGTCCGATAGTTTTCGTTATAAAACCGCCAATAGTCTGGCAATCATCATCTGCTAAGGTGACTCCCAGCGCTTCACCCAGCTCGTAAAGGCCCGCCTTGCCCGACACCAGGAAAAAATTTTTTCCCTGGGGGATGATCTCCAGTTGTTTGGTTTGATCTTCGTCGTCAATATCACCGACAATTTCCTCGAGAAGATCTTTGATGGTGATCAACCCCGAAACTCCACCGTACTCATTTTTAACAAACACCATCCATGACCGTTTGGCTTTCATTTCTTTAAAGACTTCAGAGATACGTTCTTCTTCAGTAACGAATACTGGCGGGATAAGTGAATCATGTATCAGGGAGTCCCACCCCGTTTTTTCTAAACGGGTTAACAGACTGCGAACATAAATAACACCCACGATTTGGTCTAATGACTCCTGATACACCGGGATTCGGGAGTGTTTTTCCAAAACCATAAGGTCTTTAGCTTCTTTGATGGTGGCGTTTTGGGGGAGCGCTACGATCTGCGACCGCGGGGTCATCACTTCGCGGGCTTTGGTATCACCAAATTCTATGACTGATTTTACCAGCACACTATCCTCTTTTTCGAGCACCTCTTCTTCTTTTCCAATGGCTATGAGCGCTTGAATTTTTTTATCCGTAACTTCGGGTTCGTCGTCAACGCCCTTTGTTGAACCCCGCATTCGTTCAACACCAGAAATAATGGGGTAAGAGAAAAATTTTACCACCGGAAAAATAATGGAAAGCAAAGGAAGGAGCCTGAGTAATTTTTTCTCAGGATTCGCGTGGACCAACAGTCGCGGAATAAATTGGCAGAAAATAAGGCTCACAACTAACAGTATACCAAATGCCCATAACAGAGGATGTGAATCAATCTTTTGTATAACCATGTGGGTGGTAAGAATAAAGATTAAAAGCAAAGAGGTTTGAATTCCAAATGAAATGGGAATAATAACCTTAAGGTTATTGTGGGCGAGTAAGTGAAAAATATTGCTTTTCTTTCCGTATTGTTCATTGAGAAGCTTTAAATCAAAAGGAGTAAGCCGGTGAAGCGTGGAAGCAATGATAGAAAAGAAAAGAAGAAAAAAAACTAAAACCAGAGTTAATAAAAATTCTAAGACAAAAGTATCAGCTTCATCCATATGGCATTAAAAACAATCATTAAAAACAATGTTTAATAACGTGTAATAACTAATTAATGATAAACAAAAATAAAAATTTATGCAATCGGTTTTTAAAACTAACGTGGGCAGGTTTTTTATTTTTCATAAGTTTTAAATTTCAATACGTTAGGCAAATTAAAAAAAAGTAGTTCACGCAAGTCATCAATATTATGATCAGCGTGAAGGTGAGAATTTTTGTAAGCGACAAAAAAAACTTTTGCGTGTAGTGCAGTTTCCCTATCTACCGGAGAATCACCGACAAATAACGCTTCGCAAGCATTAATACCGAAATGGTTCATTATCTTAAAAACCGCTTCTGGGTGAGGCTTGGGATTATTGACATCTAGCGACGATACGACCTTGTCAAAAAAATGTTCGAGTTTAAAAGCCATTAATATGGGGTGGATGGAATTGGTTCGGTTGGTAGCAACGGCCAACTGGTATTTCTTTTTCAAAGCTTCTAAGACCTCATCCAAGAAAGGTTCCATGGTCATGGAGGGAATAAACTGTTGGTAATTAACTTGCTTACGATATTTTTGCGCCTCCTGAATGTGAGGATCATCGCGAAATAAATAATTAATGGATTCTTCTGCCGTAGACATATGAACTACCTCGAGTGCATCATCAGTTAACCGTGGTTTTTCAAAGCGGGCAAGAATCGTATTATAAAAAGCGATATTGGCTTTCCGAGAATCAAACATGACTCCGTCGCAATCAAATATAATCACCTTGACATTATCAGTGAGATTTTTTGGCCACACCCTTTGCTGGTCCATTTTTCAGTTCTATTCCTTTAATCTTTTCCTGAATAAAACTCTTTTGAGAAGAGTCCGGGAATTCTAAAAGAAACTTTTTATAGATATTCAAACTACCCTCACTATCTCCCAGTGCCTCAAAACAACGACCCGCATTTAAATACCCACTTTCTCCCAAGCCGGGATGAGGGGTGATAGTCTTTTGGAAGTATTCTAAGGCTTTCTTATAATCTTTCTTCTCTTCGTAACAGTATCCGAGACTGTCATAGGCAAGAAGAGCCAATTGTGGTTGAGAAGAAACTTTTTCCAAAAATTTATTATAAGCATCCATAGCCTCATCAAACTTCTTCATGACAAACTGGCAATTACCCAGATAAAAAAAGCTCAATTCACTTGCGCTGGTTTTGGGGTAGTCCTTAATGATTGTTTGAAAAAGCTTCATGGGTTCTTCTAAAGAGGCTTCCTTTTGTTTCGACTCTTTAAAGGTCTGATAAGCCTGATAAAATAAAATGGAGGCCCTTTCTTCATTTTTTTTATCAAAATAATTCCACAGGAACCCCCCCCCGGATAAAAGTAAAATTGCAACTAACCCCAGGATGAGATATAAAACTTTATTTTTCACTAATTCAAAAAAAGGAGTAACCGATGACGCCACCTCAGCACTCCGGCCAATAGTAAATTTTTTCGTGCCCCTTATTTTTCTAACCAAGCAAAACCTCCCTTCAAAAAAAATACGTTACGAGATAGTTTCTGTTGTTAGCGTTAGATACTTCCCAATTTTTTTAAAACGTTTTTCTCCGATGCCATTAACGGCTTTAAAATCTTCGATTTTTAAAAATGTTCCGCGAGCCTTTCAAAACAAATTAACTTCACCAGCAATCTGTAGTCCAATGCCGGGTAAACTTGATAAATCATCCGAGATAGCGGTATTAAAATTTATGGGGATTCCCAAAAGTATTTTCTTTTTTCCTTCCAAGGGGAAAAGGCCAACTCGTATTCCTTTCCGAGTCTTTTGTACCCATAGGGTAGTGCCGGTAGAGAGCACACTCATTGAATTTTGATTAATCGTGACGTTTTCATCGGGTGGTTGTCCACTGTGATTAAGTAATCCATTAATAGTCGGACAATAAGAATAATAATACAGTTCCGTATGAGAAACATCTCAATCAGGTTCAAGAAGGCAACGGGAAAGATTTGCGATTAAATGCTAACAAAACGGTAAAGATAACCAATGCCATAATTTGATGAGAATACATGATTTCTCCCTCATCATTCTGCATTTTTCTTCTCATCTTTTAAAAGTTTATAATTAATGCTATCTACTAATGCTTGCCAGCTTGCTTCAATAATATTTTCAGAAAGCCCCACCGTTCCCCATTTATCGTGATTATCACTTGACTCAATCAAGACCCGCACCTTAGCACCAGTGCCTTCCTCGCCGGATGAAAGAACCCGGACTTTATAGTCTACGAGTTCCATATCCTTGAGCTGAGGATAAAATTTTTCCAAGGCTTTTCGAATAGCATTATCAAGCGCATTTACCGGACCATTACCTAAGGCAGCGGTATGTTCAATTTTTCCGCCAACTTGGATCATAATGGTAGCCTCAGCCAAGGGTGTTTCATCCTCTTTCCTTTTTTCGCTGATGATCCGAAACCCAACTAAATCAAAATATTTTTTTTGAAGTCCCAAAGCCTTTTTAAGCATAAGCTCAAAAGAAGCTTCAGCGCCTTCGAACTGATATCCCTGGTGTTCCAAGTTTTTAAGTTTTTCTAAAGTAGCAATGACGACCGGGTCTTTACTTCCTACCTTGATGCCCAGATCTTTAGCTTTAAAAATTATATTGCTTTTCCCAGACAAATCGGAAAGTAAAACCCTTTGATGGTTTCCAACCAGTTCCGGCCGAATGTGTTCATAGGTCTCAGATTTTTTTTGAATTGCATGTACATGGAGCCCACCCTTGTGAGCAAATGCACTATCCCCAACAAAAGGCTGATGGTTTGGGGGTTGAAAGTTGGCCAGTTCATAAACAAACCGGGCAGTTTCTCTGAGCTTCGTCAGTTTTTCATCCGATATACACGGTATCCCTAACTTCAACCTCAAAGTTGGAATAATTGAACAAAGGTTTGCATTGCCGCATCGTTCTCCAAAGCCATTGATTGTCCCTTGTACCTGCGTTACCCCCTCTTTTACCGCTACAATAGAATTGGCTACTGCCATTTCCGAATCATTATGACAATGGATTCCCAGAGGAACCGGGAGCTTTTCTTTTTTTACAACTCGAATTACTTCCTGAACCTCATAGGGCATGCTACCACCGTTAGTATCACACAAAATTAGCCAATCAGCGTGAGCAGAAGTAGCTATCTTGATTACCTTGAGAGCATAATTAGGATTTTTTTTAAATCCATCAAAAAAATGTTCCGCATCAAAAATGACTTCGGAGACATGTTTTTTTAAAAAGGATATAGTATCAAATATAATTTTGAGATTTTCCTCAAGGGTGATCCCTAAAGCTTCTCGGACATGAATATCCCAGCTTTTACCAACGATCGTTACAACCGGAGTTTGAGCACGAAGAACTTCCTTGATGTTTTTATCCTTATCCGGCGAGGTGTGGGGATGTGCCGTGCTGGAAAAAGCTGCCATTTTGGCCTGGGATAAACTATAATTTTTTATTTCATTAAAAAATTGGAGATCCCGCGGATTGGAACCTGGCCAACCGCCCTCAATATAATGGATGCCAAGCGCATCGAGTTTTTTGACAATGCGAATTTTATCTTCAACGGTAAACGCGATATCTTCTGCTTGGGTGCCATCACGCAAGGTAGTATCATAAAGCTTTAAGGATCTCATCATGACCTCTTAGTAAAATAAAACAACCTATTTTTCTTCGGGAGGTAAGTGGAATGTATCGTGAAGAATCCGGACTGCCAGTTCCGTATACTTTTCCTCAACCACACAGGATATTTTTATCTCCGAGGTGCTGATCATCATAATGTTAATTCCTTCATGAGCCAGTACCGAAAAAAGCTGGGATGCCACACCAGCATGGCTTTTCATACCAACACCAATAATAGATATTTTTGCTATTTTTTCATCAGAGCTTACTCGGGTAGCACCCAATGCTTTTCCTATTGTTTGTAACATTTCTAAAGCCTTTTTGGTATCGGTTTTTGAAACGGTAAAGGTAATGTCAGCGTTCCCGGCACTGCTTGCATTCTGGATTATCATATCAACAAGAATATTTGCATCAGCAATGGGTTTAAAAATTTTCGCCGCTACACCCGGTACATCCGGGATACCGGAAATGGTAAGTTTTGACTCATTTCGGTTATAGGTGACACCGGAGACCACATACTTTTCCATTTCTTCATCTTCCATAGTTACCATAGTGCCGTCCTCCTCGGAAAAAGATGATCGTACATGGATAGGGACATTATATTTTTTTGCTATTTCTACGGATCGGGTTTGAAGAACTTTAGCCCCAAGACTTGCCATTTCCAGCATTTCCTCGTAGGAAATTTTTTTTAGCTTTTTGGCTTTGGGGCAAATATTGGGATCAGCCGTATACACCCCATCCACATCAGTATAAATATCGCATTGATCAGCATTCAACACCGCCGCCAAAGCCACCGCGGAAGTATCGGACCCGCCTCGCCCCAAGGTAGTGACATTCCCGCCTTCATCTACCCCTTGAAAACCGGCTACGATAGTTATATATCCATCTTTTACTTCTTTTAATAATCTTTCGGTATCAATGCTCATGATTCTGGCTTTGCTAAATGATTCATCCGTAAGAATTTTTACCTGATGGCCCGTAAAAGACCGCGCTTTTCCCCCGAGAGATATTATCGCCATCGCCAGAAGAGCAATGGAGACCTGTTCGCCGGTAGCGACCAAAACATCATATTCTCGAGCGTCAGGAGAATCAGTAACGTCACTGGCTAATTTAATCAATCTATCAGTCTCTCCTGCCATTGCCGAAACCACACACACCACGTCGTGTCCTTTTTTTTGCGTATCTATCAAACGGCGAGCAACATTTTTTATCTTCTCAATATTACCTATTGAAGTTCCTCCGTATTTATGAACTATTATTCCCATATGCCCTTTCCATCAAAAAATGCGGAAATTAATTTTTTAAAAATTTGCTCAATGATTTTATTATATCAATAAAACGTTTCCCTTGCCCTTTAATTTTTATTTCCCTTCTTTCATCAAATGATGAGGAAAACAAAACCAGAAAATATTCATCCGGCAAAAGATTAGTAACTTTTTCTCCCCACTCGATAACCGCAACTCCTTTGCCATAAAAGTATTCATGATATCCTAAATCAAAAATTCTTTCACTATCATCAATCCGGTAAAGATCAAAATGAAATAAAGGAGTCTTTCCCGGGTATTCATTAATTAGGGTAAAAGTAGGACTTACTATAGGGACGCTTTTCGCAATTCCGAGACCACAAGCGATGCCACGAGTAAAACAGGTCTTGCCGGATCCCAGTTCTCCGATTAAGGAAACAATATCACCTGGTCCAAGATGCGCTCCCAAAACCTTTCCAACTTCTTCGGTTTCCTCTGGGTTATCTGTTTTTACTATGATAAAATCCGAATCCTCAGCCAAAAGCTCCATTTTCTGACATTACCTCTTTGAGCGTCAAGGGAATCCGGTTGATAATATCAGTAGCAGTTAACCCCACTTCTCCCCTTTGTTCGGTTATTTCATCAGCGATATAACCATGAAGGAATACCCCTAATCGGCTCGCTTCGCTTATTGTATAGCCCTGGGCGACTAAACCTGCAATCATCCCGGTAAGCACATCTCCTGTACCGCCGGATGCCATACCCGGATTCCCCGTGGAATTAATGTAAACATTTCCATTCGGCTCCGCAATAATGGTCCTGGCTCCCTTGAGAACAAGAACCACACCATATTCTTGCGCAAATTTTTTTGCAACCCCAATCCTGTCATCCTGAACTTCTTTGATTGAAGTGCCGGTTAGCCGCGCCATTTCTCCGGGATGGGGCGTAAGTACAATCGGACATTGTGCTTCGTGAAGCACAGAAGGCTTTTTCCCTAAAGCATTAATCCCGTCAGCGTCAACAATAAGAGGAGTCCTGCTATTCCGGATAATATGCTGTACTACCGCTATGGTCTCAGGATGGGTTGAAATACCGGGCCCCAGGGCAAGCACTTCCTTACCTTCAATCAAGCTCCTGGATCCGGGGTAAAGATTTTGTGCTTAACGTTTGGGAGTCGGTCTCAGCCAAGGGTTCAGTCATCACTTCGGTCAATTTAACTTCCATAACCGGGTTTAGGCTGGCAGGAATACCCAAGGTTACCAACCCGGCTCCAATTCTTAACGCAGCGTCAGAAGACATTGCAGCAGCTCCGGTTTTCCCTACCGAACCAGCAATAATGAGCACATGACCGTAATTGCCTTTGTGGGAATTACTATCTCGTTGTTTTAATAATGGGAACAGCTCATGAGCTTCAAGCAACTCAACCTGGATGTTTTCTTCTTGAACGAAATAGGGAGGGATTGAAATATCCGCAACCTCTAAAATACCGACCCGATCAAGCCCGGGGTGGATAAGAAGTACCAATTTTAGGAAGTCCAAAAGTTACCGTAAGGTCAGCGTATATTGCCGTGCCCAGTATTTTTCCGGTGCTGGCATCAATGCCTGAAGGAATATCAACGGATACAACCGGAGTGGGTAAGGAATTTATATAGTCAATAATATCTCGATACAATCCTCGAACTTCAGTGTTTACGCCGGTTCCAAGGATAGCATCAATAATAAGATCGGCGTCGCCTATTTGGGTTTGAAATTTCATTAAATCTTCCTGACGATGAAGTTCCTTCACCGGCCTCAATTTTTGATACAACACCATGTTGACCTTAGCGTCACCACTCACTTTCGCTTTGTGCCCCAATAAAAACGCTTCTACTTCAACGCCACGGTTCAATAAATGGCGGCCAATCACAAACCCATCTCCCCCATTGTTTCCTGGGCCGGCGATGACAATGATTTTCTTCATGCTCATTGCAGGAAAATATTTATCAATAACCTCGATCGTCGCCCGTCCCGCATTTTCCATCAATACAATGCCCGGAATGCCAAATTCCTCAATAGCACGTCGATCTAAATTTTTCATCTGGAAAGCTGAAACAACTTTCATAAATTTTCCTAAAAGTTAAAAGACCGACTTAAAATTTTATGGCGTTTTAATTAACTCAATCATGTCGTTAACGGCCCGTTCAAATCCAACTAAAACTGCCCGGGCAATAATGCTGTGGCCAATGCTGAATTCATCGATCTCTGAAAGGTTGACCAAGGGGTGAATATTGTGATAATTAAGCCCATGTCCCGCATTTATCCCAAGTCCAAGCTGGGACGCTAAACTTACACTTTCAACAATTTTTTTCAGCTCACGATCGATTTCTTTTGTGGTTTTGGCATTACTGTAAATTCCCGTATGGATTTCAACATAGTCAGCCTTCATTTCTTTGGCCGCATTTATTTGCTCGGGATCAGGATCTATGAAAAGGCTAACCAGAATTTTTCCTTTTTGAAGCTTACTGACTGTTGTTTTTAGGTGAGTAAAATTTCCCAACAAATCTAAACCCCCTTCAGTCGTCAGCTCCTGTCTTTTTTCGGGAACCAACGTACACATATCCGGTTTTATTTTCACGGCAATTTTGACCATCTCCGCAGTTCCAGCCATTTCCAAGTTAAGTTTTGTTTTTATGGTCTTCCGTAAAATCTCGACATCTCGGTCTTGAATGTGACGGCGATCCTCACGAAGGTGGACGATAATCCCATCACATCCCGCGAGTTCAGCCAAAGAAGCAGCAGTCACCGGATCTGGTTCATTTCCTTTACGCGCTTCGCGAATAGTTGCAATGTGGTCTATATTAACAGAAAGTCTTGCCATTGCATTCTCCTTTTGCTATCAATCAAGGTTATGTTTAATAACCCCGGCTAACTCCTCAGCGATTAATTTTATTTCTCCTTCATCTTCTCCCTCAACCATCACGCGGATTTTTGATTCCGTGCCCGAAGGCCTAACGACTATTCGGCCCTTTCCTTTTAATTTATTTTCCGCTTTCTGAATCTGATTTGAAATAGCAGGGATTTGTAAAATGTCTTTTGGTTTATTAACATCAACACTGATTAAAATTTGTGGAAAAATTTGCATCACCTTGGATAGTTCAGAAAGTGGTTTCTTATTTTTAAGCATTATACTCAATATTTGAAGAGCAGTTAAGATTCCATCACAGGTCGTGTTGTAGTCCAAGAAAACCAGGTGCCCTGATTTCTCCCCCCCAAGATTATACCCCCCCCGGCGCAATTCCTCAACAACGTAACGGTCACCAACCCTGAGTTTTTATTAACCTCCCTCCAAAAGATTCAACCGCTTTTTCAAGACCGATATTGCTCATGATGGTAGCAACTAAAGTGTTTTTGTTTAAGATATTATTCCTTAATCATTTCCTTGGCGCAAATCGCCAGAATCTGATCGCCATCAACCTCCTTCCCATATTCATCAACAAAGATCACTCGATCACCATCTCCATCCAGGGCAATTCCAATATGGGCCTGGTTTTGTTTAACCGCATCACTGATCTTTTTCGGGTAAAGCGAGCCGCAATTTAAATTGATATTTTCACCATCCGGATGGATACCTAAAGAAATAACTTTGCCACCGAGCTCCTCAAATACTGCGGGTCCAACTTTGTACGCCGCACCATTTGCGCAATCTAATACAATCCGCAGCCCCTCAAGATTAAGATATTTGGGGAAGGTATATTTCAAGAACATTATATAGCGACCTGCGGCATCATCAATGCGGTAAGCTTTTCCGATCTCGCCAGCCTTAGAAGAAAACAAACCGAACGAGGAAGAAAAAACAAGGTTCTCAATTTTGTTCTCCAGTTCATCGGGCAGCTTAAACCCATCCCAGTTGAAAATTTTAATCCCATTGTCCTGAAAAGAATTGTGAGAAGCAGAAATAACGACACCAGCATCAGATCGCATGCTGACAGTAAGAAAAGCAATGGCAGGTGTTGGTAACGGCCCGACCAATAAAATATTAATGCCCATCGAACATATTCCGGCGGTGAGAGCATTTTCCAGCATATAACCAGAGATCCGGGTATCTTTGCCGATAAGAATCCGGTTGTGACGGTTTTCCGTTTTAACGATTGAAGCAATGCCTTTCCCTACGCGCAGAGCCATCTCTGCGGTCATCGGATCACTATTAGCTACTCCGCGAATTCCGTCAGTACCAAACAGTTTTTTTCTTTCTTCATCCATAGGTAATCTTTGCTTAAAAATCAATCGGCGGCTTTAATGGCGTCCGCAACTCGAACAACTCGTTTTATTTTTTTTATATCATGGACTCGCACAATGTTGGCTCCATTCACTATTGAAACCGCCACTGCCGCAGCAGTGGCCTCTTCTCGGTCATATACCGGCAAATCCAACAAATGTCCCAGAAAAGCTTTTCGAGAAAGACCAACGAGAATTGGCTTTCCCAGAGACCTAAATTTTTCAAGGTGTTTTAAAATAGTAAAATTATCCTTCTCAATTGATTTTCCAAAACCAATCCCCGGATCAATGATTATCCGTGAATGCTCAATCCCTGAGTTTTGAGCAAAAGAAATCCGTTCCTGTAAAAATTCAATTATTTCAGAAATAAGATTGAGATATTGAGTATTGGCCTGCATGTTCTGGGGCGTTGTTCCTCGCATATGCATCAGCACAACCGGAACCTCTTGCTTTGCTAACAAGGGAGCCATTTTAGGATCACCCCGCAGGGCGCTTACGTCGTTTACCATTTCAGCGCCCTCGGACAATGCCGCCTCTGCCACCGTGGCCTTTATGGTGTCAATTGATACTATAACTTTTATCTTTTTAACGATAGCTTTTAACACCGGTATAACTCTGCTTAATTCCACGTCAAGAGGAACTGACTTTGCTCCCGGCCGACTGGATTCCCCTCCGATATCGATTATATCCGCACCTTCCTCCTCCATTATTGATGCTTGTTCAACCGCTCTTCCCGTATCATAAAATTTTCCTCCGTCAGAAAAAGAATCAGGGGTCACATTGAGGATGCCCATTATAAAAGTTTTGAGTGAAAAATCAATATGTCTCCCCTTCCAGTCCATCCGCAATTTTTGGTTCCTATATACATTGGCATAGTAATTTAAAGAATTACGACCATCACCCACCGAATGAGAGAAAAATAATTCTATTGAACAAGCCACTACCAGATAAAACCATTAGGACGGAGAAGAGGGTGACTCCTCCTTGGAAGGATCTAAAACAGTATGATTTTCTGGAGTTAAAATTCGGTCAATTTCCTCTCCATCCAAGGATTCTTTTTCCAGAAGTGTTTTTGCCAATAGATGGAGCAGCTCAAGATTCTTTCTTAGCAGCTCCTGAGCCCTCATATGACTCCCTTCAACAATTTTTCTTATCGCATGATCAATCTTTAAGGCCGTGTCCTCACTATAATCCCGGTGTTGGGCGATTTCTCGACCCAAGAAAATTTGTTCTTCCTTTTTCCCAAAAGTTAAAGGCCCTAAATCATCACTCATTCCCCATTCACAAACCATTTTTCGTGCTATTTCGGTTGCTCGTTCTAAATCATTTCCAGCGCCCGTAGTCAAATCCTTAAGCACTAATTCTTCAGCACTCCGCCCGCCTAAAAGAAGGGTAATGCTGTCTATGAGGTATTGTTTAGGGTAGGTATGCCGTTCATCAATCGGAAGTTGCTGGGTTAAACCCAAAGCATGTCCACGAGGAATAATTGTTACTTTATGGATTGGATCCGTACCAGGAATAAGTTTAGCCACTAAAGTATGTCCTGCTTCATGATAAGCAGTAATTTTTTTTTCTTCAGGAGAAATTACCATACTTCTTCGTTCGATCCCCATCAAAATCTTGTCTTTGGATTGCTCGAAATCTTCTTTAATCACCTTTGTTCTTCCTTTTCGGGCGGCTAACAGCGCAGCCTCATTCACTAAATTAGCCAAATCAGCGCCAGACAGTCCCGGAGTACCTCGAGCAACGATTGCCAAATTAACATCATCAGCAAGCGGAGTCTTTTTAGTATGAACCTCGAGTATTTTTTCTCGTCCCCTGATGTCCGGAATAGGAACAACCACTTGACGGTCAAAACGCCCCGGTCTTACTAAAGCAGGGTCTAAAACATCCGGTCGGTTAGTTGCTGAAATTATGATAACTCCTTCGCTTGATTCAAAACCATCCATTTCTACTAAGAGTTGATTTAAAGTTTGTTCCCTTTCGTCATGTCCCCCCCCCAGACCAGCGCCTCGATGACGTCCTACCGCATCTATTTCATCAATAAAAATAAGACAGGGAGCATGCTTTTTACCTTGGAGAAATAAATCGCGAACCCTCGAAGCACCGACGCCTACAAACATTTCCACAAAATCAGAACCGCTGATACTGAAAAAAGGGACATCAGCTTCCCCTGCGATTGCCCTTGCGAGAAGTGTTTTTCCGGTTCCCGGCGCACCGATAAGGAGGACACCTTTTGGAATTTTTCCACCTAAGCGTTGTAAATTTCTTTGGATTTTTTAAAAACTCAATTATTTCTACAAGCTCTTGCTTAGCTTCCTCAATCCCGGCAACATCTTTGAAAGTTACCTTTGGTTCTTGAGAATCAGAAAGCAACCGGGCCCTACTTTTTCCAAAAGACATAGCCTTCCCGCCCGACTGAACCTGGCGAATAAAAAAAATCCACAAAACAATAAAAAGGGCTGTGGGGAGAAAGAGAGAGAGAAGAATATTTGTCCACGAAGTACCATCTTCTGGTTCAGCGTTTATCTTTACCCCCTTTTCTCGCATTGTTTTTATAAGGTCAGGGTCATCAGGAACATAGGTTTTAAAATTCTCTCCATTCGTGCTCGATCCCTGAATATTCTTCCCTTTTATAGTAATTTCATTGAGTTTTCCTTGCTCTAAAAGAGCAATAAATTGAGAATAGGTAATTTTTTGAGTTATTTTTTGTGGCTGATTATAAATATGGTAGATAACAATCAGGATTAAACTAAACGTCAGCCATAAAAATAAATTTTTATAAATTAGTCTCAATGCTAATCCTCCTGATCCAAACCAATTTTGGATAGACAAATAAAAAATTTAAAAATAAACTACCCCGCCGCAAGCAGCGGGGAATACAACCCGCAGAGATTCAATAATTATTTACCACAAACAACCTTACCGAACAAATAAAAAATCTATTAAATAATAACCAGTTTAACCACTTTTTTGGTTGATTGTGTAATTTTAACTTTTTCATCAACTCTAAGCCCGGCTATCCAAGCAATTTGATCTCTGCAAAGCACAAGGGGAACTTGCTTCCGTTCAATTCGGGGGATTTTAAGGCCCATAAAGAAATCCTTTACTTTTTTAGAACCTTGTGTCCCCAAGGGCTGAAAGCGGTCACCTCTTTTCCAATTTCTGACGATAAGGGGGAATTTTATTTTTTCAAAATCAATAAGAGCAATATTTTTCTCCGTCAACGGTGAATTGCTCTGGTCCCAGTCTAACACAGTGATTGTGATCTTCCGCTCAATTTCTGGGATGGTGATTATCTCGGGCACTTTGTTAACCTCATAATAAAAAGATATCGTTTCCTTTAAAGCGCGAGCAAACCTTAAACAATCATACTCCTTATAAACCTCGATTCCATGAGGAAGAGAAATTTGCGAATGCGGTAGGGGGCTCTCCATCAGCTTTAATATCCTTTCCACATGGTCAAAGGTTACTCTCCGAAGGGATCCCTGAATTATTTTAAAAGCGTATCTGATTATGCGGCGCTTTAAAGAAACCTCGTAGTTCTTTTAGTCTATTAATATCAACCAATACATTATTTTTATCGTTTTTGATACTTATTTCATTGAACTTATCTATTGCCAATTTTTCCAATAAAATATCATCATCTCTAAAAATCTCGGTAGATTTGATTATTTTTTTAGTAAGATGGGGATCAAACTCATCCAGAAGTTTAGGAATTAAAATCTCTCGAACACGATTTCTAAGAAAGTTGCCTGATTTATTTGTTGGGTCTTCTTTCCAGGGGATACCCTCTTGTTTAAGAAAACCTATAATTTCCCCCCGCTCAATTTCAATGAGCGGCCGAATGATCAAATTATCCCGTACTGGAGGTGTGCCACCCAGACCTTTAGTACCCGTTCCTCGGAAAAGCCAAAGGAAAAAAGTCTCTACCTGATCAGTGGCAGTATGGCCGAGAGCGATTTTTTGAGCATTTAACTCTAAAGCTTTCCTCTGAAAAAAGTCATACCGTTTTTTTCGGGCCATTTCCTCTAAATTGCTTTTGGTTTTTAAAAGTGAACCATCGTCATCCTCAACTAATAAAGGAACGCCTATTCGTTCTGCCTGGCATTTAACAAACTCAGCCTCTTGATCCGATTCTTTCCCTCTGAGCTTATGATTATAATGAGAGGCCCAAAGAGAAAGCTGATAGTCGTCTTGCAGTTCATGTAAGGCAAACAACAGAGCCATTGAATCAGGCCCACCGGAAACACCCACGATTACCGTGTCTCCGATAGCAATCATTCCGTAACGCTCAATGGTTTGTTGGATCCGCTTTAAAAATTTCATTTTCACCATACACAAATAAACCCTTTCCAATAGGTAGAAAGGGTTTTATCAAATAACATTTTGGTTATTAAAGTGGCGGTGCAGGGATTTGAACCCCGGACACTGCGGATATGAGCCGCATGCTCTAACCAACTGAGCTACACCGCCTTCTTATACTGGTTTTTATTTTGGTTAAATTTTTATTATAGCTTGTTTTTTCCATTATTCAATTTTTTTCTTAAAAAACCATCTTCCCTGCTGCTGATCACAAAAAAACTTCTTCCCTTCCTTAATCAAGGAATTAGTTCTGTCACCTAATTCCTCGTTACGCTTTCAAAAAAAATTTAAATTTTCTTCTTGTTTAAGCCTTATGCGGTTGAACAAGCGGGGAACGTTGCGGAAAAGTAATTTTACCACCATTAAAAAACTGGGGAACCAGGATTCGAACCTGGGTAATCAGATCCAGAGTCTGATGTCCTGCCGCTAGACGATTCCCCAGAAATGTTTATCATTATATAAGCAACCCTCATCAGAGAGTCAACTTGGATATTTTCTTGACGAAAAGAATATCTAATTGTAAATTAACTACTAACTTTTCCCCATATTTTGTCAAGGAAAAATGAAATTCTCTACGTGAATCAGGAGTAGTTATGTCAAAAACGGGTATTGTAAGGGATGATTTTTACAAAAAACATATAAATGGATATTTGCATCCTGAATGTCCGGAACGACTTGAAGTAATCTATAAAATGTTAGATCAGCCGGAAATGAATGGCCTTTTTAAAAAAATTTTCCCTCGGGAGGCTACCGAAGAGGAGATTACTGCGATCCACACTCCCTCTTACTACCGAACCGTGTCAGATACTGCTCTCCGTCGCGGCCTAACCCCTTTGGACGCTGATACTTCTGCTGGTCCTGATTCTTTCCGAGCTGCAAAATTGGCTGCGGGTGGTTTTTTGTCTTTGTTAGAGATAATCCAAGATGGTTTGCTTGGAAATGGTTTTGCGCTGGTTCGTCCTCCAGGTCATCATGCTGAAGCGAACCGGGCCATGGGGTTTTGTATTTTTAACAATGTTGCTATTGGTGCATTATATTTAATAACAAATTCAATTTAAAAAAGATCCTGATCGTGGATTGGGATTTGCACCATGGCAATGGAACTCAACATTCCTTTTATAACAATTCCCAAATTCTTTATTTCTCAACTCATCAGTATCCGTTTTATCCTGGAACGGGAAACTTTGGTGACGTGGGTGAGGGAAACGGCAAAGGTTTTACCATTAATGTGCCTCTCCAACCCGGAGCAGGAGACGAAGAATATGGTATGATTTTTAAAAAAATTCTGATACCTATTGCCCGTGAATTTTCTCCCGATTTTATTCTGGTATCCGCGGGGTTTGACATTCATTTTGATGACCCCTTGGGAGGAATGAGAGTAACCCCAGAGGGCTTTGCCTCTTTGACTCGAATGTTAATGGATTGTGCTCAACAAATCTGCAATGGTAAACTGGCCATGGTTTTAGAAGGAGGATATGGCCTAAAGGGGCTTCGTGATTCCGTCCGAGCAGTGCTTTTAGAACTTTCCGGCAAAACTCAATCAAAGATAGTTTCTTTAAAAAGCTCTGGAGAAATCGATTCGGTTATCAACCGGGTAAAAAATGCTCAGCAGGAATTTTGGCGATGTTTTTCATAATGGTTTTTCTTTTTACTCATAAACATAAATTTAGCAACTTAATTATAAGGACTTTTTAATGGAAGAGTTCTCCCGAATCAAACGCTTGCCTCCTTATGTTTTGGGAGTCGTCAATGAATTAAAACATCAAGCTCGCAAACGTGGTGATGATATCATTGATTTGGGGATGGGTAATCCTGATCTGCCCACCCCACCTCACATTGTCGAAAAAATGAACAAAGCAGCTACTAATCCGCATAACCATCGTTATTCAGTATCGCGGGGTATCTATAAGCTTAGGCTTGCTATCTGTGATTGGTATAAACGAAGATTTAATGTTGATTTGGACCCTGATAAAGAAGCCGTGGCAACCATAGGGAGTAAGGAGGGCCTATCCCACCTTATATTGACCATGGTAACCCCAGGAACCACAGTGCTGGTTCCCAACCCCACCTACCCTATTCATGTTTATTCTGTTATTATTGCGGGGGGCGATTTAATTAACCTTCCCATGAGAAGTCCGGAGGGATTTTTCGAAGAACTGGTTGAGGCCACAAAAAGGTCTTGGCCTAAGCCTAAAATTCTTATCTTTTCTTTTCCCCACAATCCTACGACGATGGTGGTTGATAGTGAGTTTTTTAAAAAGGTAGTGGATTTTGCACAAGAAAACAACCTGATCGTTATCCATGATTTCGCGTATGCAGACTTAGTTTTTGACGGCTACGAAGCTCCCAGCTTTTTAGAAGTAAAAGGCGCCCGTGAGGTTGGAGTTGAACTTTTCACCCTTTCAAAAAGTTACAATATGCCGGGATGGAGAGTAGGATTTGCGGTTGGCAATGAAAAGATCATTAGCGCTTTGTCAAGATTAAAAAGCTATTTTGATTATGGAATCTTTCAACCGATTCAAATTGCTTCTATTATTGCTCTCAATGGCAGTCCAAAACATGTAAAGGAGATTGTATCTACTTATCAAAAAAGAAGAGATCAGCTCGTCAATGGTTTAAACCGGGCAGGTTGGGAATTGGAAAAACCGAAGGCGACCATGTTTGTTTGGGCACAAATTCCTGAACGGTTTCGTAGGATGGGTTCTTTAGAGTTTTCCAAGCTTCTTTTAAATAAAGCTAAGGTAGCAGTAGCTCCGGGAATTGGATTTGGAGAACATGGAGATGATTATGTAAGGTTTGCCTTGGTCGAAAATGAACACCGAATAAATCAAGCGGTTCGTGGCATCCGGAGTTTGCTGAGAAGTTAATCTAAAACCATTGCCTAGTACTATGAGTACCACTAGTATAATAATCGGTTGTACGTTACGCAAACCAAGTTTCATTTTATTTTCATAATGTGGTTAATATAAGCCCTATGAAAAAGATAAAGATTGGTATTATTGGTTTGGGTACAGTTGGTACCGGAGTGGTTAAAATCCTGCAGCAACACAAGGACCTCATTCAAAATCGTCTTGGCGCGATCATTGAGATCGCTAAAATTGCGGATTTGGATTTAACCTCTGACCGAGGAATTTCTCTCAATCATCTCCCTCTTACCCAAGATGCGCTTGCTGTAATTAATGATCCCCAAATTTCCATCGTGGTGGAACTTATGGGAGGAGAAGAGCCAGCTGCCTCATTTTTGTTAAAAGCAATTGAAAAAGGGAAACATGTGGTAACTGCCAATAAAGCTCTCCTCTCCACTCGGGGTGAAGAAATTTTTAAAGCCGTGTTTGAACATCAGGTAGATATTGGTTTTGAAGGAAGTGTCTGCGGAGGGATTCCTCTCATCCGCACTATAAGAGAAGGGTTGGCAGCCAATAAAATTACTACCATCTTTGGTATTTTAAATGGAACAGCAAATTATATTCTTTCCCGAATGACTGAGGAAGGGAAAGGGTTTCAGGAGGTATTGGAAGAGGCAAAGAACCTGGGATACGCTGAAACCGACTCATCCTTAGATGTACAAGGTACCGACACCACCCATAAACTTTCGATTCTTCTTTCTCTGGTTTATGGCAAAAAAATAAGCCCGGAGGATATCTATACGGAAGGGATAACTCGGATTCATCCGCTTGATATTGAGTTTGCCATGCAATTGGGTTATCGAATCAAGCTCCTCGCCATTTTTAAGGATGATAATGGGGAGATTGAAGCTCGAGTCCACCCAACGCTTATTCCTGCGGAAAGTCTTTTATCCCATGTCAAAGGGGTTAATAATGCTGTTTTTATTTATGGGGATGCCGTGGGCTCAACATTGTTTTATGGACAAGGCGCCGGAATGATGCCCACGGGCAGTGCAGTCGTAAGCGATCTTATTGAAATCAGTCGGAATATTTTAAAAGGTAATTGTGGCTCGATAGTTCCTTTTTTTACTGAGAATAAAAATACCATCACGGTGAAAGCAAAAAATCAATTTCTCAGCAGATATTATCTCCGTTTTTCTGGTCAAGACCGTCCGGGGGTGCTTTCACAGATTTCAGGAATACTCGGTAAATTTAATATCAGTATCGCGTCGGTGATTCAAAGAGGCCAGCAAGGAGACGGGGCGGTTCCGATTTTTATGTTGATCCATAAAACCCGTGAAGAATTCGTTGCCAAAGCGCTTCAGGAAATTGACGCGCTACCCGTTGCCCTTGATAAAACCACGCTCATTCGGATTGAAGACCATCTGATTGATTAATCGCTGTGAATAAAAAGATTAAGGACTTGTTTTTATGAAGTACATTGTGCTCCTCGGTGATGGGATGGCTGACTATCCTTTACCCGAGTTAGGGGGAAAAACTCCGCTCATGGCAGCCAGAATTCCCTCTATGGATTTTCTGGCCCAAAAGGGAACCTTGGGGAGAGTTCAAACTGTTCCCAAAGGCCTAACTCCAGGAAGTGACGTTGCGAATCTTTCGGTCATGGGATATGACCCTACTATCTTTTATCCTGGGCGCGCGCCTTTGGAAGCCGCAAGTATGAAAATTACTTTAGGCGCTGATGATGTCGCGTTCCGTTGCAATTTAGTAACTCTCACGGATAAAAATGGACAATGCTTTATGGAGGATTACAGCGCGGGGCATATCACCAATGAGGATGCTCATGCGATAATTAAAATATTAAATGAAGCATTAAGCGATGAGCAGTTTTCATTTTACCCTGGGGTTAGTTACCGGCATCTTATGATTTGGAAAAGTGGGAACTCCGAGCTTAAGACCACCCCTCCGCATGATATTACCGGAAGAGAAATTGAACCTTATCTTCCTCAAGGAAATGGATCCGAACGATTAAAAGAATTAATGGTAAAATCCAAAAAGATTCTCTTGAAGGCTTCGATTAATGAACGCCGGAAACAAAGAGGTGAAAAAGAAGTTTCCTCAATCTGGCTCTGGGGTCAAGGAAAGTCGTTAACCATCCCTTCATTTAAGAAAAAATACGATTGTTCCGGCGCTGTGATTTCCGCGGTTGACCTCATTAACGGAATCGGGGTTTCGGCTGGACTCGAGCCGATTAATGTTCCTGGAGCAACTGGATTTTTGGATACTAATTATTACGGTAAGGCAGAATACGCTATCAATGCCTTGAATGAAAAAGATTTCGTGTTTGTGCATGTAGAGGCGCCTGATGAGGCTAGTCATAATGGGAATATTAAGGATAAAATAAAAGCTATTGAGGATTTTGATGAAAAAGTGGTAGGAACGGTATTAACTAAAATTAAAAAATTCCCCTTGTATCGCATGTTAGTCCTCCCGGACCACGCCACCCCAATTCAACTGAAGACCCATGCTGCTGATCCTGTGCCTTTTGTGATTTATCCGTCCCCAGAAGAAGTGGGGCAACAAGAACATTCCCAGTCCTTTGATGAACAATCAGCAACTAACACAGGCCTTTTTTTCCCCCAAGGTCATAAATTAATGGATTATTTTATTTTAGGAATCCGTGAATAAAAAAACAATTAAAGTAAGTTATTGACAAACCGCAAAAAAGGAAATATGTATATAGATTACTTGATGCGGGGTGGAGCAGTCTGGAAGCTCGTTGGGCTCATAACCCAAAGGTCCTTGGTTCAAATCCAAGCCCCGCTA
>CAVSIB010000036.1:0-61426 GCA_963727835.1 uncultured delta proteobacterium
AAGTGAAAAAATATCCCCCTACAAACGCTAAAAAACTGCTCACCGCTTACTATGCTTCATGGGGTTGATCCCATATCCCCAACATTATTCAGGCGACAGTGCTTTGCGCGAGTAAATTTTTTTTTGTTATTATAACAGGCTTGCAAACTGTTCTTTGCCCTCAAACAAGAAAGAGGGGATGTATTTTTTTGGCCCATCAAGGGAACATCCCTATGCAAAGTGCACTGCTTCTGTTCTTCGAGGGCCTTGATTTCTCTGGTGCCCGGTGTTTCCTTGTGTCGAAAAAGGTTATCAATGCTGATTTTTCTTGACAGCAGCAATCGGAGAGGTTAATATTTTTAGAATTTTAAAATATTCCCCTGAGAAGGCACCGTGAAGGATGGGGGGAGAGAAGATAGAAGTAGAGATAGAAATTAAAGGAGAAAAAAGGATTAATTTTTTAACTTTTTAAAAAGGAGGAAGAAGAAGATGACAAAAGCAGAATTAGTTGACAGGATGGCAAAAGACGCTGGTGTTTCAAAGGCAGCCGCAGGAAAAGCTTTAACTGCTTTTACCAAGGCTGTATCAGGTGCGCTTAAAAAAGGGGATAAAATTGTCTTGATTGGCTTTGGCACTTTTTCAGTAGCTAAACGCAAAGCGAGAAAGGGCCGGAATCCCCAAACTGGAAAAGAGATAACTATTAAAGCGAGAAAGGTCGTTAAATTTAAGGCTGGCGCTGCATTGAAGAAATCAGTATAAAGCCACATCAATGCATCCTTTGTTTTAGGTGTATAGGTTCCCAAATACCCAACCCGTTCACCTAACGATTTTCTTCTGTAAACTCCAGTTTTAAAAATAAAGGGTCTTTAAAAGCGCCGCAAGCAGCTTTTAAAGACCCTTTTTAAGTTAAACTTTTCCTTTATCACTTAAAGCTTCTCCAACAACGAAGACTGCCAAAAATATCATGGAGAGGCCAAAAAATATTACCCCTATAATAAAAGCTGCATTAATTTTTGCGGATCATCACCCCTTTTTTGAGGTTCGAAGTTTTTTATTTAACTGGTTATATCTTTCTCATGTCAACCGAACCTTGGAGGAGCGAAGCGCATGATCCCCCCTGCGAATCATGAGAAAGGAAGATGGCCGTGGCAGAGATTAAAAGCACTTTGGAACTGGTGATGGAAAAAACCAGGGATCTTAAGCTTAGCCAAAAGGACCGGGAAGAACAAAAAAATAGAGAAATCAAGCTCAAGGTAGAGGGGCTGCTCCAAAAATATCAGAACCGAGAATTAAGAAAAGACCAGGTGGAGGAGGAATTCAACGCGCTAAAAAAGCTTTATGGTGAAACAGCACATGCTCTGATCCTTTATGAATCCATAGAACGTATTAATCTGGACGATGATTTCAACTTGCTCGGTGATTTTTTAGAAGGCTTTTTGGGGTTAGAACTGAGCCAGGGGAAATTTCTCTTAAAAGACTACCACGAGACCCTTCAAAACCTAACTCGGGAAACGATTGCCCGGTTAAAAAAAGTTTTAGAGAAAAAACACTATCTTTCTGGTTCTGCTGTTTTGCCCAATCTTGAAGGCGATAACGCCTGGCAAGCTGCCGTGAAAGAGATTAAGGATAGGTTTTATATGCAGTTGAGCGAGGAAAAAGAAAGATTAAAGAAACTTTCTCTCACTGCCCAGCATTAGAGAAAGGGAAACCAAAACCGTTCGATCGTATCAAAATTAGTCCTAATCTCCTTCGCCCCTGAAATAATCTCCCCATGCCCAGGAAGGAGTATTTCTATTTCCAGTTCTCGTAACCTTTCTACACTCTTTTTAAGGAGCGTGCTATTCCCGCCAGGGAAATCGGTTCTCCCAATGCCATTTTTAAAAATTAAATCACCGGTAAAAAGTATTTTTTGTTTAGGCCAGTATACCGAGAGGGAACCGGGCGAATGGCCCGGCGTGTGAAACATTTTGAGTTCAAGACCATTTACCATAAAGTCTCCTTCCTGGAGAAAAAACTTCGGAGCAATTGTATCAATGTTGATCCCAAAGACCGAATCACTAACATCTCTCATTTCTTTGACAAACTTCCACTCCTCTTCAGCAATGGCGGTTAGCGCCTCCGTCTTATTAAATAATTGAACTGCCTCAATGTGGTCGGGGTGGGCATGGGTGGTTATTACTAAACCAATGTCTGGGATTTCCATGCCTAAGCTTTTGAGCTCTTTTTGCACATACGCAAAGCAATTAAGATGACCGGGATCAATAAGCATGCGGGTAGTACCATCAATCAAATACGTATTACAATTATTGCTGGTGGAAGAATTCCACAAAAAGGCATGCAGATTATCCGTTATTTGCATTAAAAATTCCTTCGTGGTTATCAGTGCTCGCGTGTTTTTATAGCTAACGTTTTTATCCCTTCTTCAAACCTTCGTCAAGCTGTTTTGTCCATTTAAACAAGAAAGAACAAAAATAGTATCGTAAACTTTAAAATGCTATAATAAAAAAATATAATTTTATAATTACCCAAACTATTATGGAATGTATTAATTCGCCCCATCTTTTTCGATTGCCTGCGGAAAAAGAACCCCTCGAAAAACTAAAAAATTTACTTACCGATGAGGTAGCCCTGGAAGAACCAGGCAGAGAAAGCTATCTCCGGTGTCGGCGGTGTCACCAGATTATCACCAGCACTTCTGAAATGATCGAGGCTTCCGGATGTCACCAGCACACGTTTGTAAATCCCGAGGGTCTCCTTTTTGAAATCGGTTGTTTTAGGAAAGCCATAGGCTGCTGGTACATAGGCCCCACTACCGAAGAATTTACTTGGTTTAAAGGCTTTCAATGGAAGGTGGCAGTTTGCAGCCGTTGTTTAATCCATCTGGGGTGGTTTTATGTCTCTTCAGACAATGAAAGTTTCCATGGATTAATTAGTCCGTCCTGAAAAATAGGACTTTTGAAAGTTATTTATTGTTCTGTTCTTTGACAACTGAAGATAATTGTGGATGAGAAGGGATTTTCGGGTCGATTCCCCCTATGCTGCCCGTTTCATCTCCCTCAAGGCTTTCTTTTCTTCCTTTTGCCTATGGAGATGGGCGACCTTTTTCGTGTTCCAGGCCAAGGTGGCCCATACGACATTGACCGTATCCCCAACAGCCCCCCTGTATCGGCATCGATTCATCTTATGATCGGACTTAAGGTGACCAATGACCGGTTCGATCTTAGCCCGTTGCTTCAAGGCTTTTCGGAACCAGGATGCCTCGCTGTCTGGATGAGGTGTTTTTCCCTTCTTGGGGATGGCCATTCTCTTGACACCCCACCTCCTTCGGCAGTTCTCCTGCTTTTTGAGGGACTGATCGAACCCTCGATCTCCGGTGAGTTCCCCGGGAGGTCGCCCCAGGTTTCTATCGATTCCGGTGACTACCGGACCCAGCGTCTTCACATCGGAGACGTTACGCTGATACTCCACATGGGAAAGAATCAACCCATCGTCATTCTTGGAGAGGGCAACGAGAGAACCAAACTCACAGTCGGGATGAGTCTTTCCCTTCTTGATGACGGCAACATCCGGCTCATGCAGAGAATAGATACGGCTCTTAAGGGATTCACCGGAAAGAACCTGTTTCGTTTGATCAACGATTTTCTTCCCAAGGAAGACCAAGCGATTGAGTTCCCGTCCCGCTTTTTTGAACCCTCGGCTATAAAGACTGTTGGCTACCCTGGCGGCCTGCTCGACCACATGGTGAGTCATCTCTTTGAGTTCTTTGATCGCCTCTTGCCTGCCTTGCGGGTTTCTCCGGCAGAGCTTCTTGATCCTGAGAAGATGTTTCTTGCCGACTCGACTATAGGTACGAAAGGGTTTCCGAACGGTTATCTCCTGGCGAACCCTCTTGATCTGCTTGACGATCTTCTCTCGAATCCGATGCAGCAGATCAGCGTCCGTCGGATAGGCAATGTTCTTGGGTTGGACGGTAGTATCTACCGCCACCCGCTTGGTCTTCACCAACCCCATCCCGGACCAGGCCTTGAGCAACAAAGCTTCAATCTGTTTCATTCCCTCCGTGCCGATCCGGTTCCGGAACTTCACCAGGGAAGAGGCTTCCAGAATCTGACTTCCCTGGAAAAAGTTGAACCCGCAGAAACACTGCCAGTAGGCATTCTCATGGAGCATCTCCACCGCCCGTTCGTCGGAGCAGTCATATCGATGCTTCAAAATATGAATGCCGACCATCAAACGAATAGGCTTCCCTTGGCGACCCATGGGACTGTAGTAAATTGACAAGGCATCGTGGAGGCCGTCCCAGTCAATCAGGCGGGTGGCGCGGAGCAGTTCATGCTCCGGATTCAGGACATCGGAAAACAGGGTCTCAAACATAAGAAGTTGCCTTTCTGGAATATGTACTTTCATATCAGTGCTTTATAGCACAATCCCCAGACAAAAACAACCATAAACTCACAACTTTCTTCAGTTTTCAAAGAGCATTATCAATATTTGCGCGGCCTACAGACCGCATTTTTCAGGACGGACTAATTATCGATCGCCTAAGGAGAGCAGCAGATGATGGTTAATTGTGGGACTTCAAGCTCCCTACCACTCTTCATTGCCGTGTTCGGAAAAATGCCCTTCGATCTCTTCAGGTTCCCATTGCGTCAGGGAACAACCACAACCCCGAAAAACAATGGTAACCAGTTTCCCCTTTTCAATACCCAGTATTGGTTCATCGGGGTATTCAACGACAAATGATTTCCCATTTATTTTCAAGCCGCGATTTATAAACTCTAAGGTATCAGTGCTTTTTAATTTCATTTTATTTTCTTGTTGAACATCAGTTACTACTAGCTCTTATTTCCACATTATCCGGGGTGGTTTGCGCAACGGGAGACGATGGTATGTGAATGTGGGATATCCGACCATCAGTGCCCCAAAAATACGGTGAGCAGACGGTACTCCCAAAGTCTCAAACAAAGGCGCATAGGAGTTGGCTGCCGAATAAAAATAACCTGCCCAGCAGGTTCCCAGGCCCATCACGGTAGCAAATAACTCTATATAGGTTAAGGCACTTGCGCAGTCTTCCGCACCAAAAGCCCAGTTTTTATCGGCATGAACCACAATTAAATGAGGGGCTTCCCGGCAAATAGGATCTTTTCCTTTCTTCCAGGAAGCAACGACGCGGTGATACGCTTTTTGCCGAGCAATCTCCGGTTTCTCTTTTATGACCATACGTATCCAATCCACCACCAATCCTGCCAAGCGCTTAACCTCCGTTGGATTTTGGATAACCAACCAGTGCCACGGTTGCTCATTTTTTGCGGAAGGAGCATAGGTCCCAATCTCAAGGAGTTTATTTAATAAGTCTCGGCCTACCACTTCCTTTTTGAAATTGCGGATAGAACGCCGGGAGCGGAGAAACTGCTCGACGTGTTCCGTCGTGAGATTAAAGCGTGTTTTAATTGATGGGCACGCGCCAGGGCTTAACCAGTCAAGACTTAATGCTTTGTGTGGGCAGATCACCACACAATGTCCGCAGGCCAAACAAAATTTTTCAAAGTCAGTTGTCGGTTCAGGATAATCGTCAGCGGATTGCTTTTTGATTACTCCTGCTGGGCAATCAGCAACACAGATGCCATCGCGTTGGCACTTGTCCGGATCTACCGTAAATCCCTTCATTGTTTATCCTCCTCGTTTTTATATAAAATCTAGCACGTTAATTTTGAAAATGGCTACCAAAAAAACTATGCGTTTTTTCTCAGCGATTAAATCGACTGAGTAATCGCACCAGCAATCCTTTCTTAAAGCGGATAGCATCATGCGGACAGATTTCCTGACAGCAATAACAACGAATACATTTGTTATAATCAAATGTGCTTTTTTTATTTTTTACCGTTATTGCTCCTGCGGGACAAATCTTTTCGCACTGTCGGCAGTCCGCACAAAATTTTTCTTCATGAAAAGGTTTTGAGACCAAATAGTTTTTAGCAAACCAATGAAAAGATCCCGGCAAAACAGCCAAAGAATCCAAAGCCGGGATCTGAAAGTCATGAATAGCGAAGGACCGAGGAGCATCTCCTTTAAATATGATCCGGCGAATGTCGGTCTCACCAATTTTCCGCGACCGTGCTTTCCGGAAAATGGGAAATAAACGGAGAGAGCCACCCAACATTTTGCAAACGCTGGTATCGAGTGCCACTGCATCAGTTGCCGCAGCGACCAAGTTAATTTTTTTGGGCTTACCATTTGAAGGTCCATGTCCTTCCATCCCCCAAACCCCGTCCAAGATCGTCACCGCTGGCTTCACCATGGAATAGACATCGAGAAGCAGAGAAGCAAAGGTATCCCGATCTACTCCGGCCATGCAATGCCATTCTGCTTTTCGTTGAGCAACAACAGTGCCAAACATATTTTTCACTCCAAGAGTAAACATCATCTGGCAGTGAGTTTTAAGTTTAGGGAGGTTGATCACCACATCCGCTTTAAGAGCTTCAGAAGAGATCGCTAATTTTCTAAACGTGGTTCCTGGTGGTGGAAAAACAAGGGTAGGGTTAGTGAGTTCGATCAATTCTATTCCCAAGTCGCGAGCAACCTTATCCATGCCGGATTTGGCTGCTACCCACTTAAAAGGCTCAAGTGCCGGACTGTCTCCAATAAACGGTTTTCCGCCTGCATCCAAAACCATTTTTGCAACCGCCTGGACGACCGCCGGGTGGGTGGTGACACATTTCTCCGGCGAGCGGGCGCAAAGCAGATTGGGTTTGAGTAGAACGCGTGCCCCTGGAGTAACAAAACGATTTATTCCACCAATGAGGTCGAGTGTGTTCCGTATGGCGGTTTCAAGCGCATCTGCTTTATAGGTTTCACAACGCACCAAAGCCACCGAGTTCAATCGATCTACTCCACTCCTGAGCTATCAAAATCATTGCTCTGCGCTTTATTAAGGCAGAGTTTTAATAAACCCAAGACCAGTTTATCCAAAAACGTTCTCAAGTTAAAAGGAAAAAATTAAAACGTGGTGGTTCTTTAAAAAAGGCAGGAAAAAGAAAAATCCTCCGACAGAAAAGGCGCGGAGGGTTAAAAGTTTTTTCTTAAAAAAACTGTTTAAAGCGTACGAAAAAATAAAAAAGGGGGGTGAGAGATTGACGCCCAAGATATTCACGTAAACCACCACAGGAGCACCCCCCTGCAGAATGAGATTATGAAGTGGATTGTGCGCGTTATATTAAAAAAGCAAACAAAAAGAACTTAAACTTTCTCTCTTTGTTATTTCTTCTGCCCAAATGAACTATCAATATTCATGCCAAGTAAAAACTAGAAATAACTATTAAAATAATTATACTTTTTGATTCGCAATCGGGTACAAGGAAAGTTTAAAAAACTTCGAGTTTCTAAAAAGCAACAATTTTGCAACTATTTGAAAATTGATAGTAAATTTTGTCTCAATAATGAGATTGATTTGCAATACTGCTCTAATAAAGTAGGTGCCAGATTTGTGTGAATTGGCCCAACCTATGGGGGAGGTCAGCATTTTTCTGCAAGCATTGTAGTTTTTCAATGTGAGGGATATAATGGTTTTTGATTTGATTATTTTTATTATTTAATATCAATATGTTAAAATATTAATATCCTTGTTTGGTAACGTGAAAAAATTGTAGAAAGATTGGAAGAAAATCCAAGGAGCGTAAAGTTTTCCTTTGGTAACAGATTGGTTTCTAGAGAATAAAGGGGACAAGTTTTGTTAGGGAAAAAAATTTTGTCAAATTTATTAAATTTATAGTATAAATAATAATTTTGATAAAGTAATCTTTCAATTTTATGCAAAAACTCTGGGGTAAACAGTTTTCAACTATTAATAAGTGAATCTGAGCTAATTATGAAAAATTTAATTGAGAAAGCAAACGTGCTCATGGAGGCACTTCCCTATATTCGGCGGTTTTATCAGAAGACTTTTGTGATAAAATATGGCGGCCACGCCATGAAAGATGCCAAGCTCAAAGAATGCTTTGCCAAGGATGTAGTGCTTTTGAACTATATCGGGATAAGGCCGGTTATTGTGCATGGAGGAGGGCCTCAGATCGGAAAAGTTTTAAACCAGATGGGGATAAAGTCATCTTTTATTGATGGCTTAAGGGTGACGGATGGAGAAACCATGGATGTTGTGGAGATGGTTTTGGTCGGGAAGGTTAATAAGGAGATTGTTGCTCTCATTAATCATTATGGCGGAAACGCAGTTGGGGTGAGTGGGAAGGATGGCTCGCTCATTAACGCAAAGAAATTAAAGCTTACCCGCCAGACCATTCCTCATCACCCACTAGAAATTCTTGACATTGGGATGGTGGGAGATGTGGAAGCGATTAATACTCAGTTAGTAAAATCTTTGGAAGCTGAACGGTTTATTCCGGTCATTGCACCGGTTGGCGTCGGTAAAGAAGGAGAAACATATAATATTAATGCTGATACCGTAGCAGGCGCAATGGCTGCAGCTCTCCAGGCAGAAAAATTGATCCTGATGACTGATGTTGAGGGAGTAAAAGATAAACACGATAGACTCATCCCTACGTTGAATGCTAAGGAAGTAAAACGGTTATCCTCAACCAAGATTATCAAGGGGGGAATGTTGCCCAAGGTAAACTGTTGTCTTAATGCCCTCAAAGATGGCGTGGGAAAAGCCCACATTATTGATGGTCGGGTGGAACATGCGCTTTTGCTCGAAGTCTTTACCTCCGCCGGAGTTGGAACCGAGATCGTGCTCCGTTAAAAAAAGTAAGGGGGAAAGCGTAAAGAGTGAAGATAGGATTTTGCGAAATAATTTTCTCAGTAGTCTTCAGGCGTTAGCCTGCGCAACAAAAGAAGTGAGCAAAGAAGTATGAATTTAATAAACGAAACTGATAAATACATATTTTCAACTTACAAGCGATTTCCGATCGTTTTGCTCAAGGGAAAAGGGACCAAGGTTTGGGACCAGGATGGAAAGGAATACCTGGACTTTGTGACCGGGCTGGCCGTTTGTAGCCTAGGTCATTGTCATCCGAAGGTGGTGGAGGCAATTGAAGCTCAGGCGAAAACTCTCATCCATGTCTCGAATCTCTTTCACATAAAACCCCAGATTGAGTTAGCGCGTTTGCTGGTGGAGAATTCTTTTGCGGACAAAGTCTTTTTCTGCAACAGCGGTGCGGAGGCAAATGAAGGAGCAATAAAGCTTACCCGAAAATATATGCGGGATAAAAAAGAAGACCGCTTTGAAATCATTGCCATGCACGATTCTTTCCACGGTCGGACGTTAGCTACTATCACTGCCACCGGTCAGGATAAATTTAAAGAAGGCTTTGATCCTCTGCTTCCCGGATTTACGCATGTCCCTTTTAATGATCTGGATGCCGTTCGGAAGGCAGTTACTGACAAAACCGCCGCTATTATGATAGAGCCAATTCAAGGTGAAGGTGGAGTCAACTGTCCCGCGGATAATTATTTTAAGGCACTGAGGGCTTTTTGTGATGAGAAGAAACTTCTTCTCATTTTTGATGAGATTCAGGTTGGCTTGGGACGAACCGGGAAGCTCTTTGCCTATGAGCACTATGGAATCACTCCAGACATCATGACCTTAGCTAAGTCTTTAGCCGGGGGATTGCCGATCGGTGCATTACTTGCGCGGGATGAAATAGCCAAATGCTTTATTCCCGGGACCCATGCTTCAACCTTTGGGGGAAATCCCCTGGTTACTGCCGCGGGAATAGCTGCGTTTACGGCTTTGAAAGACCCAGCCCTACTGGAAAACTGCCGTACTGTAGGAACTTACTTTATGAGCGAGCTTAATCAGTTAAAAAAGAAACATTCGGTAATTCGCGAGGTCCGGGGAAAAGGTCTCATTATTGGCATGGAACTCACGATACCGGGAGCAGAGATTGTTAACAAATGTCTGGAGCAGGGAGTGCTGATCAATTGTGTGCAGAACAATGTGCTCCGGTTCCTTCCTCCTCTGATAGTGGCCAAAGATGAGGTTGATCAGGTCGTAGCACTCTTGGACAAAGTTTTTAAAATGATTGCAAAGCCATTAATTGTTAGCAAGAGCTAAATTATTTAAAACAAATTGTTGAGGAGTTGAACTATGGTTAAAAAAATTGTTCTGGCGTATTCGGGGGGGTTGGATACCTCGGTAATTCTTCGTTGGTTGATCGACACGTATCACTGTGAGGTTATCGCGTTTGCTGCCGACGTGGGGCAAGGAGAAGAGCTTTCGGGTTTAAAGGAAAAAGCATTAGCGACTGGTGCAAGCAAAATATATATCGAAGATCTTAAAGAAGAATTTGCCCGGGACTTTGTCTTTCCCGCGATAAGGGCAAATGCCATCTATGAAGGAGTCTATCTGATGGGCACCTCTCTTGCTCGACCGCTCATCGCTAAAGTGCAAATGGAAATTGCTAAGAAAGAAGGCGCTGATGCTGTTTCGCATGGTTCTACCGGCAAAGGCAATGATCAGGTGCGCTTTGAGCTGACTTATTATAGTATGGATCCGAATATTAAGATTATTGCTCCGTGGCGGGAATGGGATCTTAAAGGCCGGGACGACTTGATTGCCTATGCACGGGAAAGGCATATTCCGGTAACCGTTACTAGAGAGAAACCGTATTCATCTGACCGCAACCTTTTTCACATTAGTTTTGAGGGAGGAATTTTGGAAGATCCTTGGATGGAACCTCCGGAAGATATGTTTTGTTTAACGGTTTCTCCGGAAAAAGCCCCTGATGGCCCGGTGTATATCGAGATAGAGTTTAGCGATGGAAACCCAATTGGGGTGAATGGCGAACGGATGTCCCCGTACCATCTCTTGTCGTACCTCAACCGGCTTGGCGGTGCTCACGGGATCGGCAGAGTTGATATGGTGGAGAATCGTTATGTGGGAATGAAATCCCGTGGCGTTTATGAAACGCCCGGGGGAACGATCTTGCTCAGTGCTCATCGGGCTATGGAATCGCTCACCATGGATCGAGAAGTTATGCATTTAAGAGACTCCCTTATTCCCCGCTATTCTGAGCTTATTTATTATGGATATTGGTTTTCCCCGGAAATGAAGATTTTACAGACAATGATCGATGAGACTCAGAAAGGAGTCACCGGTACTGTAAAGGTGAAGCTTTATAAAGGAAATTGTATGGTGGTGGGGCGCAAATCACCGTATTCTCTTTATCACGCAGACTATGCTTCTTTTGAAGCTGATCAGGTGTATAAACAAAAAGATGCGGAAGGTTTCATCCGCCTTAATGCCTTAAGGCTAAGGCTAAGGGCACTTACCGCTAAACATTCTTCTTAAGGGGATTATGAACTACTTGCATTTTTGTTGTCAGAAACTTTGTTTGTTTTTCTTTGTGTTGGTATTATCAATCGGTTGTGGAGTAAAAGCTCCACCGATAGTGCCGCATTCTCCGGTCCCTCAACCGGTCAAAGACCTTGCAGTCTTTTCGCGAGGGGGGACAATTGTTCTTCAGTGGTCAATTCCCAAAAAAGAAACTGATGATAAAAAACTTACTAATCTGGCAGGATTCCATATCTGGCGAAGGTTTATTCCGAGCGAAGAAAAAGGTTGCCGCACGTGTAAGCCTTCTTTTGAGCTGCTCAAGGAGCTTGAATACGAAGTGCCTCTCGGAGGAGAGACCGAAGAAAAAATGGCCTATTGGGACAGGCAGGTAGAAAAAGAAGGGACTTACTCCTATTACGTCAGTTCATATACTACCGTTTGGGTCGAAAGCACGGGTTCCAACGTGCTAGAGATCACCTGGTCTCCTCCTTTCCCCCCGCCTGTTTCGGTAAAGGCGAACCCCAGTGACCGAGTGGTGGACTTAAACTGGGAAGTTCCCCCTTCACTCGCAGGGGAAAAGAGGTTTGGAGGAGTCAATATTTACCGTCGCAGTGCCAATGAGGGCTATGATGTTATCCCTCTTAATCCGAGTCCTATTCTTCAAAACCATTTTCAAGATATTGCGGTAACAGATGGAGAAAAATATTTTTATGTTATCCGTTCTCTTAAAACTATTGAAGAAGGCGCGATAGAAGGAAAAGATTCACTTGAAATCAACGTTACCCCGGAAAAACTTACTCCACCAGCAACACCTTTGACAACAATGGCTTTTCAATCTCCGGAAGGGATCGTGATTACTTGGGAGCCCAACCCTGACTCTGATCTCGAAGGATACTATGTTTACCGGCGCGGAGAGAATGAGGACCACCCAACCAGGGTTTCTCCCCTTATCAAAGGGGAAACTATGTATCTGGACAAAACCTTTGCGTTGGGACGCACGTATTATTATTCGGTGACGGCAATTGACCAATCTCCTCGGCACAATGAAAGTGATTTTTCCCAGGAACTTAAAGTGGCAACAAAAAAACCTTAAACAATACTATACGGATGCACTACTTTAACTTTAAAAATAACGATCTTTACTGTGAGGATACCTCCCTGAGGAGCCTGGCAGAAAAATGGGGTACTCCGCTTTACCTTTACAGTCATCGCACGCTGTGCCGCCACTTTGAGGTGTTTGATTCAGCCTTTGAACGCTACCCCCATTTGGTTTGTTTTTCAGTCAAAGCGAACAGTAACTTAGCGTTGTTAAAGATTTTTATCACACAAGGAGGAGGGGCGGATGTGGTTTCCGGGGGGGAGCTTTTTCGGGTCTTGAAAGCGGGGATTGATCCGAAAAAGGTTGTTTATTCCGGGGTGGGAAAGACCGAGGAGGAGATCAGTTTTGCTTTAGAAGCCGGCATCCTCATGTTCAACATCGAATCTTCTGAGGAACTCAAGGTAATTAACCAGCAAGCAAAAGAGCTTCATACCAGAGCCCCGATTTCTATCCGCGTTAATCCGGATATTGACCCTAAAACTCACCCTTATATTTCCACGGGTTTAAAAAAAAATAAGTTTGGGATTGATCTTCACCGCTCTCTGGATGAGTACCGGTTTGCCCGAAGCCTTGAAAACATCGAGGTAATTGGTGTTGATTGCCATATCGGTTCTCAGATTACGGAAACCGGACCTTTTGTAGAAGCGCTTCGTAAAGTAAAAACATTGATCTCCGAACTTAGACAAGAAGGGATTGCCATCAAATACTTAGACCTTGGCGGTGGGTTGGGAATAACCTATGCTCAGGAAGTTCCTCCGCATCCTAACGAATATGCCGAGGCAATTTTAAATGAAATGCAAGATCACGACCTTACCCTGATTTTAGAACCAGGCCGGGTAATTGTTGGAAATGCCGGCATTCTGGTAACGAAAGTTCTTTATACCAAGGCTACTCAAGAAAAGAATTTTGTCATCGTGGACGCAGGAATGAATGACCTTGTCCGGCCGAGTCTCTATAATGCTTATCATGAAGTTATCCCGATTGCCAAAACAACTGAAGAGCTTTATACAGCGGATATTGTGGGGCCTATCTGTGAAAGCGGAGATTTTTTAGCCCGGGACCGGGTGATGGCAAAAGTTCAAAAAGGAGATTTCTTGGCAATCATGAGTGCAGGGGCGTACGGATTCGCCATGTCCTCGAATTATAATTCACGACCGCGGCCGGCAGAGGTTCTTGTTGCCGGCAAGGACTCATTTCTTATCCGGGAAAGAGAAAGTTTTGAAGATCTTATTCGCGGAGAAACAATCCCCGGCTTCCTTTCACATTGCTCCACTTCCCGGTCATGATAGGGTAAGGGAGATAATAATTTGAATGGTCTGATTATTATCAATAAACCTCCGGGAATAACATCCTATACGGTCGTCAAACGAGTAAAGAAAATCCTGAAAATCCATAAGGCCGGGCATACGGGAACCCTGGATCCTTTTGCGCAGGGAATCCTTGTGGTGTGTCTGAATGAAGGGACGAAACTTGCCACCTTTTTGGTGGAAGAAGATAAGGAGTACCAAGCGATACTCCGCTTAGGGATTGCAACCGATACTCAGGATATTACGGGCCGAATTATTAAAGACAGCAGTCCGGTTCACATTTCAGATGCTCAAATTGGCCGGGCTTTCAAGAGTTTTCAAGGGAAAATAATGCAGGTACCCCCGATGTATTCAGCTTTAAAATATAACGGAGTGCCGCTTTACAAATTGGCGCGGAAAGGTAAGGAAATCGAAAGAGCGCTTAGAGAGGTGGAAATTAAAGAGCTCTCTATCGTGAAAATTGACTCACCCTGGGTATTTTTCCGCGTGGTCTGTTCTAAAGGGACCTATATCCGGACTCTCGCCAATGACCTTGGCAAATATTTGGGGTGTGGGGCCTGTCTGGAAATGCTGAACCGTACCCGCTCAGGAAGTTTTCAGCTCGAAGATTCGGTCACGTTGGAAAATTTAGAAAAAATTTCTCTGAAGGAGGTAGAGGATAGATGGCTTGTTTCTCCTTCCCGCGCCTTATCATCCTTGCAGGAAATTACCGTTGGTGAAGAAATTTCTCGGAAACTATATCAAGGGAAAACGATCAGCGGGTCAGAACTTAAGGGAAAAAATCAAACATTTTTTAACCTCACTGGAAAAATAAAAATTTTAAACCCCCGAGGAGACCTCATTGCCATAGCGGAAGCTAATAATCACATGACCCTTGATTTAGAGAAACCTGCCTGGAAGCTTCTTCGGGTGTTTAACATGGAACGCCAAGAAATATCTAATGGAAAAACTGGTTAAAGGGTATGGATGGTTTTATTTATTAAATTAATGATTTCAATTGGTTATGAATTTTTAAAAAATTCTTTAGGTAAAAAGATAACTTTTTCATTTCCTTTCCTTTACAAAGATAGATTTGTATGATAAAAATAAAAAAATTTAAATATTTTAATCGTAAGGAGGTTTAAAAAATGCCACTTGCGGCGGAACAGAAAACAACTGTGATAAAAGAGTATCAAGTGAAGGAAAAAGATACAGGTTCTCCTGAAGTGCAAGTTGCGCTTCTTACAGAAAGAATTCAATACTTGACCACACACTTTAATACTCACAAAAAAGACCACCATTCTCGTCAGGGAATGCTAAAACTCGTGGGACAACGACGGAGACTTCTCGACTATTTAAAGAAAAAAGATGTGGAACGATACCGGGCGTTGATTGCCCGGCTGGGTTTGCGACGATAAGCCTGGTTGGTTCATTTAAACGTTAACAAGGAGAATTAGAAAGAAAATGTTCAAGAAAGTAGAAACTGAAATAGGAGGCCGGCTGTTCTCTATCGAGACAGGTAATATGGCTAAACAAGCTCACGGCGCGGCGGTAGTGCGCTATGGAGATTCTATGGTACTGGTTACCGTAGTGACGAGTAAAAATACTAAGGCAGGGATGGACTATTTCCCTCTGACCGTAGATTACCAGGAGAAGACTTTTTCTGCAGGCAAGATTCCCGGTGGATTTTTCAAACGGGAAGGAAGACCAACGGACAAAGAAATAATTGCTTCCCGGTGTATTGATCGCCCTGTTCGACCCCTCTTCCCGGAGGGGTTTTTTGATGAAGTACAAATCGTTGCCACCCTTCTCTCGGCTGACCCGGAAATTGAGACCGATACTCTGGCCATTACCGGGGCATCAGCAGCACTTGAGATTTCCGATATACCTTTTCAAGGACCAATTGCCGGCGTGCGGGTGGGAAGGGTTAATGGGAATTTTATCTGTAATCCCACATTCCAGCAAATAAAACAGAGTGATTTAGAACTGATTGTAGCAGGAAGCCGGGATGCGGTGGTTATGGTCGAGGGGAGCGCCAAGGAGTTACCGGAGGAGACTTTTGTTGAGGCAATTGAATTCGCGCACCAAGCTGTTCGAAAAATTCTCGACATCCAGGATGAATTGAAAGCTGCAGTGGGAAAGCCAAAACGAGCATTTAAGGTTCCTGAGATTCATGAAGCACTTGCCTTAAAAATCAAAGAAACAGCCTCTTCCAAAATTAGAAAGGCAGTCCAAATTCCTCAAAAACTGGAGCGCTATAAGAGGCTCGATGAGATTGAGGAGGGGGTGAAAGCGGCTCTTCTGCCTGAGTTTGAAGGGGAAGAAAAGAATATTGGTGACTCCGTATGGAAATTAAAGAAAGAGATCATCCGGAAGATGGTCATCGAGGAAAAACGAAGGCTTGACGGAAGGAGTACAACGGATATTCGACCCATAAGTTGCGAAGTCAGTGTTTTGCCGAGAACGCATGGGTCAGCCTTGTTTACGCGGGGTGAAACCCAGGTGTTGGTAACCACCACTCTTGGCACCTCTGACGATGAGCAGCGTCTCGATTCCCTCATCGGAGAAACGTTCAAACGGTTTATGCTTCACTACAATTTTCCACCTTTTTCAGTAGGGGAAGTAAAGTTTCTCCGGGGACCCAGCCGAAGGGATATCGGCCATGGGAACTTAGCGGAGCGGGCGATTATCCCCGTCCTGCCTCAAGATAACGAGTTTCCCTACACCATTCGGATCGTCTCTGAAGTTTTAGAGTCAAATGGCTCTTCCTCGATGGCGACCGTGTGCGGCTCATCTCTCGCATTAATGGATGGTGGAGTTCCGATAAAAACACCGGTGGCAGGGATAGCATTGGGTTTAATCAAAGAGGGTAACGAGGTTGCCATTCTTTCGGATATCTTAGGAGATGAAGACCACATTGGTGATATGGACTTTAAGGTCGCCGGAACCCGCAAAGGAATAACCGCTTTTCAGATGGATGTTAAGATAAAGGGGATTACTTCTGATATCTTGAGCAAGGCCCTTTATCAGGCTCGCGAGGGGAGAATGTTTATTCTGGATAAAATGGAAGCAGGCATTAGCCAACCGCGACCGGATATTTCGCTTTATGCCCCACGCATTCAAACGATCAGAATTCCTCAGGAAAAAATCAAGGATGTCATTGGCCCGGGCGGCAAAGTCATCCGGGGCATTATAGACCAAACGGGAGTAAAAATAGATATTCAGGACTCAGGCGAAATTTATATTGCTTCGGCAAATGTTGATTCTCTTAGCAAAGCGATTAAACTGATCCAGGATTTAACGCGCAGTGCTGAACCAGGCGAAATTTATATGGGTAAAGTGAAGAAAATTACCGATTTCGGAGCGTTCGTAGAAATTTTACCCGGCACGGAAGGTTTAGTCCATATCTCCCAACTTGATCATTCCCGCGTAAAAAACGTTCGCGACATCCTTAATGAAGGGGATGAAGTCTTGGTGAAAGTTTTAGATATTGATCGTAATGGAAAGATTCGATTGAGCAGGAAAGAAGCATTGGGTGATGTACCGAAAGACCGTATTAAATAACGGGATTCGAATTGTTACCGAGCACATTCCCCACGTTCAATCCGTCTTCCATTGGGATTTGGGTCAAGACCGGATCCCGCGATGAAAATAAGGAAGAGAATGGCATCGCCCATTTTATTGAACACATGCTTTTTAAGGGGACTAAAAAGCGGAGTGCTCTGCAGATAGCAAAAGAAATAGATGCTGTCGGTGGGATTCTCAATGCGTCGACCAGTCGTGAATATACAAATTTTTTCGCCAAAGTGCTTGATAAAGACCTTGGTCTCGCCATTGATCTGCTTTCTGATATTTTTCTCAATTCCCTTTTTCCCGCTCAAGAGGTGAAAAAGGAGCGTGGGGTTATTTTTCAGGAAATAAAAATGGTGGAGGATACCCCCGATGAATATGTGCAAGACCTTTTTAGCCAACACTTTTTTTCTGGACATCCTCTTGGTTACCCCATTTTGGGAAATTATGCTACCATTACTAAGATAAACAGACCAAAACTGGCAGAATTTTTCCAAAACCATTATCTCAATCCCCCGCGGATAATTGTCTCGGTTGCCGGAAAGTTAAAACATGAGCAGGTCGTTGAAGCGATTGACCGTACCCTGGGAAAAATAAAACCAAAGGCGGAAGTGCGGACGTGGAGTCCTCCGGAAGTTTTTCCATGCATCAAAATTTTTAATAAAAACTTGGAGCAGGTTCATCTGTGCATGGGTTCTTTGGGTGTTTCTCAAACTCATCCTTCCCGCTATGCCGGATATATCCTCAATGCTATTTTGGGTGGGAGCATGAGTTCCCGGCTTTTTCAGGAAATCCGTGAAAAACGGGGGTTGGCTTATGCTATCTTTTCCTACAATTCGTCTTTCCAGGATACCGGAATATTGGCTATCTATGCAGGGACTACACGCGATAAACTTAAAAAAGTGATTGAACTCATTATAAATGAGCTTCGAAAACTTAAAACAAAACCGTTAAAGAAAAATGAGTTGGAAAAAGCCAAGGAGCAGCTCAAGGGGAATATCCTTTTATTGTGGGAAAATACGGATGTTCGCATGAGTCGTTTAGCTACGGGTGAAATTTATTTCGAAAAATTCATCCCGCTCAAACACATACTGACCAAAATAAAACGCGTTACGGTTGACGATGTTCAGTCCCTGAGCCAGGAACTATTTCAGAAAAAGTATTTTTCTCTGGTTGCCTTGGGAAAGATCAACGAGAAGGATATTGCCCTTAACCTGCTTGACCTTTAAGGGAGTGTATTTCCAATAAAGCGAAGGGGTTTTGCTAGGAGGGTTGGTTTGGATTTGGTGAAAATAAAAATCAGCCGGGTTGGTTCACAAAACGGTGACGTGCCGCTTCCCCAGTATATGACTGAACTGTCATCAGGATTAGACCTCTTCGCGTCGATTTTAGAGGATATAGTTTTAAATCCAGGGGAAAGGAAACTCGTCTCTACGGGTATTGCGCTTTCTATTCCGCCCGGCTATGAAGCTCAGATCCGGCCCCGGAGCGGGTTGGCTCTTCACAATGGGATTACCTTGCTTAACGCCCCCGGGACTATTGATGCTGACTATCGGGGAGAGATTGGGCTTATCCTTATCAATCATGGAGAAAAGCCTTTTGTGATCAAACGACGAGAGAGGCTGGCGCAGATGGTCATTTGCAAGGTTTATCGGGCGGATTTCCAGGAAGAAGAAGCATTGGATGTTACCGCACGAAATTCCGGGGGGTTTGGACATACAGGAAAATAAACATCAACCACAGGATAGTGTAGGAATAAAACTTTTGGGAATTAACGATGTTTAACGAGAAGGAAAAACTTCAAGAAATTATCCAGAGCAGCAGTGAGTTATCGGAAATAAATGACCTCGATCTTCTCTTAGAAAAAATCCTCACAAAAGCACGAAAACTTGTCAACGCTGATGCGGGATCAATTTATATCAAGGAAGATGACGAGTTAAAATTTAGCCATTCCCAAAATGAAACCTTAAGTAAAAAACTTCCCGCCGGGAAAAAGCTTATCTATACTTTGTTTGCCTTGCCGATTAACAATCGCTCTATCGCCGGATACGTTGCCAATAATGGTGGAATTCTTAATCTACCTGATGTCTATGAAATTTCTCCAGGTGTGCCTTATGGATTCAGTAAGAAATTTGATGCGGTGTCCCATTATCGGTCACGGTCAATGCTCACTGTTCCGCTTAACAGTAGGGGAAATATCGTAGGAGTTTTACAACTGATTAATGCTCAGGATGAAAATGGGAAAATCGTCACATTTTTAAAGGAAGACGAACCGGTGGTTGCCTATTTTGCCAACATTGCCGCCATAGCGATTGAAAGAGCTCAAATGACCCGAACGATCATCTTACGAATGATCAGCATGGCCGAGCTTCGGGATCCGATGGAAACAGGAGCACATGTTAATCGAGTCGCTGGTTATTCTGTGGAGATCTATGAAGAGTGGGCTAAGAAACGATGCGTTCCACAAAAAATAATTGACGAAAAAAGAGATATTCTCCGGATGGCAGCTATGCTCCATGATGTGGGCAAAGTAGCAATCTCTGACCTCATTTTAAAAAAGCCTGCCCGGCTTGATGAAGATGAGTATGAGCAAATGAAACAACATGCATTTCTCGGCGCCCGATTATTTGCCAACCCCAAATCTGAATTTGACGAGGCTGCTCTTGATGTGATCTTAAACCATCATGAACGCTGGGATGGGAAAGGTTATCCTGGGTTCCTGGACCCTGCAACGGGAAAGCCCTTGCTAGCCTTTAACGATGGGGGGAAGCCACGTCCTAAAAAAGGGGAGGAAATCTCCGTGTTTGGCAGAGTGGTAGCATTAGCTGATGTTTATGATGCTTTATCATCATCCCGTTCTTATAAGGCGTCCTGGGAGGAAGAAAGGGTTTTAAGTCTTATCCAAGATGAGTCGGGGAAACAGTTTGATCCAGCAATAGTGGAAGCTTTCTTTGCCTGCTTAGAGGTAATCCACGTTATAAAAAGACAATACCCCGACCTCAAGTAAAACTTTTTTTCGAGGCTATTTTCTTGGTTTTTGATGGATTTGCAAAATTTTTAGAAGCCCTCGAATCCGGAGGAGATCTTGTCCGCGTTCAGTTCCCGGTCGACCCTTACTTGGAAATAACGGAAATAGCTGATCGGGTCATGAAGCGCGGTGGCCCTGCCTTGGTGTTTGAAAAGGTCAAGGGCAGTTTATTTCCGTTGGCGATCAATTGCTTTGGTTCGCAAGAAAGGATTAAACTTGCTCTGGGGATAAATCGGCTTGAGGGGATTGGAGAAGATCTTTTCACGCTTGTTAAAGCGATTCCGATAGCTTCCTCTCTTGGGCAAAAGGTGAAACTTCTTTTCAAGCTCAGCCAAATAAGGAATGTTTTTCCCAAGATCATTTCAGGAAAGGCTCCCTGCCAAGAAGTAATTATGGATAACCCTAATTTGGACCACTTACCGATTCCCACATGCTGGCCTCAGGATGGTGGGCCTTTTATCACCTTGCCCATCGTCATAACCCAAGACCCTGCAACAGGTTTGCGGAATTGCGGAATGTACCGGCTCCAAAAATTTTCTTCCACCACCACGGGGATGCATTGGCAGCTTCATAAAGATGGAAGACGCATCTTTAACAAATACCAAACGATGGGTAAAAAAATGGAGGTTGCGGTTGCTTTGGGGGGGGACCCCGTTTTAACGTACGCGGCCACTGCTCCCTTACCGCCGGAAGTGGATGAAATGCTCTTTGCTGGTTATATTAAACAAAAGCCAGTAGAACTTGTTAAAAGCATCACGATAGACCTTGAAGTTCCAGCGCAAGCTGATTTTATTATCGAAGGCTATGTTGACCCCACGGAGACGTTTAAGCCGGAAGGTCCCTTTGGTGATCATACCGGGTTTTATACTCCGATGGAAGATTTTCCGGTTTTTCATGTGACCTGTGTTACCCATAGGAAAAATCCGGTTTTCCCAACAACGATTGTCGGTATACCACCTATGGAAGATGCCTATTTGGGATGGGCCACTGAGCGTATCTTTGTACCGTTTTTAAGGATGATGTATCCAGAAATTGTCGACCTCCATTTGCCGGTAGAAGGAGGTTTCCACAATTTGGCCGTGGTCTCTATCAAAAAGACTTACCCAGGACAGGGATCAAAAATTATGCAGTCTTTATGGGGGGTGGGGCAAATGATGCTTACCAAATGTCTTATTGTTGTGGAAGATGACATTGATATTCATGACCTAAAGCAACTGACGTGGTATGTTCTCAGTAATGTAGATCCCAAGCGGGATTTTGTTTTTTGGCAGGGGCCGTTGGACCAGCTTGACCATGCCAGTAATTTCCCTGCGTATGGCGGAAAAATTGGGATTGACGCCACGAAAAAATGGAAAGAGGAGGGTTATGCGCGACCGTGGCCAGAAATGATTACCATGACACCTGAGGTGAAAAAGCGGATCAATGAAATTTGGGACAGTCTCGGAATCTCCATCTGATCGACTGAGGATTGTGTTAGTTTCTTACCTTAATACCTACCCGATTGTCTGGGGACTTAAAAAAATCGCGGATAACTATCAACCCGACATTATTCTCGCCCCTCCTGCACAATGTGCCCAGACATTACTTTTGGATAAGGTTGGGGTAGCGCTTGTACCATCAATCACGTATTTACATTCCAGCCTTGGTTTTGAACTATTGCCCTTTGGGATTGTGACGCATAAACAAATTGACACCGTACTGTTAGTCGGTAACCGGCCTTTTGAAGAATGGAAAACGGTTTTTTTAGATACAGATTCTTTAACTTCTGTCCAATTAGCCAAAATCTTGTTTCGTTTAAAAAAACTTTCTCCTCATTTTATTTCGGGCATCGAGGGGATTGAGCAGCTTGGGGAGCAGTCAGGAGCCTTGATCATTGGAGATAAATGTTTCACCTTAGCTTCCCGGTTTTCGATGGTGTATGATTTAAGTAAACTGTGGTCTGAATTGACTGGACTTCCGTTTGTTTTCGCTTTATTTTTAGTTCATCATCAATGTGAAAGGGCGGGGCTGAAGGAAGCTTATCTTATGATCAAACAGGCGATTGAGGTTGGCATAAAAAATCTTGACCATGTCATTGAGGAATGGTGTAACGAAAATCCCCAGGAAAGAAATCAAAAAGATCATGCGTATTATTATGATTATCTGAAAAATAAAATTTCTTATTTTCTTACCCCTCAGGCACTCCTGGGACTTAGAAAATTTTTTGAAAAATGCGAAGAACAGTTATCCCCGGAAAAAGAAGCGCGTCTAACTCCGAAATATTTTCAAACGTTAGGTATTTATAGGTAAGCTTTTTAAAAGCCTTCTCATCGCTGTCGTGGGGGATGAGAAGGGGACAGAAGAAACAAAAAAAATAAATTGTGTAGCCTTTGTTTGTTGCGCAGCAAAACCAAATATTTTTTTGCCTGTTTCCCATGAAGACAATCGTCACGTTTAGTAATTTCGTCAAGTTTTCACATACGATTTTCGCTCTCCCCTTTGTTTTAGCTACGATAGCAATTCTCAGCCTGAAGTTTGAACTTAACGTCTGGCAGGTGGTGCGGGTTATCGCGGCGATGGCAACCGCCCGTTCAGCCGCGATGGGAATTAATCGGATCATAGACCGAGATATTGATGCAAAAAACCTGCGCACCAAAAACCGGGAACTCATAACAGGAAAAATCAGCCTCCGCAGCGCAAGGATATTTGTGATCGGTAACTCGGTTCTTTTTCTCGCAATTGCCTCAACCTTTAACCGCATCACCACCATGTGCGCGCCATTTGTTCTGATTCTTTTTTTTCTCTACCCTTTTTTAAAACGCTTTACGTGGCTTTCCCATTTGTTTCTGGGTTTTGTAGATGGGCTTGCTCCCACTGCAACCTGGATCGCCTTAACCGGCACGATAACCTTGCCCGCAATTTTTTTAAGCCTTGCCATGATGTTCTGGATCGCTGGATTTGACATTCTTTATTCGCTTTTAGATATTGAATTTGACCGCCACGCGAAACTCTTTTCTATCCCTGCTTATTTCGGGATTAAAGGGGCTTTAGTGCTCTCGGCGATTTTTCACGCGTTGACCTTAATTTTTTTAGCCTTCGCTTTAAAAGGAACCCTTTACTTTCTTGGCCTTTTGATTTTATTGGTGGTCTTGGTATATGAACATTGGATTGTGAAACCAAATGACCTTTCGCGGGTAAATGCTGCTTTTTTTAATGTTAACGGTTTAGTGTCAATCATTTATTTTCTTTTTACCTGGCTTCAGGTAGCAATGACTTGAGATACTATGGAGAAACTGATTTTTTTAGCTGCAATTGCAGATGAATTTGCCCCCCTACAGTCACGACTTAGGAACTTACGCCGTGGCAAAGCAATCCGATTTAATTTTATTGAACTTGGCGTAGGCGTGATGGACAGCATTATCACTTTGGAAAAGCACGCTAAAGTATTTTCAAGGAAGGAGCGGGTTATTTTTTTAGGAACGGCTGGAATATTAGGAAAAGGATTTGTGCCCGGAGAAACGTTCTGCGCTTCATTTTTCCGCTGGACAAGCATTGGGTTAGCCCTCAAGAAGGGTTTCCTTCCGGGTTTATTTTATCAAGAGATTAAAGCTCAGAAATTTTCCGGTGGCTTACAAGGTCTCCCGGTTATCTCTACCCCTGAAATCACGTCGGATGATAAGACCGCTTTGGCTTTTCACAAACAAAACGGGCCTTGTTTAGAAAACTTAGAGGCATATGGTGTTGCACGGTGGTTTAAAAGTAATAATCTTTCTCTCTCTGCTCTATTGAGTGTGACCAACCAGGTGGGCAAAAGAAGCCATCATCAATACCTAAAGTACCGAGAGCTGGCCTGGTTGAAATTGGCTGAGACTGTTGATCATGTTCTAACGCAGAAGAAAAATAAGGATTAAAAATATGATTTCGGCCAGCCCATCACCGATAACATTTTACTATAGTGCTGATTCTGACGATGCTTTCATGTACTGGGCCTTAAGGAGGAAAATCATTGATACGGGGCCTTTTATCCTTCACATTAAAACCGGCAATACCGAGGACCTCAATCGATCAGCACTCAGTGGGGAACCCGATATTTGCGCACTCTCTATCTATGCCTACGGCTTAATTTCTGACCAGTATTTCCTTTTTCCTCATAGCGGATCAGTGGGAAGAAATTATGGACCAGTGATTGTTGCCAAAAAACCATACACCCTTGATGACCTGCCGAATCTTGTGGTTGCGACTCCCGGAGAAAATACAACTGCCCATTGTCTCTTAAAGTTACTTTCTCCGCGGACAAAAACCAAGGTAATTCCCATCGTTCCCTTTGAGAGAATCCTTGAGGCCATTGACCACGGAGAGGTAGATGCAGGGTTGCTTATCCATGAAGGCTTACTCATGTACTCCCAGTTTGGACTTCATTTGGTGTGTGATGTGGGAAAGTGGTGGTTTCAAAACACCTCCCTCCCGTTACCCTTAGGAGGAACTGTCATAAAAAAAGCACTCGGAAAAGAAGCGATCTCCTTTCTTTCTTTTTGCTTAAGAAGCTCGATCAAGTATGCCCTATCCCACCGGGATAAGGTTCTGCAGGGCATTGTTCGAGAAGAAAAGAGAATGACTGCACGTTTGCATGATCAAAAGCTTATTCGTACGTATCTTTCTCTTTATGCTAATGAAGACACACTTGACTACGGAGAAGATGGAAGGAAAGCGATTCAAACATTTTTAAGTTTGACCCATGAAGCTGGATTGCTTCCTAAGCGAGTGCGGGTTGAGTTTACACCTTGATGATCATCGGAAGGCAAATTTAGGAGGCAGAACGTTACAATATTTTTTCTCCTCTGTGTGGTAACGTGAGGCATGTCAGAAGAAAAAAAATTTGAAAAAATTGTAAAAAAAGTTGAAGAAGAAAATCCCCTCTCGCGTGACGAAGGGCTTATGCTCTTGCATTGTGAGGACATTTTTTTTCTCGGTGGGTTGGCAAACATTATCCGGGAAAAAAAGAACGGCAATTACACCCACTATAATATCAATGCGCATATTAATCCGAGTAATGTTTGCATTAACGAGTGCCTTTTTTGCGCTTTTTCTCAAAAACCAGGTGGTCCGAAGGCCTATGATTTATCCGTAGAAGAAATTCTTGTTAATGTAGCGAAGATCATAACTCCCCGGACTACGGAGCTTCATATTGTCGGTGGTGTTCATCCCACCAAGGACTTGGGGTTCTACGGAGGGCTCCTTGCTACTCTTAAGGAGCGTTATCCTTTTATCCAGCTTAAGGCTTTTACTGCAACGGAAATTGATCAGATGGCAAAATTATCTGGGGTTAGTATTGAAGAAGCTTTAAAAGAACTCAAGACCTCTGGATTGGTGAGCCTGCCGGGGGGTGGCGCCGAAATATTTTCTCCCCGGGTGAGAATGAAGGTTTGTCCTAAAAAAATAAGCGGGGAACGATGGTTAGAAATTCATCGGATTGCGCATTCCTTGGGCATTAAAACCAATGCAACCATGCTCTATGGTCATATTGAAACTAATGAGGAGCGCGTGGATCATTTATTGTGTCTCCGCGAACTCCAAAAAGAAACGAATGGCTTTCAGGCATTTATTCCGCTTTCCTTTCATCCCCAAAATAATCCTTTAGGAGGCGCGGAAACGACGGGTTTCTTAGATGTCAAAATCCATGCGGTAAGCCGGATAATCCTGGATAACATTGACCATATCAAGGCCTACTGGGTGATGACCGGGATAGAGATGGCTCAGGTCCTACAGAACTTTGGCGTTGATGACTTGGACGGAACCGTGACGGAAGAAAAGATTACTCATGCTGCCGGGGCAAAAACCCCTTCCCACTTAGATGAAGATTTTATTCATTACCTCATTTCGTCTGCCGGAAGGGTGCCGGTTGAAAGAGATACCCTGTATAATCGTAGAGGATCGATAAAAACATAATCATGTCTGTACATAAAGACCACATGGTAAAAATCTTGGAAAAAGCAGACAAAGGCGTGAGAATATCACCTGATGAAGCTCGTGAGCTTTTTCAGTTTCACGATTTACTTCTCTTGGGACGCTATGCAAATGTAATTGCTCGAAAAAAGAATGGAAAAGTGATTTCTTACGTTGTTGACCGAAACATCAATTATACTAATATTTGTATCGGTGGGTGTCATTTCTGCGCTTTTAGCCGAAAGCAGGATGCCCCTGATGCGTATCTTTTGACTTATGATGAAATCGAACAAAAAGTCTCTGAACTGCTATCAGTGGGTGGCACTCAAGTGCTCCTTCAGGGTGGACTCCATCCGACGTTGCCGCTTCGATGGTATACTGAGCTTATTTTATATATGAAAAAGAAGTTCCCCGACATTGTGTTTCATGCTTTTTCTCCTCCGGAAATCTTGCACTTAGCCAAGATTTCCGGGTTGACGCCTTACGACATTATTAAGACCCTCAGAGAAGCAGGATGGGAATCAATGCCCGGGGGAGGAGCAGAAGTTTTATCCGAAGTAGCCCGGCTCAAGATGGGAAAAACCAAAATAAGCACTAAAGAGTGGCTTGATATCATGGAGCTCTGCCACCAGCAAGGGATCGGTACCACTGCCACGATGATGTTTGGTCATGTAGAAACCACGGGAAACCGGGTTGAACATCTTAACTACATCCGTGCGCTCCAAGACCGTACGGGAGGGTTTCGCGCCTTTATTCCTTGGATTTTTCAGCCGGGGAATAATCTTTTGGGCGAAAGGATTGTCCATAAAACTTCTGCGGTTGATTACCTCCAAACGCTTGCTATTTCCCGGATCTTTCTTGATAATGTTCGAAACATTCAAGGCTCTTGGGTTACCATGGGGGAAAAAATTGGCCAGCTTTCCCTTTTCTTTGGTGCCAATGATTTGGGTTCTACCATGCTCGAAGAGAATGTGGTAGCAGCGGCTGGCTGTGTAAACCAAATGGATGAAAAAGATATGATCCGCCTTATTAATGATGCTGGGTTTGTTTCCACAAAACGCGACACCTTCTATTCTTACCAGGGAGGCGACAGTGTTAATTGATGCTCATATCCATATTTTCCCTCCACGGATGCAGCATAACCGCCACGATCTTCTCTTGCGGGATGAGGGTTTTCGGGTTCTCTATCAGAATGAGAAGGCAAAGCTGGTAGGCGCAGAAGAAGTAATTGAGATGTTGGACAGTAAGGGAATTGACCGAGCAGTGGTTTTTGGATTTCCGTGGCAGGATGTGGAGCTTTGTAAGCAGGGCAATGACTATGTGCTGGAGAGTATGATGAGATTTTCCGACCGTTTTATTGGATTTATCACTCTTCCCTGGGGTGGCGCGGAGGAAGTACTTAAGGAATGTGAACGGGGTATAGCATCGGGTGCCCAAGGCGTTGGCGAATTGGCTCTTTATGATCAGCCTTTAAATCACACTATCCTTCTGCAGGGAGAACCCCTTGTCAAAATTGTTGAGCAAAAGGGAATCCCTCTTTTGCTCCATATAAACGAACCCGTAGGGCACAGCCATCCGGGAAAAGTGGACATTAATTTTAAGGCGCTCCAAGACTTTATTGCTTCTCACTCGGAACTGACCATAATTCTTGCCCACTGGGGAGGAGGATTCTTTTTCTTTGAACTTATGCCGGAGATAAAAAAGATAACGAAAAATGTTTTTTATGATACCGCCGCGTCACCGCTTCTTTATCATCAGCAGATCTTCGAGGTGGCTTTAAAAATTGTGGGAGATGAGCGAATTCTTTTCGGAAGTGATTTTCCTCTTCTTACTCCGCGAAAGTATTTTAAAGAGATGGCAATGACTATCGCTTCGGAAGATATCCTCAAGAAGATTAAGGGGGAAAATGCTCGACGACTCTTTGGACTATAGACTATTGCTCATGAGGAACATTTGCTTTTAAAAGTCCTCTTTTTTCCAACTGACGTCTACCATGGCAATTTTCTTTTTGAGAATCCAGCAAACGCCTTAAAATGTCAAGGAAATTTTTTTTGTATGGAATGCTCCTGTCAAAGACCTTGATCGAGAGGTTGAAAGAATTCTTGACGAAGAATTTTTTCTGTTGTATTTCATGTATAAATTCTGGAAACTAAACTTATTAAACACCGAGGGAAACTTTCTATGAAAAAAAAGGCACTCTTTGCTTTAATCCTTTTGGGGTTGGCCCTTGGGGGTTGGGCAGGGTATTATTACTGGCAGGGGACCCCCCGATGTTCCCTTTACCAGATGGCCAAAGCGATAAAAAATAATGATCCGCAAACCTTCTTGCGTTATGTTGATATGGACCAGGTGCTTGAAGGATTAGTGGATTCAACCATCGAAGAAGTGCGGAAAAAATTTTCTCCGCATGCCGATTCGGCAGAACCCGCGCAAGAAGAGCCTTCCCACAAAAACAAAGAGTTTAAAGGCATGGTAGCTCAGCTTGCCCAATCTCTGAAGCCAGCGCTCGAGCAGCAGCTCATCAGAGCAATGCAAGATATCGAACAAAGGGATCGGATTTCTCCCTTCGCCTTTGCTTTTCTCTCACAGGTCAAAAGGGAAGAAAATAAAGCCCAGGTGACGGTGAGGGCTTCAAAAAAAGATACCTATCAATGCACCATGGAAAAGACCCCCGACGGGTTTTGGAAAGTAGTCAAGCTTGACGTTGATTTCTTTAAAGTGTTTAAGAAAGCGCGAAAGCAAAAAGAATAGGAAAAAAACCCGACGACCAAAATCAGTTGAAGGGCAAGACCTTATCTTCTCTTGTTCGATTAATCACGGGGGGTCTCTTTCTAAAAGTATGAATAAATTCCGGCGGCCCGATGATTATGCATTGCCTTTAGCTCAGAGGTGTAAGGCAATGCTCCAAATCCAGTTGTTTTGTTAATGTCTAAAAGCACTACTTCACCATTGTGAATTACATAATCGAACTTCCCGTAATCAAATTCCATTGCTTTCCGTAGTTCTATTATCTCAACGTGAGGCGCTATGTTTTCAGTTTTAATTTGTGTGTCACCTTTTACTATTGGATTCTTTGATGTAAGACGCGTGCATGTCATTCGATCACCCAAGAAATGGTATGATCGAACAAAGTAGAGACTATTTTCCATTTCGGGAAGAAATTTTTCCACCACCAGACAAGGGTTTTTAAAATAGGATCGGGGAACTAAGCGGGGATGGTCAAAAAATTGATAGTCCAGTGATGATTTGAAATGGGGTTCGCGTCTGAACAACCTAAAGGGAAATCTCGGTAGAATCCGGAATAAACGAGAAAACTGCAACTTCTGTTCGGGAAGGCCAGCAAAATTTAAGTCAGATTTGACAATAACTCTTCCCTCATAATGCTCATCTAGACTAACGAGGTTTTTACTAAAGGTTGATTTCCTTATGTCCTTTGCCTTGCCATTAAGGACGATTGGGTACTGCTTAGCAAATTCGAGGTATTCATCGGGCACTACGGAAAGATCAACATGAACGATAATAAGATCAGCGGGCGCAAATTTTTTAACCCCAAATAAAAAAATAACCTCATTCCCCTCCTCACGCCAAATGTCAGCGAAATACACAATGACATATCTTGGCCTTGGCTTTTTATCATTTTCGTGAAATAGTATCGCAATCCTCTTTTTCACTGGTTCCTTTGTAAAACAACTGTTGCATTGGTTAAGATCACTTTTTTCTTAAGACATATACAGGGTGATGTGTGTATCCCGTATAGTCTTCCCCATAAAAAATGCTCTCGATGTGGAAGTAATCAAGAGCTAAGTATTCAAACAATTCGCGTTTGGTATAGTACAGGTTAATCTTATTAAACTGAAGCAATTTGTTATAACCTTCAAATTCTTCCTTCGTTATCAATTGTTCATCATAGAGTTTCTGGATCTTTTTTATGAAACTCAATAAAATTTAACCTCAAAGTCTCAGGTTCCAACCATAACATATCGAGGTACGTGCGAGTTGCGGTAAAAACGGGCTCTTTTGTTTTGCTTTCCCTATACCACTTAAATATTTCCTGCGGAGTTGCAAACTTTGAAGGTCCCACCATGTGCACCCGGAGGAGCGCCCATCCTTGAGGCGTTAACCAATTATATATCTTTCGCAGTAAATCTCCGTGATTGGGCAGGGGAAGCATATTTAACGAGCCATCCGCAAAAAAAACGTCAACTGGTTTGACATTTTCTACGGTAAGCCAATTTGAGCAGATAAATATTTCTGAATACTGGGGATTCACCAGCGAGCGGAGCGTTTCAAATACGCCGCTGTCTTTATCAATGCAAAGTAGCTCATGGTGGTATTTTGCAGCGAGAGAACGAAGCTCTGGCGTGGAGCCGAGAAGGCCCCATATTAAATCTTGGTGATGGTTGGTGGGAAAAGACAAAAACGCACGTTCGTATTGAGCTATCTCGCCTCTGGAGGGGCGGGCAGGAGGCAGAAAGAGGTGCCAGTGTTTTGCCCTTTCTGTATCCCAAGCATCTTGAGGCATATTAACCTCACCGTGTTTATAAAACAAAAGATATTCTTCAGTTTGCTAGTTGGGGAACTAAAAGGGGTTTTGGTGCATCGCTTCATGGTAAGCAAACAGCTATGTTTGTTTAATGGGGTTAAATCTTGATCAACTCATAATCTCTTTGACCCATCCCCAGTTCCTGCGCATAGCGGAGCTGGATCGTCCAGTCAATCTCTGGAAACAGGCCTCTCAATTTGTCTCCGCCTGGTTCCAGCCCAGACTTTAATTTGGAGAAAGGATTTCCTGGCTGTTTATTTACTAGGTCGGTTGAGGCTTGATCAATCGCCACCGGGTCAGTCGAGGCTACGATGCCCACATCGGGTACAATCGGAGCATCAGCATAGGGATAGCAGTCACATTCGGGACTAACCTGCGTAACAAAATTAATGAAAATTGTTTTTTCATTCTTTTCCTTTAACACCCCATAGGCATATTCAACCATCTTTTTCTGGAAGTTAGCCATATTTTCATCCCAATGGATATCGATCGCCCCTTGCTGACAGATAGTAAGACACTCCCCGCAGCCTATGCATCGTTTAGAATTGAACGCTGCTTTTTCATTTTTTAAGGATATTGCTGCACTGGGACACCACGCTACACAATCTCCACAACCGATACACAGGTCAATATTAACTTTTGGTGCAAGGTTGGAATGTTGGCTAAGTTTGCCTTCCTTGGTTGCACACCCCATGCCGATATTTTTTATAGCTCCTCCGAAACCAGAAAGTTCGTGGCATTTATAATGAGCTACGCTTATGAGTGAATCTGCGTGAGCAATTTCGGCAGCGATACTTACTTCTTTATAAATCTGCTGATTAATCTTAACTCGAACGAACATATTTCCATAAATACCATCCCCAATAATCAAAGGCGCCCCCACCGCAGAATAATCGAAGCCGTTTAAAATAGCTGTGGTAAGATGCGTTACTGCCTCACTTCGCGAACCTTTGTAAAGAGTAGTAGTATCGGTGAGAAAAGGAAGCCCTTTATGCTCTTTGACTTTATCGACGACAACCCGCAAAAAAAGGGGACGGACAAACGCAGTATTTCCTCGTTCCCCAAAATGGAGTTTAATCGCCACGGGCCGATTGGGTTTTATCCGGGATTTGATCTCCACCTTTTCTAACAGCTCTTCCAGTTTGTTAAAAAGGTTTCTTTTGGTTGTTGCCTTCAGGTCAGAAAAATAGACTTTGTTTTGCATGCTTTTTTATGCAAGCCTTTCCTTTATTGAGTCTGACTGACTCCAACCACTTTTCCAATTCCCTTAAGGTAAAACTCAAACATGATTCTTTTTTCTTTATCTCTTCCCTCGGTTGCCGGACGCATGAGGCAAGAAATGATGGTGCCCCAGCATTGGGGGTGATAATCAATTCCGAAGAGAGTCTCAAGTATTTTTTGACTCTGAAGGTCGTTGCGGTTTTGAAAAAATAGGCTCGTAGTTTGAGTAAGTACGAGCTGCAACCGGGTATCAAACTCCTCAATCGATTCTGTTACAAATTGTGTGCCCGCTAACGTGTCTATTTTACTTATACCGCCGCCATTGAAAAGTTGATAGCCCGCTAAATCGTTAGGCTGTCCGATTGGCTTTAAAGGATCGGAGGAGTCCTGGTTTCTTTTAGGAGTATAACGGTATTCAAGTCCAACCGAATCTTTCCTCTTGTCGTCGAAATTTATTGATCCGTTTAACGTGTCAAACCGCTGATCGTAAATATCATAGGCGAGATTAGATTTTAGACGCATCCACGAAAGCGGCTGGCTTCTTAATTCCAAAAAAAAGTCGGAAAAAGGATCATTCGAGGTAGTTAAGTCGTAATACTGCCCTAAACGGAGAAATAAAATTTCTTTTGTTGAGCTAACACCATCCGCTGCGGAAGATTTACTCACCAAACGATTGGTCACTGCCAAAGCAATCCGGTTCTCTTCCGCAATATTGTCGAATTCATCGTACTGAGGTAAATCGTTTTGGTTTCGGGCAGGGATATACTCGTAAATAATTTCTGGTTCAATGGTGTGCCGAAGTTTGTCGCCGGAACCTAAATCGTAAACTTTCATCAATTTCGTGGAAAGGTCAGAGGAAACATGGAATAAACTCCGTGTATTATCAAGCCCCTGATTGTCACTGGTACCGAAATATGAGGTCTGTAAAAATCCGGCCTCGGTCTGGGAAAAGAAATCCTTCATCACGCTAAGGGGCAACATGAGCTGGGGATCAAATTGAAATCGATCTCCTTGTTGGGTGAGCCTTATTGGATCCGAAGGAGTTTCCATGCCTTCATCCCGGTAAAAATGAGCATAATCAGAATCTAAGGAAAAATATAACGGGGTATGCGGAACCATAAGCGGAAGCCCTGCCAACATGATCTGGGGGTAACGCTGGAGGGTGGTGTTCGTGATCTTTTGGGGAGTGTTTGCAGGGTAATCATTAGGATATTCTAAAAGGCTATAGTTATATTCCGCCTCTCCTGTTAAGCTAAAATTTTCCCAATGTTTGGTAAGAAAAGCTGAAGATTGAGTCACTTCTGAGCTACTGAGGTCTGTTTGTTTTCCATAATCATGATAGAATTCCCGGTCGCTTACCACATCTATTTTTGCCCGAGCAAAAAAAGTCGGATCAAAATCTTTTTTCCCCTCATAAACAATATCCCACCGGTCTCGCCCCCGATCTAAGAGGTCAGAATATTTGTCGCTCTGGTAGCTGCTCGACTCATTAATGAAATATCCATAAAAACGCCCTGTGCTGGTTTCACTGGTAGTGTAACGGTATTCACCGCCTACTCCTACCCCTTTCTTACTAGCTAAGTCTAAATTGAATGTGGCGTCTGTGTTGGGCGAAATTGCCCAGTAATAAGTATTGTTGAAGCTTATTCCATCGGTCGTTGACGTTCCGAATGAGGGCGTTAAAAAGCCGCTTTGCCTTTTTATCAACGCAGGATAAGCGAAGTAAGGGAAATAGGCAACCGGATAATCTTTAATCTTAAACGTGGCGTCCTTTGCTTTAGCCAGACCTTCCAGAGTAATGTCGATCTTTTTACACTTAATCTTCCAAGCGGGCTTCTTGCCATCGCAAGAAGTGATTTCACCGTCGGTGATCCGGTATTGGTTTTCACCGAGCCTTTCAATGTTGCTCCCGTTAAGGTATACATTTTCTTTCTGGTAAAAAACCTTTCCTTCTTTTGCGAAGCCTTCCTTGGTATCCATGTTCATTTCGAGGTAGTTACACACCAGGTTATCTCCACCCTCTTCTTTATAAACCACATGACCATTAGCCCGGGCTACCTGGGTTTTAGAGTTGTACTCAACATAATCTGCCTTTAGGGTCTGAGCAAGCTGTTTAATTACCACATTTCCTCGCGCGGTATAAACTCCGGTTTCACTATTATAGTGCATTGTATCAGCGACTATGTGGACAGGTGTTTTCCCAGGCTCAAACTTCGGACGTGGCCGAGCTTTTGGAATGTCTTTTTTGCGGGGCTGCAGATACGGCGAGCGATATTCTGCTGCTTGAGCCTCGAAGCCCACTATAAAGAAAAAAAATATTAACCCAATATAAAATAAAACTTTTCTCATATTAGATCTCAACCTTTGAGAAAAAAAGCTCACGAGCTTCACCGATGGTAAATAACGAGCCAGTAACACAGATCAAATCATCTTTGTTTGCTAAGAATAGTGCTTTTTGTACTGCTTGTTTAACATCCTCAACAACCTCTCCTCTATTATTTAAAAACCGTGCGGCTATTGAGAAGAAAAAAGGGAGAGGCAGCTCGATCTGTCTTGGGTTGGGTGAAGATAATATGGTGGCCTAAAACAACGATCCGTTTAAGGATGGGTTTTATTGACTTATCTTTCATGATCCCCATGACTAAGAAAAGCTTTCGATAGGAAAAACTTCTCTTAAGCTCCCTCGTGAGCTTTTCTATTGCGGCTAAGTTGTGAGCGCCGTCTAATAAGATTTTTGGATTTTGATTAACTATCTCCAGACGGCCGGGCCATTTCATCTTCAATAATCCTTCCCTGATTGCGTTTTCCGTTACTTGATATCCCCTGGTTTTTTAAAATTTCGGTTACTCCCACTGCTAACGCTGCATTGTGGGTTTGATATTTGCCAAGGGCATTAATCTTAAGTTTTTTATAGCTGGTAAAAAGCCCTTGATAATCAAACGTTCCCCCGTTTTTTTCTTGAACGCTAATATGCTTCCCCAGTCGGTATAATATACTCCCCATTTGCTGACATTGGGAGCGAATTTTAGCAAAAATTTGAGGTTGTGTGATTGCGGTAAGCAGGACCCCATTTTTTTTTATAATACCAGCTTTTTCTCTGGCAATTTCTACTAGGGTTTTTCCCAGATACTGCTGATGCTCTTTAGAGATATTGGTAATTACAGAGACTAATGGATTTAGAACATTCGTGGCATCTAACCTGCCTCCCATCCCAACTTCAACCACAGCTAAGTCGACTTTTTTTTTAAGAAAATAGAGAAATGCCAGGAGAGTAGTGAACTCAAAAAAAGTCATACAGGTAACCGACGTTGGGTCACCCTTGGTGCCATCTTTCTTCTCCACCTCATATTGTTTTTTCCTAATTAAGCGGGTTAAATTTATGACCTCGTCATACGAAATTGGTTCCCCCTGTGTCCTAATCCGTTCTGAAAAATCCAACAGATGTGGTGAGGTATATAGCCCAACCCGATATCCCGCTTTTTGAAAAATTTTTGCCACAAATGCTGCCACCGATCCCTTGCCATTAGAGCCTGCGATGTGGACAGCTTTCAGGTGTTGATGAGGGTTCCCGAAAGCTTTAAGCATCCGGGCCATATTCTCCAAACCAAGTTTTATTCCAAATCTTTGTAAACCAAAGAGAAAATCAATGGTGTCTTTGTATGATTTAAAACACAATTTAGATTGCCAACGTGCATTTTTATTAAGCGTTATCAGGGAAATCATAATGGTTCAATATTCTTATGGATAGCCTAACAAGTCTACAAAATAATTTCAAACCTTTATTATTTTTTGTCTCTGTGATATGTATTTTGCAATACTAAAAAATTAAATTAAATCAATACGTAAGTAATTTTTATTATTAAGGTAAAAGAGAAAAGAAATAGGGACGGGTTATTTTTTAAGAAAAAAAGAATTGAAATCAGTCTTGAACCCAGCTAATATGTTAGTTATATTCATAAAGTTTTTTTTATGGGGTAGCCCCTGCAGGTATTTGGATGCCCCAATCAATGAGGTAAAATAAACAAGGGAGAACAAAATTATGGTTAAGTCAGAATTGATTCAAAAATTATCGGAAAAAGGCAATATCAGTAAAACCTTGGCGGAGACGGTGGTAAACCTAATTTTTTCGAGCATGCTCCAGGAGCTCAAAGAAGGAAAATCAATTGAAATAAGGGGCTTTGGAAGTTTCAGGGTGAGGAGTTATAAAGGATACACTGGCCGCAACCCTCGGACTGGTGAAAAAGTTGGAGTGATTTCCAAAAAGCTTCCTTTTTTCAGAGTGGGAAAAGAGTTGAGAATTCGACTGAATAAATAATAAGATAATCTCCTTGCGGGGCTAATCCGAGTGATTAGCCCTCCTTTCTTTTTTTCTTCCTTTGGATACTTTTCTTTAATGTTTTAATATTGCTACCGAGTTGCAATATTGACATTAAATACTTTTGCTTAATTTTTATATAATTATAAATAAAGTTGCATTTTTAATACAATATTATTTTTTTAGTATTATTTTTGCCGAAAAAATTTAATAAAAACAGTATAATTTTTTAAAAAACATTGGCATGATTATCGCTTATTGATGAATACAAAGATTGAGTTAACTAAACTGCTTAAGCTTTTAAAATTTTTTGCTTCAACTTTTCTCCTCCTCTATCCTCCTCATAACGGCTGGTAAAAATTTACCAGCCGTTTTTTTTTCAATAAATTTTATCCCCTATGACGTATTGCTTTAATTGGGTGCTTTTGTTGGTGGAGATTTTTTTAATTTCTGAAATAGATTTAAGAAAAAATGAAGAAGATTATAGAAAATTTTTCCATTGCCAAAAGAAATAGATCCGTCTAGCAACTGTTTCTTCGGGCAACTTTGCTCTTTCTTCAATACCTGAAGCAGATTAACAACGCAGCTTCGATCATCCAGAAAAAACTCGAACAATCATCAAAGAACAAGCAGATCCCTAAACTTTCCTCGATCAGCAAATGGTTTTCTTATCCTCCCGTAGCCTTTTTAATGGCATCAAAGGTAATCTCAGCGATCTGCTTTAGTTCAGCCTTTGCAATGCTCAGTGGAGGCATAAGCACAATGACATCTCCAAGAGGACGAATAATCAGGCCATTTTTTCGTGCCTCTTTAATTACCCGAATGCCGACTTTTTTCTCCACAGGATAGGGCTCTTTGGTGCTTTGGTCTAATACCAATTCAATACCCACCATAAAACCTTTCTGGCGAATCTCGCCCACGTGTTCCAGCTTCTCAAATTTTTTCAGCAACTCAGCTAGTAAAACAATTTTATTCTGAAGCGTCTTTAAGGTTCTTTCTTTTTTAAAGACCGATAAATTAGCCAAAGCAGCGGCACAGGAAACAGGATTGCCCGTATAGGTGTGGCCATGATAAAACGTTTTGAAATTCCAGAACTCACCTAAGAAGGCTCTGTAAATTTCATCAGTAGTTAATGTTGCGGCGAGCGGTAGGTATCCCCCGGTTATTCCTTTGCCCACTGTCATAATGTCAGGAACGACATCTTCATGCTCGCAAGCAAACATCCGGCCGGTGCGGCCGAAACCAACGGCTACCTCATCAGCAATAAGAAGGATGTCATATTTATTACAAAGTTCTTTCGCCTTTTTTAAATACCCGCGGGGAGCAATAATCATTCCGGCGGCGCCCTGAACCAAAGGCTCAATAATAAAAGCCGCTATCTCCTTGTGACGTGACCGGATAACTTTTTCGAGTTCATCACCGCATTCCATCTTACAGGAAGTGTGGTCTTTGCCAAGAAAACATCGGTAACAATACGGCGCAGAAACACAAATATGTTCAGTCAATAAAGGGCGGTAGATTTTATGAAACAAGTCAATTCCTCCTACTCCAACTGCCCCCAGGGTGTCACCATGATAGGAATTCTGTAGATAAAGGAATTTGGTCTTTTGAGGCCGGGGGTTTTCCCGCTGCTGCCAGTATTGAAAAGCCATCTTTAATCCAATCTCTATTGCTGCTGATCCACATTCTGAATAAAAAACTTTGTTGATGCCTGGAGGGGCTATCTTTACTAACTGTTGGGCGAGCTCAATCGCCGGGACATTGCTAATCCCTAACAAGGTAGAATGGGAAATTTTTTTCACTTGAGCAACGATAGCTGCATTTAGATCCGGATGCTGGTGACCATGCACCGTAACCCAGAGGGAGGAAATCCCATCGAGATATCTTTTTCCCTCTACGTCAATCACATAGTTGCCTTTTCCTTCAGCAATAATTAAGGGGTCTTCTTTTAGAAAGTCTTGCATTTGAGTAAAAGGATGCCAAAGATATTTTTTATCCACCTTCGAGAGGCGCAGAAAATTATTTCTCACCGGCACGATTGGTTTTTTAATCTTTTTTTCCATTTCCTTCCTCATCGTTAAATGATTCCAAACTTCTTCCCTGCTTCTTCTAAGACCTGTAATCCAAAGTAAAGGTCATCCCACTCATGAGTAGCTATGACCGCAATCCTTATTCGCGAAAACCCTTCAGGTACCGTGGGGGGCCTGACTCCATAAGCTGACACTCCTCGGGAAAATAAATATTGGAAAACCTCCATGGTCTTGACCGGACCGCCGATAATAACCGGGATAATCTGAGTTTCACTCGAAAACGTATTAAACCCCAACCTATTTAATTCGTTTCTAAAAAAAACAACTCGCTCCCAGAGTGCTTTTCTTAGGTCCAAACCATTTTCAACGAGTTCTAATGCAGCGCAATTGACTGCCAGTACTGCCGGTGGAAGTCCAGTGGTATAAATCAAGCTTCGACTTTTATTGATAAGGAAATCTATTAAATTTTTGCTGCCTGCTACGTAGCCCCCGAGACTTCCTAATGCCTTACTAAAGGTGCCCATGTGAATATCAACTCCATGTTCAACTCCGAAATGCTCGGCTGTGCCCCGTCCCCGGTTTCCCAGAACTCCGGTAGCATGGGCCTCGTCCACCATCAGCCAGCATCCATAACGTTTGGCTAATTCTACCAGTCCCGGAAGAGGGGCGATCGTACCATCCACACTAAAAACTCCATCAGTGATAATCATTCGGTTTTTTGCTTGAGACGCGGTTTTAATCAACTGTTCCAAAGCATCCAGGTCACGGTGGGGATAGATGATAATCTTTGCCCCACAGAGCCGGCAGCCGTCAACAATACTCGCATGGTTTAAGGCATCACTGAAAATGAGATCTTTTTTTCCCATAAGGGCGGAAATCGTGCCCACATTGGCCTGGTAGCCGGTGGGAAAAACAATGGCGGATTCAGTTCCCTTGAACTGCGCCAAATTTTTTTCCAGCTGCTCATAGAGTACGAGATTCCCGGCAATCAACCGGGATGCCCCGGTTCCAACCCCATATCGCTCAATAGCTTCTTGAGCAGCCCTTTTTAATGCCGGATGATTAGCCAGCCCTAAGTAATTATTAGAAGAAAATTGAATCACTCTTTTTCCTCCAACAACTACCACCGGAGCTTGGGCGGTTTCAAGAGATTGGAGAGTACGGTATAATCCTTCTTGGTCAGTTTTTTTCAAGGCATTGAGCAAAAAATTTTCCATAGCAAATTTCCAAGGATAACCATTTATTTTTTATTGTATTTTTACTTTATTAGCATTAGTATTCCAACAATTTTTAAAATGCAAACTGTTTATGAAGGGATAGAGTAAATACTATTTTAAACTCAATAGGTTGAAGGGAGTATACCCATGATCCCGACTAACTTTCTCCAGAGATTTAAAAATAATTTTTATAATCCCTGGCAGGAAATTCTTCAATCGGAAGCGGGTGGAAGAATCCCTTTAAGTATTGCCGTGATTAGCCAAAAGGGTGGGGTCGATAAGACCACCGTGGCGATCAACTTAGCCGCGGTTATTGCCCCCAGCAGGGTAAAAAAGTCTTGCTGGTCGACAGTGACCCCCAAGGTTCGGTCAAGCATTGGTTTCAATCCCTGACTAAAGAGCAGCCCTTTACTATTCTTTCGTTTTTTGAATTCCTCAGCTTGAGTGATATCCCGGATTATCAGGAACAAAAGCTCCATATCTTTATTGATTCCCCCCCCAGTCTCAACCAGATTTCCCGCGCCATCCCAACGGGAATAAAGTTAGTCATCATCCCTGTTACCCCTTCTCCGCTTGATGTCTGGAGCGCTATTATTAGAAAGCACGACTTTCTTCTAAACGGAGGTAATAATTTTTGACATTCTTTATAAAATTTTTTAAAATTGCTATATATACCATAGAACACCTTCTGATTTGATAAAAAGAAAGCCCTTTGCTCTTCAAACAAGGAGAGTATTTAAAGAAGGAGAGCCTGAAATAGGAAGACTGTACGGAAACTTAAACGGTTTAAAACCGAGTCAAACAAAAGAGTTCGAACGCTTATATCAGCGAAGGATTCCGACTGACCAGATTATAACTCCAGAAATAGCCAGGCAACTGACAGAACTTTCCTCAGAATCCAAGCGCCAAGTCGGGATTTTAGTTAACCGCCGAGGGAACATCACTCATGTTATTATTGGAGACCATCAGGGGCTTTTTATACCCGATTTGTCTGGCTATCGTTCTTCGGTTACTCGACTACGGGGGCTTCGTTTAGTCCACACCCATCTAAACAAAGAGCCAATTACTCAAGATGACCTCACAGATTTAACTTTTCTTCACCTCGATTTAGTGACCGCAATTTCTGTGGACAAAAATGGCCTTCCCGGAAAAACATATCTGGCTTATCTTCTTCCCCAAAATCCTCAAAACGAAAAATGGGCTTTTTTGGAATTTTTCCACCCTTCGGAAATTAAGCTCGACTTTTTAGAACTCATTACTTCTTTGGAGGAAGAGTTTGAGCGAAAGCAAAAGCCCCTTAAGAAAGCAGAAGGGAAGGAAAAGGCCCTGCTGATAAGTGTTTCTAACAAAGCCAAACATGAAACCCACGATTCAATAAATGAATTGCGAGAACTGGCAGAATCCTGCAATATTAAAGTATTAGATCATATTATCCAGTACCGCCCGCAGATTGACCCTCGTCATCTTTTGGGAGTGGGAAAGTTGCGTGAAGTTGCCATCAGAAGCATCCAAAGAGGGGCTACTCTCCTGATTTTTGACTGTGAACTGAATCCAACTCAGGTGAAGTCTATTACTGACCAAACTGATATGAAGGTTATTGACCGAACCCAGCTTATTCTCGACATTTTTGCCCAACGCGCCCAAAGTAAGGAAGGGAAAATTCAAGTAGAACTTGCCCAGTTGAAGTATCTTCTTCCCCGGTTAGTTAAAAAGAATACGGTCATGTCCCGGTTAATGGGTGGGATTGGGGGGCGAGGACCCGGAGAACAAAAGCTGGAAATAGATCGAAGGCGTGTTCGAGACCGAATCAACCGGTTAGAAAAGGAAATCAAAAAACTTCAGACAAGAAGAATAACAACCCGCAAAAAAAGGGAAAAAGGTGATCTGCCGATTATTTCGATTGTTGGTTACACCAACGCGGGAAAATCAACCCTTTTAAACTCACTTACTCATAGCCAGGTGCATGTTGAAGACCGCCTCTTTGCCACGCTCGACCCAACCAGCCGGCGTCTCCGCTTCCCCCGGGACACTGAGGTCATTATCACGGATACCGTGGGTTTCATTCGTGACTTGCCGCAGGATCTGGTGAATGCTTTTCGGGCAACCTTAGAAGAACTGAGCCAGGCTGACCTTTTAGTTCATATCATTGATGTAAGTAACCCTAACTTTAAAAGGCAGATGGAGGCTTGTGAAAAAATTTTGACTAACTTAGAATTGGGACGGATTCCCCTGATCCGTGTCTTTAATAAAGAAGATCAATTTCCGGACAAGGGGATGCTTAAAAATTTATGCCGTCTTTATGATGCGATGAGCATCTCGGCTGTTAACACTGGGACTTTGATCCCCCTCACGGAAAAAATTGAGGAGCTCATTTTAAACCAGAAGTCCGAAGAAAAGAATTTATTAAGGCAATCTTTTGTGATGTAAGACCGCTAAAAGACAGCCTAAAAGTTTCGCAATGAACCAAGGAAATAAATCGCCCGGCTCAGGAATTAAATTTTGAGGAAAAGGAATACAGAATAAGCGGTAGTTTTGTTTGGGTGTTATTGATAATTGCTCGACCCCCCAAAAGGGGATACTTTTATCAAACCTCTATCATCGGCAACTAAAGAAGATGGTTTACGAGAACATCGGTATCCATCTTCGCTTTGCCATTTCTCGCGAAATACCCCGAGCGTTTAAGTGAACTGGTGGAGAAAGGCAAGATAGATGGAATGCTCCTCCGGTTATCGAAAATGCACTTTAGAAAAGCAGGAATAATTAAATAGTGACACAATTATCTTAACTGTTCAGAAAACCATGGGGGTTTTTAGGGAAATTTTTGCTTTCTTGGGAAAAATAACCAACCATTTGAAAAGTTATGGCAAATTAGAAATAAATAAGGGTCATGACTAGAACAGAGAATGTTTTTTGAGAATTTTTAGCATCAAACGATATAGATTTTGTCCTCTGTGATTAAATCTAAACTCGCAGTCTTTTAAATGCAAATGGAAGGTCATTTTACTCAACCCTCGAAATTTGGAAAGCCTGGTCTTGGAATAGCCCCAGAAGCTTTCGATTCCATTGATATGACTTTTACCATGAACAAATTCGTTTTGCCCGTGGTTGACTCTGAAGTGTTTTTTATAACCAAGGTCAACGAGGCCATTGTACCCTCGCCAGCCATCAGAATGAATGATGCTTCCGAGATCTACACGACCTCGAATAACCGCTTGCAACGTGGCTCTCCGGCAATCAGGAATAATTTCGGTGAAGACTTTCCCGTTGCGTTTAAAGATACCAAAAACAATTGTTTTGCCGAAAGCCCCACGCCCACGTTTTCCCTTAATGCGTCTGGCGCCAAAGTAGCTTTCATCAATTTCAACCTCTCCAGAAAAAGGAGATTTCCTCTCACAATATTCGGCAATTCGCCTCCGAATTGCCGTGAGGTATCGGTTAATAGTATTTCGATTCAGGTTGGAGATTTTTGTAATCTGAGAGGCATCCAAATCCACTAAAAACATCTTCACAATTTGGCGGATTTTCCTCTCAGAAATTTTGGAACGATTTGCATACTTGTTTTTTGTTGTCATAACCAGATATTAGCACATGTTTTATTGTGCTGTTCTAGTCATGACCCTTAAATATTTTTTAAAAACTAAAACAAAAATTCTCTTGACTAAGTTATTTTTTTAGCTTATTAATGTGCTGTAGCTTGGATCCTCAATTAGGACCGAGACCGTGAAGAAGCTAAATTTATTTGCCCGAGGACTTTTAGCCTCGAGGGAAAGAAACAATAAAATGAGCAAATAAAACCTTCCGGGTCATTTCGGTTCGGAAGGTTTTTTTATTTTGAGCGGGAGGGTTTGATGAAAAAAGTTACCATACTTGACTTAAAAAAGATGAAAGAAGAGGGTGATAAAATCACGATGCTTACCGCCTATGACTGTCCTACTTCCCGGCTGTTGGATGCAAGTGGAATTGAAATTCTCTTGGTGGGAGATTCGGTGGGATCGGTTATGGCGGGATATCAGAATACTCTTCCGGTAACAGTGGAGGAAATTATCTATCACTGCCAAGCAGTGGCTCGCGGCCGCACCAAGGCACTTTTAGTCGCGGATATGCCTTTTATGTCCTACCAGGTAAGCAAAGAGGAGGCGAAAAAAAATGCCGGGCGGATGCTTAAAGAAGGGTTAGCTGAAGCGGTAAAAATCGAGGGTGGGATAAATATGGAGGAAGTTATCAAAGCGATTTGCGATATTGATATTCCGGTCATGGCTCACATTGGTTTAACCCCCCAATCAATTCACCGGATGGGGGGATATAAAGTGCAAGGACAGGCAGAGAGGGAGCGTGAAAAACTTCTCCAGGACGCTTTGGCAGTCGAAAGGGCAGGAGCTTTTGCAGTGGTTTTGGAGGTTATACCGTCTTCTCTGGCGAAAGCAATAAGTTCTCAACTCAGTATCCCAACAATCGGCATTGGGGCCGGCCCTGATTGTGACGGTCAGGTACTCGTGATTAATGACCTCTTAGGTCTTTCGGGAGATTTTCGACCCAAGTTTGTAAAACGATTTGCCACCCTTGAACCTTTAATTTCTGAAGCGGTAAAAAGTTACATAAAAGAAGTTAAGGAAAGCAAATTTCCTGGTGCTGAACATAGCTTTTAATTGCGTTATGAATACCATTCACTCAGTAAGCGACATGCAACAGTGGTCCTGTGCGACCCGGGAGGCGGGGAAGAAGATCGCTTTTGTCCCCACGATGGGCTTTCTCCATGAAGGCCATGTGGCTCTGATGCGGGAAGGAAAAGGGATGGGGGATTACTTAGTCGTAAGCATCTTTGTAAACCCCACGCAATTTGGCGTGGACGAGGATTATGAAGATTATCCTCGTGATTTAGAAGGAGATACTGAAAAAGTTTCATCGGCAGGTGGGAATATTATCTTTGCCCCTTCGGTAAAGGAGATGTATCCTTCGGGTTATCAAACTTTTGTCGCGGTGGAGAAAGTGACGCAAAACCTTTGCGGAGCTTCTCGCCCCACTCATTTTCAAGGAGTTACTACCGTCGTTGCTAAACTATTTAATATTGTAAAACCCCATGTGGCGATTTTTGGAGAAAAAGATTATCAACAACTGGTAACCATCCGGCAGATGACCAGAGACCTTAACTTTGATATTGAAATCATTGGAATGCCGACCATAAGGGAAGAAGATGGATTGGCCATGAGTTCCCGCAATAAGTATTTGAGCGCGGAAGAAAGAAAACAAGCTTTGTGTTTATTTAACGCTCTTAATCGGGTGGAAAAATTATTCCAAGGAGGGGAGAAAAACGCCAAAAAACTTATTGACCGTGCCGCGGAAATAATCCGCGTTCAACCTGCCGCTGCCATAGATTATGTCAAAGTGTGCCACCCGGAAACCATAGAAGATTTAGAGTGGATTGATGATAGGGCTTTAATAGCTCTCGCTGTTAAGATAGGAAAAACAAGGCTTATTGATAATCGGACTTTAAAAAATTAAGCAAAGGAGGTTTTTCCCGTGCAAAGAACTATGCTCCAATCCAAAATCCATCGAGCGACGGTAACTGACGCTAACCTTAATTACGAGGGGAGCATTACTGTTGATGAAACGTTGATGGAAAAAGCAAATTTGATTCCCTTTGAGCAGGTCCACATATATAACATTAACAATGGAGAAAGGTTTCAAACCTATGTTATCCCCGGACCTCGTAATGCAGGGACCATATGTCTTAATGGTGCGGCTGCACGAAAAGTTGCCAAGGGAGACTTGATTATTATCGCCAATTATGTCACCATGGATGCAGAGGAGGCAAAGCACCACAGCCCAAAACTGGTTTATGTGGATGCTCAAAACCGGCTGGCCCCAAAAATAGCAGCGGTTTCTAATAATTAAAATGCTACATTCAACCAGCAAGTGCAACGCAAGAGGAAAAGACCTCTGCTGGGGTTTTAAAGTTTAAACATTTTCTTGGTCTGTGCTTTGTCCTTAACCAATCGCAACGGTTGCTTTGTATTAGCGTATTGGTTTTATTCCTTCTTTCCATTGAAGTGCCCTCACTGATTAAACTAAGTGTGAACTTAGAGAAGACTTTAACGCCATTTCCTTTAATGAAGCACAACCTTACATTTTAAACGTGGCAATGCTATGGCAGAAAAAACTATTAAAGCAGCTGTGTTAGGAGCAGCGGGTCGTATGGGAATGCGCATTATTGACTGCATTGCCCACGCTAAGGGGATAGCATTGGCTGGCGCGGTTGAACGGCCGGGCCATCCTTTCCTCGGGCAAAATGTTGAGGCCTTTACGGGGATAAAAGGTTTAAAAATCATTTTGCAGGATGACGTGAGAAAAATTTTGCCCGGAATAGACGTGGTGATTGATTTTACCGAAATAAAAAGTTCTTTATACAATGCGGAAGCAGTTGCCTCCGAAAAAAAAGCCTTGGTTATCGGCACAACGGGATTTTCAATCCCAGAGACCGAAGCGCTCAAGCAAAAACTAAGCGGGGCCCGCTGTGTATTATCCCCCAATATGAGCATTGGGGTTAATGTAATGTTCAAAATCGTAAGTTCAATTGCCCGGATCTTAAAAGATGATTATGATATTGAAATCGTGGAGGCACACCATCGGATGAAGAAGGATGCTCCGAGCGGAACTGCTCTCCGCCTTGGCAACATCATCGCTGAAGCTTTGGAGCGCGATTGGGATAAGGTGGGGATATTTGGGAGGAAAGGGGTTTTGGGGGAAAGAAAGACCCAGGAAATCGGGGTGCATGCTGTACGCGCTGGGGATATTGTGGGTGATCATACTGTCCTTTTTGCTGGACTTGGCGAGCGGCTTGAAATAATTCATCGAGCACACAGCCGGGATACTTTTGCCAGTGGTGCGGTGAAGGCGGCGCTTTGGGTGGTTGATCAGGCTCCGGGAATTTATAGTATGGAAGATGTGCTTGGTCTTCACACGTGATACTTTGAAAATAAACTTGACACAAGGTCTCATGAAAGGGAAAAAAGCTTTAGAACTGGTCAGAAATATCCTGGTTATTCGCAATGGCGCCTTAGGTGATTTTATCGTAACATTACCGGTAATTAATAGCCTTAAGAAAGTTTTTCCTTCTGCCCAGATAACACTCATGGGAAACCCTTGCTTTTTAAAACTAGCTCAACAGCAGGTTAATACTATAGTACCCAACGATCTGTCTGGATTTTATACCCTTTTTCGCTTCGAGGGTGAATTTCCGGAAAATATTAAAAGATTGTTCAGCGGCGTTGATTTGGCTGTCTCGTACACTCCAGACCCAGAGGGCACCGTTATCAAGAATTTAGAAAAAATTGGCATTCCTTGGATCGTCGATGGGGGGTTTTCTCCCCTGGAAAAACTCCCTGCTCCGATAACCGATTTTTTGCTTTCCCCTTTTGAAAGAGAAGGAATACCAATTTTTTTTGAACCTCCCAAAATTGTACCCTCTTTTTGTGACAAAAAAATTGCCGATAAGTTTTTTCAATCGTCATGTAATTGCGATGAGGGGAATTATCCGGTGGTGGCAATTCATCCTGGGAGTGGGAGTTCTAAAAAATGCTGGCCAAAGGAAAAGTTTGTGGCGTTAATGAGGTGGGCAAAAAGGAATCTTGGAGCAACGATCCTCCTTATCTCTGGCCCGGCTGACAAAGATAATTTAGAAGGGATTTGGCCATTCATCAAGGAATGTAGTCCTCTTGTGGCAGAGAACTTACCCCTGACTCATTTAGCAGCCATTCTTGAACGGTGCACTGTTTATGTGGGAAATGATTCGGGCATTACCCACTTAGCAGCCTCGGTTGGCACCCCCACGTTAGCCCTCTTCGGACCCACGGACTTCCGGATTTGGGGACCGCGGAATGAAAAAGTCAAGTGTCTTTCTTGCAGTTATCCTTGCGCTCCCTGCGCTCCTAAGCAAATGGCTGAGTGCCAGGATCAGGCTTGTTTACAGTCCCTACCGGTGGTAACAGTTAAAAAGGCCCTTTTAAGCCTTTTGTCTCGGTTTTCTTCTCTGTGCTTAACTTCTAAAATTACCATGCGCTTAAAGGAGAAAGGAAAATATGTATAAAGATATTGCAAAAAAATTCGATATTAGAGTAATAGAGAAAAAAATTCAGGAAGGAATTATTACTCATCAAGAGTATGAAGAGCATTTGCAAAGGCTTCGCGATGTATCCTCAAATATTGATGAAGAATATCTCTTGAGCTTTCAGAGGGATGAGAAACGATAAAAAGAACGAAACGTCGCGAAAAGATTTATCTTCCCAGGGAACCTAATTTATTATGCCGGATTTTAAACTTAAAACCGAACATTGGGAAACGTATCAAAAAGTCGAAGAAATTTTCGGACAAAGCCGAATTCTTAAACGTCAGTTAGAGCTGGAAGTTGGCCGTTGGAATTTTGTGGTCTTTGGACCGCAAGGGAATGAACACACCATCATTAGAGAGGGATCCGCAGTCCATTTGAGGATTCATGATGCTTTGTTCTATATTGCTACGCTCGGAAATCCCGAGGAGGTTGGCATGCGAGGGATGCCGATTAAAGAATTTGCTCAAGGGGATGTGCCTATGGAGTTAAGGGACTTAGAAATTTATCAGATTGACCCCCTTCGACCGTTAACGATTTTTGATAAACGAAAAGGCCCCCACCCCTCTGAAGCTCCTGAAAGAATCATGGAGGAATTTCAGGATAAAAATATCGCGGTCATCGAAACTCCGGATGAACGCTACTGGAGCCTATCAGTACTCAAGTATTTAAAAGAATGTGACCAGTTTTTTCCTGATGCCCTCACCGAAGCTCTCAAAAAGGGGCGTGTACCCATAAAGGGGCATTTTTCCTCCGAGACGATGAAGTATCACTGATAATGAAATAAAAATAGGCACTCAATAACCAAAGACTTTGCAATTTATATACTCCGCTTACTCGCAACTAGTTGTTTAGAGCCTGAAAGAGCAATGTTCAGGTTAGGCTGACCGCACATCAAACCCTCGAAACAGAAGTCATCTCGAACGGTTTAATAAATCAAGGAGCAGGAAATAACTGCTTTAATAGATTTGACTTTATAGTAAATAGTTGATACGGTATCAGAACTTCTTTGGAGGAAAAACATTATTTGACCTCGGTCAAAAGAAAAATGAGTTACATACGAGCTTCAGCGTGAAACCTCATTTCTTTTTATGTGATTCATTATCAATGGGATATACCACTAAACCGAATTGAGAAAAAGGGGAGGAAAATTATGACAAAGAATAAACGAATGCCAATTTTTTGGATTACAATTTTTTTCTTTTTTGTTGGGATTGGGTTTGGATGGGGAGCCGAGGCCGAAAATTTAAAACCCGCTCCTGAGCTTAACTTAACGGACATCAACGGACATAATTTTAAGTTATCTGATTTCCGAGGGAAAGTCGTTATCCTTAACTTTTGGGCAGTATGGTGTCCCCCTTGTCAGATAGAAATTCCTCATCTAGTGTCTCTTTATGATAAATATAAAGGTAACGGTCTGGTTATCTTAGGGATCGCCATTAGCTCAGGAAATGAAAAGAAAATAAAAGAAAAAGTAAAGGAATTGAACATTAACTACCCAGTAATTAATGAAGATGACTGTCCCTCCGTCCGAAGAAATTTTCAGGAAGTGCGGGCGGTCCCAAATTCTTACATTGTCAATCAGGAAGGAAATTTTTTTAAGAATTACGTGGGGTTTTCTACAACGACCACGATCGAGTTAGAAAAAGACATTAAAACCCTTCTTAAACAGTAATCATTTTTGGGATGTTAGGATAATAAAACGATGGGCGATGAGAGGTATGATCTCATTATTATTGGGGGAGGGGCTGCAGGCTTAACGGCAGGGATTTACGGGGTTAGGTCTAAACTAAAGACCTTGTTATTAGAAAAATTTCCTCTTATGGGCGGGCAAATTGTATATTCTGAGAAAGTAGAAAATTATCCTGGTTTTCCTGAGGGGATTTCAGGAGTTGACCTCACTGCTTTGATGGAGACGCAGGCGCGCGGATTCGGGCTTGAGATAAAGAACGGCGAAGTGATTGGACTGAAGGATGACGGAGAAATTAAACGAATCTTATGCGACGGTGAGGAATATCTTTGCCGGGCAAGTATTATCGCTACCGGGGCTTCTCCCAATCGTTTAGGGATTGAAGGAGAAGAACATTTCATAGGAAAGGGAATATCCTTTTGTGGAACGTGTGACGGATTTTTTTTTAAAGACTTGGAGGTAATCGTTGTTGGGGGGGGAGACACGGCTATTGATGAGGCCTTTTACCTCACCCGGTATGTTAAAAAAGTTTATGTCGTTCATCGTCGTAACGCCCTGCGTGGCGCCAAGATTTCTCAAGAGCGGGCGTTAAAAAACGAGAAGATTGAATTCATTTGGGATACCGTAGTGGTAAAGGTTGAAGGAAATACCTCAGTAGAAAAAGTGGTTTTAAAAAATGTCAAGACTGGAGCAACATGGGAAAAACCAATATCCGGCTTATTTATTTTTGTGGGCATTAAGCCAAATACCACCTTTCTCCAAAAAACAGTTGCTCTGGACGAACAAGGTTTTATTGTGACGAATGAAACCTTAGAAACCTCAGTGCCCGGAATTTTTGCTGCCGGAGACGTGAGAAGGAAACTTTTACGCCAACTTTCTACGGCAGTAGGCGATGGAGCAACCGCTGCCTTTGCCGTCGAAAAATACTTAGAAAAATTTATTGGGTAGGTTTTATATGGTACCGATTTCTTATATTGCCGCATTCTTAGGTGGCTTGCTCACGGCTTTTTCCCCTTGCGTTCTCCCTCTTATACCCGCCTATATCACCTATATCTCAGATGTCTTAGTAGAAGAACTTATGCAAAATGGGAGCAATAAGTGGAAAATAAGAAAAAAGCTTCTCTTTAATGCCATCGCTTTTTCCGCAGGCTTTTCTTCTATTTTTGTGCTTCTCGGTGCCTCGGCCACGTTTATCGGGAAGTTTCTTTTGGCGCACCTCCAAATTTTGAGCAAGTTTGCCGGGATTGCGATTATTCTGATGGGCCTGTATTTTGCCGGCCTGTTTAAGCTTTTTAAAATTAAGTTTCTTCACTTCGATAGACGATTTCAGTTTCAGAAAAAATCAATTGGCCTTGGTTGGTCATTCCTGGCAGGCATGGCGTTTTCTTTTGGCTGGACCCCCTGTGTTGGCCCTATCCTGGCGGGGATACTGGCGTATGCTGCCACGCAAGAAACTCTTAACCAAGGAATTTTACTCCTGAGTCTTTTTTCTCTCGGCATGGCGATGCCTATTATTGCTACTGTCTTCTTTGTTGACCTTGTTAGAAAGCTTCCCTTTACTACTTCTATTCTCCGAAACTTTGAAATTATAAGTGGAATACTTCTGATTATTGTGGGGGTATTAATCTTTACTAATGATTTTCAATCGTGGGCAAGTGGCATTACTTCAAAACTCGCTGGGGGCATGAAATGGATACAAGAGCTTGAAGAAAAACTTTTGCATTTTAACTGATAGACAAAAGGAGAAGTCTATGGAAAAAGAAGTAACCTTAACCGATAAAAATTTTAATGAAGAGGTAATTAATTCCCAAACCCCGGTCCTGGTTGATTTTTGGGCCGTATGGTGCGGGCCTTGCAAGATGATTGGGCCGGTCATTGCAGAAATCGCCCAGGAGTTTGAGGGAAAGATCAAAGTAGGCAAGGTAAACGTGGACGAAAACCAGGCAACGGCGGCAAGATATGGCATTCGAGGTATTCCTACACTCCTTTTTTTCAAAGGAGGTGAGCTGGTGAATCAGGTAGTGGGAGTTCAACCCAAAGCCAAATTAGTAGAGCTGATAAACAAAATTTTATAAAATGTCTTTACCGAAAAAGAGAAAGGAACCCCCGTTTCAGGTAAAAGGGGTAATTATTTTTTTTCTCGTCGTTATTGCGCTCTGTGTTTACACCTTTTATTTTCTTGTTCCTTCTCCACCCAAGAAGAAACCTGAATATATATCGACTCCGAAACCCAAGCGGCCATCCGAGTCGAAGATTAACGACTACACCGCAACCTGCCGGCAGATCAATCAGCAGATTTTGCTTTGCGCAAAAAATCTGGGAGCACAGGAAAAGGACTTCCGGATTCTTAAAGAGCAGTCTTTGCAAAGCAAGGGAAAGAGATGGATCCATACTGAGGCGGAAATTTACTTTCCGCGAACTGTTGATCTATCTAAAGCCGCTAAAACTCTGGTTGGAGCACTAAAGGACTTCCCCGGCCTTTCTTCAAAAGGGGAGAAAGAAAAAAACTGGTTTTCCTTATCACTGTGGTTAGATGAGGTCTTGAGCCATTCTTTTACGCTCCTCCATCGTCCCCCTCAGCTTGCCATTATCATTGATGACATTGGAGAAGATTTAAAACAAACCAAGGAATTCCTTGATCTGGGTATCCCCCTCACGCTTTCTATTTTACCGGATCAACCTCATTCCCAGGGGTCGGAGCAATTGGCCCATGAACGAGGTTATGAAGTGATGCTGCATTTACCCATGGAACCCAAAGACCGTCCCCATCATAATCCTGGAGCAGGAGCTATCTATACGAATATGGATGAAGGCAGAATTGCGGAAATAATCAAAAGCCACATCAAGAAATTTACCTATATCAAAGGAGTGAATAACCACATGGGTTCCCGAGCCACTGAAGATGAGAAGACCATGCGCGCCGTGTTAAAGACCTTGAAACCAACCGGCTTTTACTTTGTTGATAGTCACACCTCATCTCAATCCATCGCCTTTCGCATGGCTCGGGAAATGGGAATCCCCAGTGGAGAGAATATGCTTTTTATTGATAATGAACCCGAGGTAAATTATTCGAAGAATTTTATCGATAAAGCTATCAGGCAGGTAATAAATAGGGGCCAAGGCATCATTATCGGTCATCCTCGGCAAACAACGCTTGAAGCATTGAAGGAGATGACCCCGAAGCTTAAGAATGAAGGAATATCATTAGTATTTGTTTCTACCTTAGTGCAATGAAAACAAAAGGAGTTTTATTTATTGCCCTCATCTTTTTGTTCGTTTCTCCCGCGTGGGGAAAGGTAGAGGTGCTGGATATCCGGTACTGGAGTGCTCCTGAATATACGCGAATCGTGGTAGATTTAAACGGCCCAGCCCATTATGATCTCTTTGAGTTGACAGAACCAAACCGTGTGGTTATCGACTTGAAAGAAGCGAATACGCTTCTTTCAAAAAAAGAATTCATCATTAATGACCAGGTAATCTCAAAAGTCCGGTGGGGTTGTTTTACCCCGGGCAGATTGCGGGTAGTAGTGGATTTGGTTAAATCTGCGGAGACTAAAGTATTCACCCTGAAAAAATTTCACGATAAGCCCGACAGGTTAGTGATTGATATTTTTCGGTCTGATCTGGAAAAAAAAGAAGAAGAGAAAAGAGCAGTTTTTCAGAAAAAAATCCGTGGAACTTATATCGTGGTCATAGATCCCGGACATGGAGGAGAAGACCCAGGGGCGATAGGCAAATCCGGCGTAAAAGAAAAAATGATTGCCTTAGAAATTGCTAAAAAACTTCGTGATTCCATCAACCGGGAAAAACATGTGAAAGCCTTCTTAACCCGTGAGAATGACTATTTTATTCCCTTAAGAAGAAGGTGGAAAATCGCCAAGGAATATAACGCCGATCTGTTCATCAGCATTCATCTGAATGCGGGTTTTAATCAAAACAAAAGGGGAGCTGAGGTTTATTGCCTTTCCTTGGGAGGGGCAGGCCAGGAGGCAGCCCGAATTTTGGCTGACCAGGAAAACTCCTCTGACTTTATCGGAGGAGTAGACCTTGCGTCGTGTTCGGATGGAGTTGACTCTATTCTGGTCAGCATGGAACAAACGCGGACGATCAATGACGGTCTCATTCTGGGCAAAATTACTCTTGAGGAACTTAAAAAGGTTCATAGTATTAACTTCCCCGAACCCCTCCAGGCGGGGTTCGCAGTGCTCAAAGCTCCGGATATACCCTCAATCTTAGTTGAAGTAGGTTACCTTTCTAACCCTCAGGAAGAAAAACTATTAACCACGTATCCCTTTCAAACTAAAATAGCGGAAGCTATCAAAACAAGTACCGCGCTTTTCTTTAAAAAAATTGGGGGCGAGGTAGCCTCGGCTAATTAAAGAGCGATAAACCAATTTACCTAAAACGTATGCGACTTGGTTTTCATATATCAATTGCTGGCGGATTATCCCGGGTGGTCCCCCGGGCTTTAAGACTCGGGTGTGAAACCATTCAGTTTTTCTCCCGCAACCCAAGGGCTTGGAGAGATAGTTTAATACATCGCGATGAAATACAGAAATTCAAGGAAGCTCTTGCCCAAACTGATGTTTTTCCGGTTTTTCTCCATACCCCCTATTTGCTCAATTTGGCCTCTCAGAACCAAGACCTTTATGCTCGTTCAATCAGCTATCTTGGTGATGAATTAGATCAAGCAGAGAGGATGGGAGCTTCATTTGTTATCGTTCATGGGGGGAATAAGCTCGGAAGCGAAGAGAAGGAGGCTTTGCAACGAGTTGCCCAAGCGATCAATAATGCCTTTGCGAAAGCGAACAATTCCGTTCAACTTTTGATAGAAAATACCGCGGGACAAGGAACTGAAATCGGATATAAGATTTCTCACTTTCAGGAAATCATCACTCAGGTCGAAGATCGATGACCGCATTGGGATTTGTTTAGATACGGCGCATGCTTTTACCTCTGGTTATGATCTTGCTACCGCGCAAGGGCTGGATAACATGATAGAGGAATTTGATGCTCTGGTTGGGTTAGCGAAATTAAAGGCGCTCCATCTCAATGATTCAAAAATGCCTTTTGGTTCGAAAAAAGACCGGCATTGGCACATTGGAAAAGGTGGCATTGGTCGCTCGGGGTTTTCGAAGATCATTAATCACCCCAAGCTGGCACAACTGCCGGGAATTATGGAGACTCCCCGCAGAAGTGACGTGGATGACCTCCGGAACATGAAAGTGATGCGGAGTTTGATACACTAATTGGCCATGGTGATTACTAAAATTAAAAAAATTATTGCCGATCGTCCCCGGAAGATCAGTGAGGATAAAGGGCGTATCCCTGCGGCAGTCCTTATTCTTCTTTATGAAAAAGCGGGTGAGGTTTACCTCCTTTTCACCCGGAGAACCGAGAAAGTAGCTGACCATAAAGGGGAAATATCTTTTCCCGGAGGATCCCGGAGCCAAAAAGATGAATCTTGGGAAGCAACCGCTCTCCGGGAAGCCGCCGAAGAGGTTGGGATTATTCCTGAGACGGTTGAGGTGCTGGGTCTTCTGGATGATTGTCTTACGGTGTCATCGAATTACGTGATTGCGCCAGTGGTGGGAACCCTAGCGAACACTCCCCAATTTCAGATTAACCCCGATGAGGTGGATGAGATAATCGAAATCCCCCTCTCATTTTTCCAGGACGTTTTTAGGCAAAAAATCTTCCCGGCTGACGAATTTCCTCCCAAGTCGCTCACGTTTCAATACCGGGAGCATTTTATTTGGGGAGCCACTGCCTGCATTATGAAACAACTTCTGTCTTTGCTTGCATTTATTGATTAATTATTTTATTAATGGATGACGAACCGTATTAATTTTCAGGGTGTAAAGGGAACGTTATGACCAGACGACCGATAACCAAGGAAGGTTACAGCGGGTTGATGAAAGAACTAAAATTCCTTAAAGAAAAGGAACGGCCCAAAATTATCAAGGAAATTGGTGAGGCTCGTGGCCACGGAGATATCAGCGAGAATGCTGAATACGAGGCAGCAAAAGACAAACAGGGAATTCTGGAAGCAAGGATCCAAGATCTTGAATACAGGCTCTCTATGGCCGAAATCATTGATCCTTCGACTCTATCTCACGACCGGATAGCTTTTGGAGCTACGGTGCGGTTGCTTAACGTAGAGACCGACGAAGAAGAAACCTATCAACTAGTGGGGCCGGATGAGTCTGATGTGGCTCAGAAAAAAATTTCCGTTCATTCACCCTTGGGCCAAGCACTCCTGGGAAAACAGGTGGATGATAGCGTAATGGTTAAGGCTCCCAAGGGGGTTATAGAATATGAGGTTTTGGAAATTTTTTTTGATTAACCGACAGTTATTTATTGAGTCTCCACAATTCCCTTGACAATCCCGCCTTTTTCCTTCTAAAAATAAATTAAAAAAATTTCTCCTGATGAGATTTTTACCCTTCTTTTATCCCTCAAGGAGGTTGCTATGCAGATCCTCACTGAACAGCTTATGCACGACCTGATTATTCACGAGGTAAAAAGCAAATACGCCAAAATCCACAAGGAAGTTCACATCAATCCCGGGGAGGAAAAAAACTTTGAGATTCAAGGCCTCTATCCTGATGTTATTTTCGGAGGCTACGGACAACTCATTCAAGTTGTTGAAGTTGAGACAGAAAACAATCTCAATAAAGAACGGGTTCCTTATTGGGAAAAATTAGCTAGCCTGGGAATCCCCTGCACCATCCTGGTGGCCAAGAGAAACCAGCGCACCTTAACTGATCTCCTCTGGAAAACCGGACTTATGGGCAAGGTTAAAGTAGCACTGTTTGATATTATTTTTGAAAATTTATAGTATTTTTTATTTTGACGTCAAGGCCCCTTGCTACCTGATGCTCTGTCTTATCTTTGCCGACTTGGGGCATACAGTGGCGGAGTTTACAGGATGGGCTGCCAGTATGGAGATATTTGGAGTAAGCAAATGTATATCGGTGCCTTCATGGTCTGGTGGCTTATTGTTAAAGGTACTTATCGGCAAGTCGAAAAGATATTTCTCTTTGCCTGTACGATTTACTTCACCTATGTCGTTTCGGCTTACATGGCGCACCCTCCCTGGGGGACTATTTTAACCAATACGATAACGCCATCCTTTTAACGTTCATCCTTTTTTCTTATCTGGTCATGCTTATCGGGATTGTGGGTAACTACTATTGCCCCCTGGATGCAATTTTATCAGCAGTCGGCGGTAGTAGAAAAAAATATTAAAGTGGAACATGACTGGGCTTCGGGATTTGACGTCATAAGCGGATTTTTAATGGCGGTTGCGGTCGTTTTCTTCATTATAGTGGCCTTGCGGGGCAACCCTTTTTGTCAAAGGAATAAAGATAAACGATGCCAAAGATGCGGCCAGCACGCTTCGACCTTGTTTGCCATTGGCCCAGGGCCAATGCTTCCCTTTTTTCGGCCTCAATTTTGCCATTAGCTACGGCTTACTATGTATGCGAAGGGATGGGATGGGAATCCGGGGTGGACTTTAAAATCAGCTCTTCAGGTTATGTGGCTTTTTACGGGGTTGATAGTTTTTGGGGCACTGATCATCCTGATACCCAACGCCCCGCTTATACCTATTATGCTGCTATCTCAGGTAGCAAATGGGGTGATGCTCCCTTTTGTTTTAATATTTATGCTCTACCTCATCAATAATAAGGAGCTTACGGGGTGATGCGTCAACTCAAAAACATTTGATATTATCGCCTGGGTCACTGTTGTGATCACGATCGTTTTAACGGTTGCCCTGGTTGTCACCATCCTCTTCCCCCATCTCCGGGCCCGATCTTTATTTAATAAATTCCTTGACGCATTAACCAGTTATACTATCCAAACCTCAAGGGGAACTAAAGGGGCCAGGTCTTGCACTATCAGTTCATTACTCTCCTTAATGCTTCATTTTTTTGCCCAACCGGCTGTGCCTTATTCCGTAAAAAAAGTAAATGAACAATCCGACTATGAGCCAGACAACAAAGCGGATCCAGGTAATTTTAGGCAACGCGAGCATTAAGCCAGCGCAGAAGCAAATTCCCAGGAGAGGGATTAGGGGAACCAAAGGGCAACGGAATGGCCGTTTAATGTCCGGATGGGTGTAGCGCAGCACGGCAATGCCGCCGCAAACAATAGTGAAGGCAAATAATGTCCCGATATTGCATAGCTCTGCCGCAGTTCCAATATCAATAAATCCAGCAAAGCCTGCTACCACCGCGCCGGTTATAATTTGCGCTATATAGGGGGTGCGAAACCGGGGATGAACTTTGTATATCCAGGGCCATAAGAGCCCATCGCGGCTCATGGAAAAGAAAATCCGCGGTTGGCCCATGAGCATTACCAGAAGAACGCTGGTAATGCCAGCAACTGCTCCCGCCGAAACCAGAGCTGACCCCCACTGAAATCCAATCAAGTTTAAAGCATGTGCCACCGGTGCGGGGTGATTCAATTCTTTGAAGGAAACCATTCCAGTAAGAATTGCGGCAACCACAATGTAAAGCGTGGTACAAATCGTTAATGAAGCAATAATTCCGATGGGGATATTTTTCTGCGGTTTTTTGGTCTCCTCTGCAACAGTTGAGACGGCATCAAAACCAATGTAAGCAAAAAACACAATCGCCGCTCCGGCCAGTACCCCTTTAAAGCCAAAGGGCATAAAGGGAACCCAATGTGATGGATTAACGTTAGAAAATCCAACTAGGATAAACACCAATATGGTGATTAGCTTCACAAAGACCATTGCAGTGGTTAAACGAGCGCTTTCCTTAATGCCGATGACCAGGATCGTGGTAAGAAAAAGCACAATAAACATAGCCGGAAGATTAATAATTGCTCCCGGAACGGTCCCCGGAGCGGACGAACACCATACGGGAAGAGTAATGCCAAAAAATTTTAACAGGATGCTATTCACGATATTGACAAAGTAGCCTGACCAGCCTATCGCTACCGCTATTGAAGCCACGATATACTCCAGAATAAGGTCCCAGCCAATAATCCAGGCAACGAGCTCTCCTAAGGTCGCATAAGCATAGTTGTAAGCGCTTCCTGCCACCGGGATTAAAGCTGCAAATTCAGCATAGCATAAAGCAGCAAAGGCACAGGCAATACCAGAGATGACAAAAGATAGAATCACGCCAGGACCGGCATGCACGGCTGCAGCGGTTCCGGTTAAGACAAAAATACCCACCCCCACGATTGCGCCAATGCCCAGGATGGTGATATCAAAGGCATTGAGCGCCCGGTGGAGGCGATGCTCCTCCAAATCAATTTCTTCTAAAATATGGTGGATGAATTTACGACGGAAAAGTCTTTTTACCATGGCGTTACTTCTTACCCTTTCCTAAAAAAGTTTAAAAATCATTTGGTGCAGACATCTTTTTTTGCCTGTCCCTTAAATGATGGGACGTATGCTTTTTATTGATCCAGTACCACTGGGTCGGGTGCTTTTTAATATTGTTCTCAATGATAATAGCAAACTTTTGGCAGAGCAAAGCAACAGCCTTGTCTTGGTCTTCATCATCAATCACGTCCACCGGGGGTTCGATGATTATCTTTTGAGAATTATCCTTTTGCCGGATGATAAACATAGGCAACACGGTTGCGCCGGTTCTTCGCGCGAGAATGGCTGGGCCTGGCGGCATGGCAATCTCCTGTTCCATAAGCATCACCGGCACGCCGCCTCTCTTCTGATCACCATCAACAATGAGGCAAACAATCTCATTGCGCCGAAGGGTGCGAAGAATCTCCTTTTGAGAAACAATTGCAGGATCAGCTAAGATAAACCTCAGGTTGTATTTTTCCATTTTCATTTTAAAATATTGAGATATTCCTGGATCTTTTGGAAGTTTTATGACCAAACAAAATGGGTATCCCTCGGAGATTAACTTACCCCTCATAACAGCAAAATTACCGAGATGTGCGCTTAAAGCGATCACGCCCTTGCCTTTGTTGAGTGCGGCATCTAAATGCTCTTTTCCTTCAATGGTGATGCCAGAGTAAACCTCTTCCTTTCGTGGGCTCGCCGAATAAAGTGTTTCAAAGGCTCCCTTGGTTGCGTCAATCCCAATCTCCTCAACCATCTTCTGTATTTCCGAAGAAGATTTTTCTTTTCCATAGTAAAGCTTAAGGTTTTCTAAAGCTTGCCGTCGATATTCGCCGGCAAAAGGGGAACCAATTTTCACGATAAATTTACTTAAGGATAAAGCCCAGGTAAGAGGAAGAAAAGAGGGAAGAGAAAAAAGTAATTTTATTATTCTCAGGCCGATAAAATATCTGACTGCTTTTGCTATTCGATGGGATCGGGAATGATGGTTCTTCACCCGTTTTTTTCTTTTTTTAAACTGATTGAGTTTTTCGTTCATTTTTCCCTGGCGTTCCAGAAATGACTTAAAATTTCTCTTTTATCCTTATTGGAGGCCAAAGTCAAGAAGTAGAAGGTCTTGCCTGATGAGGTGTCCTGTTTTAATGATTTTTTTAGGGGAGAATGGTTAAAGAGTTCATAGGAGCTGTTTTGGCTGCCCGGTGGAGGTGAGAACACTGCGCCACAGCCAACCTTCGGGATCAATCCTTTTGCGTTGAGAAACCGCCAGGGAGATTGGCACGTGGGTGAACTCTTGATTCCGAACGCTTACCACCATATTGGTCCGGCCGGTCATGCCGGCATGCACGGCACTGTGCCCCAAAAGCAGACAAAAAGCCGAGTCATGGGCATTGGCAGGCACGCTCCGGATAGTGTAACTCGGATCAATATACTTCAGGTTTATTTCCATTCCCTGCTGGCTGAAGTAATTCTTAATGTGATCGCGGAGGAAAATGCCGATATCGCTGGGCCGAATATTCCCTGAGGCGTCCTGTTCGAAGGTTCCTTTCATTAGGTCTTGTCCGGCCCCTTCAGCGGCCACTATTACCGCATGGCCACGCTTGGCGAGCCGTTCTTTAAGCGCGAGAAGAAAAGCATCCAGCTTGAAAGGAGCTTCCGGAATAAGGCAAAAGTTGACTTGGTTATCAGCGAGAACCGCGTACGCAGCAATAAAACCCGATTCCCGGCCCATGAGTTTCACTAAACCGACACCATTGCGAGCGCTCTCGGCTTCACTGTGGGCGGAATAGGTCACTCTCCTCGCCTCAGAAACCGCGGTCTCAAAGCCAAAGGATTTTTCAACAAAGGAGATGTCGTTATCAATAGTCTTTGGGATGCCGATCACCCCAATTTTTAAATTTCGTTGTTTTATTTCTTCGCTGATGGCCTGGGCGCCCCTCAAGGTCCCATCTCCTCCGATGGTGAAGAGAATGCCAATGTTCATTCGTTCCAGGGTGTCGACCATCTCGGCAATATCCTGCGGACCGCGAGACGATCCGAGGATCGTTCCGCCGATTTCGTGGATGCGGCTTACCAATGGGATGGTAAGCTCGAAAGGAGTGTGGTCGTACCGGTAGGTAAGTCCTTCGTATCCGAAAGGAAAGCCGAAAACAATTTTCACCCCATAGTGATAATTGAGGCTCAAGACAATTGCTCTGATAACATCGTTCAGCCCGGGGCAGAGACCGCCACAGGTAACGATCCCGCATTTTAATTTTGAGGGATCAAAATAAATTTTCTCCCGCGGTCCGGCTAATTCCATGGACGGTGGCACACTGCTTTGACCTAAGAGTTTCTTAATATCCCCGAGGCGAGAATGATAAAGCAGGTGTTCATCATCACGAACAAACTGGATACCGCTCATCGGTGAAGGTATCCGGCACTCGCCTAACGTCGTGATCGCAAAGTTTAAGTCACTGTTTGCCATAGGGCGGCCCCCACTTATTTACAAAGAAAAAAGATTATTTTACCTCTGCAAAATTTTTTACGGTCTATCCTATCTTCTTTAATTTTTTCACAGGAGGGATTCAAAGCACATTAAAACAGCTGAATTTTTTCAAAAAAAATTTGGTACCATAACCTCTGGGAATTGTAGCCGCGCTTTTTCGTAGGTAGTATATTAAAATATTAGGAAAAAAATCAACCAAAAGTCTCTCCCAAAAGCTTAAAAATATTTTATTTTGAGGGTTTGGCTATTACTGATAATAGAAAGTTAATGGTTTCAGAAGGTTGAAATTATCAGAGTTGATCAAACCAAC
>CAVSIB010000037.1:0-16968 GCA_963727835.1 uncultured delta proteobacterium
TAAGTCATTACATATGGTTTTACGCAATGCATCACGACACTGAACCAATCTAACCCTTTACAGAAACGTTCATCAACAATCAAATAAAAAAGTCTTTCAAATACAGTTTTACTCACTTAAGTTTTTTTTACCCCGTAGTTTAGAAGGGTAACACGTATTTATGAAATTTAAGGCTCCGCCCTAACCCCCACCCCCATTGACCGAAGTTAAATTTTAGGTTTTTCATTTAATAAAAAAGGGCCTCAATTTAAAGCCCCTTCATTTTTTAAATTGTATAATCTTTTGTTTAGTAGACAGACTAAAACAGGCCAAAAGAGACTAGAAGTGAACCACTCCCGGAGTTTAATTTTTATAAAGAAACTTAACCAAGTAGAAACAAACTTAAAAACATGATATAATTTTAAAATTGACTTTTTTATCCTGTAACGCTTATTAACCGTCTGATTTCACTGGAGATCATTTAACGAAACGAACGAACTGATCAAAACTTGCCGGATAAATCAGGAGCAACGCAAGAACCCGTAGGTTACATGTTCGTCTTGTCCACTGGTGACGAGTGAATTATGATTATCATCGTTGTTTTCGTCGCACTGGATTTTTTTTTACAGCTTAGTATAAGGGCTGCTGGAGCATACTGTCGTCACCGCACCGATTGTCTTTACCTCTGGCGGTATTCTGCTCATCCTCGCCATGCCGGGATTCCAGGAGTTTGGCATTCAGCAGGCAATTATCCTTAAGCTTGCCGAGCTGGGGCTAGTGATGCTCCTTTTCACCGATGCTACCCATATTAATTTAAAAACTCTGTGGAGTAGAAAAAATCTTCCGCTCCGGCTCCTGAGCATCGGGATGCCGCTGACCATCCTGCTGGGGGCCGTTGTCTCCTCACCCCATCTTCCCTCACCTGTCGATAGGGGAAGCCGGAATTCTTCGTTCATCCTGGCACCAACAGATGCCGGACTAGGGCAGAAGTGCCATCGTGCGGAGTCCCTCAGGTGCCGTTGCGTATCCGTCAGTCACTAGATGTGGAAGCAGGGCTCAACGATGGGCTTGCCGTCCCCTTTTGCATGTTTTTCATCGCGGTGTCCCAGATCGGCACAGCGGGGCTTGGTCTTGTTTCCTCCTAAACTATGTCTTTGAACAATTGGGGATGGGCGCGCTGGTGGGGCTTACCGTGGGGTCTCATCGGTGGTCTGCTCCTGGCCATCGCCCGACGTAAGGAGTGGATGGCTGAATCCGCCCAGCAACTCGGGATAGTGGCGTTACCAGTCCTCAGCGTAATCGCCTGTCGAACCTGTTGGGGGCAGTATGTTCATTGCTGTGGACATCGCAGGCCTGGCCGTACAATCAGGCTTTCGTGATGCAAAGCACAAACAGCCTCGAATTCACCGAAGGGTGGGGAAAGCTGTTCAATTACTTTGTCTTTTTTTTATTCGGTCTTTTCGTAGCCCTATCATTCAGGCAGTTCAGTTTTGTTCATATGCTGTATGCCATCCTCAGCCTAACGGTGGTGAGGATGCTCCCGGTTGCAATCGCCTTGATCGGTACGCGACTCGATCCGGCAAGCATTTTATTTATGGGGTGGTTCGGCCCGCGGGGACTCGCCTCTATTGTGCTTGGCCTTGTATTCCTGGAGGAGGAAGCAAATTTTCCGGGCGAAGAAACAATCAAGTTGGCCGTCATGGCAACAGTCATGCTGAGCATCTTGGCTCATGGCTTTAGCGCTTTGCCCAGTATTGACCTGTATGCCCGCAGGGTAGCCGAACTTGATGCCGCGACTCCCGAGAAGAGGCAATAACTTGGATAATCGCAGCACAAAAATGGTTTTATATATAACTTTCATGAGTGATGAGAGTATAAAACAAGGCTGGATTGCCAGCTAAAAAAGGTGATAGGCCTTTTTTGTTTTAAAAATCTGGCAAAATCTTGCCACAAGGATTGCAACGCAAAACATGAACGATGACAAAAGATTATTCCTGTAGAACAAATTCAGCAGGTGATTTATTCCGTCCTTGGACAAAGAATCATGTTGGATAGTGCTCTTTCTGTAATGTACGGGGTGGAAACTTTCAATTTGAATAAGGCAATTAAACGCAATATTGATCGTTTTCCACCAGAGTTTATCTCTCAGTTCACCAAGGAAGAATCTGGCTTTTTGAGATTCCAAGCTGGAATATCAAAAACTGAAGGCCTAGTGCTGGGTACTATACTGACAGGCAACGCAACAACCAATTTCCCATCGAGGACTTATGACATTCAGCCTTTTAGACAAAGCGGTTATTCAGAGGTGGCATCACTATAGTGATTTGCTGTTGATTGTTTTGATGATTATTCTCTTGGCATGGGCTTATGGAGACGTTTAGATTAACAGGCACAGAAAAAGAGGTGGGCATATAAAAACTAACAAATCCAAATGGGCGTTCTTCGGACTGGTGGGTTTAGGCTTGGCGGCATGTGCCGGAGTCAGTTTTGAAAAACCGGTTACCCCATTGCCACCGGTTGAAATTCGACAGTACAAGGGACAGAATTTGTCGTTGGTAAAGGATTTCCCGGAGAATTCGATTGTTGGACCACAAACGGTCTCGTTGGAAACTTATCAGTTAAAGATCAGTGGGCTAGTGGAGCATCCACTGGCGTTAACTTATGCTCAGTTGCTGGCGGAGCATCATTACAGCAAGGTGGTTACACTCCATTGTGTGGAAGAATGGGACGCGACGATTTTGTGGGAAGGCATTCTACTCAAGGATTTGTTGGAGAAGGCGAAAATTAAGCGCGATGCGGTAGTGGTTATATTTCATGCCCCGGATGGATATACCTCCTCACTGCCTTTGGAGTATGTTTGCGCAAACAAACTCTTGCTGGCATACAAGCTGAATGGACTGACCCTCCCCCCAGAACGGGGGTTCCCCTTTCAGGTCGTGGCCGAGTCTAAATGGGGATACAAGTGGGTCCGGTGGGTAACCGAGATCGAACTTTCGGCGGATGACCATTATCGGGGCTACTGGGAATCGCGCGGCTTTAATAACAACGGAGATCAGGCGGGCCCAATATTCGAACCGTGATATGACCACACAATGACATTCGCGATCTATCGAAACAAGGATATTTGCATTGAAAGTTGCCCCAAAACTTATAAGACCCCCCCTTATCAGGAGAGAACTATCCTTTACGAAAGATAAAAAAGTATAGAATTTTTATGTTGCACCGGATTTTTTAACAAAAAAAGAATTTAGCGTTTAGCTATTAAGCAAATTTATTGTTAAAAGACAATGGAATGTAATATGAAAAAATGTTTTTTTGTTACACCCATGATACTGGAACCATAGCCAATAGATTCATTGGTTAAGAAGAGGAGAATTTAATAAAAAGGTTTGCCCATCTTAATAAAAATGGGCGCAGCGACCATTAAAAAAGGGAATATTAAAGTGCTTGATAAGGCGCTCAAGAGGGACCCGGTAAAAGTCGCCGTGCTCCTTAGCTTTTGCGTTCCGATAAGAAAAGCGATTGGCTTTTTTAAATTTTGATTAACAGAGAGGAATAATCAATATGAAAAGGCAACTATTTTAATTCGCTATTTTATCGTTCTTCTCCTGATCGCAATCCTTGTGGCCTGTGCCTCGTCACGCAAACACGAAAGTACCGGTCCAATACGTTAACGACTCGGTCAACACCACCAAGGTAAAATCTCTGATTGCCGCTGATGATTTTCTCAAGTCATTCGAGATCAGTGTCGAAACTTACAAGGGTATCGTTCAGCTGAACGGCTTCGTGGATTCGCAAAAGGCCGTCAATAAGCGGGTAGAGCTGGAGCGTCGGCAGGAGACTGCTACGGCATGTGACTATTGCTGATCATTTGCCTCACCAACACGTTAACCCACAGGGTAAAGTTCATAAACAGAGGGTTAAATGTAGTGGGCAAGGACTCGGCGGCTGGCGGAATCGAGTCGGCGCATATCCGGGATAAGGTATCGGATCCGGTGTGCGTCAATAATGAGAATCCGGTAGGTGCTCAGCCGGTGGATATCATCTTCATCATTGAGGATAAAACAGGTCTCACCCCGGTCGGTTTCAACCTGCCACTCCGATGGTTCAAAGCGCGATGATATCCCCATAATCTTTCTAATGATCGGAAGAAATTCGCGAACACCCAATTCTTCCAATAGTATGTGACGAACCTGGCCAGGAAGTTGATTTAAATCCTCTATGCAGATCACTTCATTACCCTCAGCGTCACAAATGGAAACCCAGTGTTCCGGATCGGAAATCGGGAATATGCGGATTGGTTTCACATCATTGTGCTCCCTCCCCTCACCATCACGAAGCACCAACCGACCCAAAGAATCCCGAAAAAGAGAAAGACTTTCTTTCAGATTCACATTATCCCTCTTCTCGGGGTGCTCGTCATCTCTCTCATGAGAACTTTTCACGCAAAAATTCCTTTCATCACTGTGCCATTGATTGGGCCATTTCAAGGTTTACCCGATGCAACCGGGCATACGACCCTCTTTTTTCAAGCAACTCAGCGTGACGGCCAACTTCGGTGATTTGACCCCGTTCGATGACAACTAAACGGTCGGCACGCCGAAGGGTGCTTAGCCGATGAGCAATCGCTATAGTTGTCCGGCCCTGAACCAGATTTTCAAGAGCCCTTTGAATCTCTTTCTCCGTTTCAACATCTACGGAAGAGGTTGCCTCATCAAGGATGAGTATAGCCGGATCAATAAGAAGCGCCCGGGCAATGCCGATTCGCTGGCGCTCGCCTCCGGAGAGAAATTGACCGCGCTCCCCCGCCAGGGTATCGTAGCCATCAGGAAGTCTGAGAATAAACTCGTGAGCGCAGGCAGCTCGTGCCGCCCTGATAATTTCGCTTCGCGTGGCATCGGGCTTCCCATAGGCGATATTCTCAGCAATGGTCCCGTAAAATAAAAAAGATTCCTGCAAAACAATTCCGATATTGTGCCGGTATCCTTCGATGGAAAACCGTCTGATGTCAATACCATCAACCATAAGCGCGCCCTCGGAGACATCATAGAACCGGCACACCAAATTAATCAAAGTGCTTTTGCCCGCGCCCGTGGGACCTACCAAACCAATCAGCTCTCCCGGCCGGATTTTTAAATTGACGTTATCAATCACCTGGCGGCTGCCATAACGAAACCCAACATGAGAAAACTCGATCTCACCGCGGAATCGTCCGGGAATGATCGGATTAACGACCTCAGGAACACTCGGCACCCGATCCAGGATTTCAAACACCCGGTGCGCGCTCGCGGCCGTGCGCTGTACCGCTGAAACCATCTTGATCATCGCCTCTAACCGAGCATAAAACCGACTGATATACGCCAGGAACGCAGTGAGAACACCCACCGTAATGTGGTGATGAAAAACCTGCCAGGCACCAAAGATCCAGACAACCAGCAAACCCGCATCCGTGAGCAAGGTCACCATCGGCCCAAAAAAAGACCAAGTGGTATTGATACGATCGTTAGCCTGGAGAACCCGCGCATTGCATTCCTGAAATCGGTCGATTTCACGCTGTTCTTGAGCAAACGCCTTAACCACGCGAATGCCGGGAATCGTGTCCGCCAGCACGCTCGTCATGTCAGCCCAGGCGCGACTTCCCAGAGAAAAGCCACGACGGAGAACAGTTCTCACCCGATGGGTAAGCCACAGGATCAAAGGAAACGGGCAGAGCGTCACCAGCGCCAGAAAAGGGTTAATGCTTAAAAGAATGCCCGCAGTCATGATGATCATCAACACATCCGAGCCAAACTCCATTAAATAAACAGACAAGAAATAACAAATACGGTCGCTATCAGTACTGACCCGGGAAATAAGGTCACCGGTCCGTTTCTCTCCGAAAAACTCTATGGATAAGCGGTGCAAATGGGTATAGGTAATGGTTCTCAAGTTGGCGCTGACACGTTCGCTGACCCATGCCAGAACATAGGTGCGCACCCAGCCGAGAAGCCAAGCAAGGAGCGAAGCTCCTGCCAGACCGAAGAGGTACCATCCCACCTGATGGAAATCAACCGTCTTCCCGCTCTGGTAAGGGATCAGAACTTTATCAAGAAGCGGCATGGTAATATAAGGCGGTACCAAACCAGCGGCGATACTGCCCACGCTCAGCAAAAACCCTAAGATGACCATGCCGGTCCACGGCCGGGCAAATTTAAACAACCGGAATAACGATCGTGCCGGCGGAGGAGCCGCCGCAGGAGCGTAGTCCAACAATACCGCGTGTTCCCCATCGCGCGGCACCCCGTGGTAGTTTCCGGTAAGGATGAGGTCGGGTCGGTTTTCTCCTTATCGCTTTCCTTAAGGTCCAGAAAGCGTTCTACCAGACGATGCGCATAAACTTTTTGACTGGTGGTGAATTTCCACTGGGTAAGCAGATGAGAGGTATCGAGGAGGTGGAGCGTTCCTATTCCTTTGTGTTCAGTAGCCCGTAAAGAGACGATAGAGGTGAGTGACCAGGTCTTGAAAACTTTATTGCTATCGAACGGTTCCTCTTTTTTTGTCCTTCTTAATAACTTTGAAATAAATGGTTGTGAAAAAGCATGATGCTTTGCCTGAGGCTGGGGTTGAATGCTGATCAGCGCGCGGTTGGTGAGGACGACCAAACCATAGGCATAATGGAGACGGCTGTCTAAATCCGGCGCAAACCAGGCTAACGGGATCTCACCCTCGCTCAAGAAACCGTTTATCTGTGCTTGGAACTCAACCGGGAATTCCCTATTCTCAAACACCTGATGACGCTCCTTCTTTTATGCTGAAATGACCTGATCGAGAACACGAAAGAGATCGTGACCTTTCATGCAGGATGCGGATAGGCACTGAGGTAATTTTGAAGGTGCGCTATGGTTTCGTCAACAACATCTGCCTGGATCACCACTAAGGTGTTTGGACGCAAAAATCGCAGGCCTTGGTCGATCGCGTTAAGTGAACCATAGACCTCCATAATTTCCTTAACCCGCGCCGTGCCGTTCATGCCCTTGCGAAACAGACCGATAATTTCTCCTTTTTCCCGCCCCCGCATGTAGTGACCTTCATAAAGTATAACCGAGTCAAACGCTTCACCAAGGAGTAATCCTTGAAGAATAATATCGGAATCACGGCGGTCGCCCGCGGTGGAGTAAACAATGGTCCGATGGGGCGGCGTAAAATTATCAAGGGCTTCGATAATAGCTTCTAAAGACGAGGCATTATGCCCATAATCAACCACCATGGTAGCGCCATTGAGCTTGACCAGATTAAAACGGCCCGGAACATTGTCGATATCGGCGGTAAAAGATCCTACCGAAGCCACGATTTTTTCAAAGGGTATCCCCAAAGACCACGCCGCGGCGATTGCCGCCAACGCGTTTTCGATCTGGAATCGCACTCTGCCATCCAGGGTAAGAGGGACACAGTCAAGCGAAACCAGGTGCTGCTCTTGATCTCCGTCAGCAAGAATAACAGCGTCATGTCGCAGGAAGACCGCCCGGCCGGATTTGCGGCGGTGTTTCACGATCACCCGGTGGTCACCGTTGCAGGCAAAAAATACTACCCGGCCCGGACAATAAGGTGCCATCGATGCGACCAAAGGATCAGCGGCATTCAGCACAGCGATACCTGTCTCGGGTGTAACCGCTTCCACTACCGTTCTTTTTACCACCGCCAATTTTTCCGCGGTGTCGATGTCATACTGATCGAGATGATCTCCTTGGCCGATGTTGGTTACTACCCCGACATCACAGAAATCAAACCCTAACCCTTCACGAAGAATACCGCCTCGTGCCGTTTCCAAAACTGCGGCTTCGACAACCGGATTCAACAAAACTCCCCGAGCGCTCTGAGGACCGCTGCAATCCTCATTGTCAATCCGCCGTCCGTCTATGTAAACCCCGTCAGTGCACGCCATTCCCACCTTAAGACCACTGCCGTTGAGGATATGAGCGATAAACCGAGTCGTCGTAGTCTTGCCGTTTACTCCGGTTACGGCAACAATTGGAATTCTTCCGGTTTCGCCTTCAGCAAACAACGTGGAGATTATGGCCTCCCCCACGGGCCTCGCGATCCCGTGAAAAGGCTGGGTGTGCATCCGTAAGCCGGGAGCGGCATTAACTTCCACGATTGCTCCCCCCTGTTCTCCAAGCGGACGACTGATGTCCGAAACAACCAGGTCGACCCCCGCCACATCCAAACCAACGACCCGTGCGGCATCAATCGCGGCCATGGCCGCCTCAGGATGAACCTCATCAGTCACATCAACAGCAGTTCCCCCGGTGCTGAGGTTAGCATTGCGGCGAATAAGAACCATCGTCCCCACGGGAGGTATTGACTGCACGGTAAAACCCTGTTCGTCGAGTACTGCCATTGAAACCGAATCGAAGGGGATTTTACTCAGGGGAAGCGCGTGGTGATCGCCCCGAAGAGGGTTTTCATTCTCCTTCTCGATCAGTTCCGAAACCGTATGCGTTCCATCCCCAATCACGTGAGCCGACTCTCTCCGTGCCCCGGCAACCAATCTATCTCCCACTACCAACAGACGATAATCCTGCCCGGGAATAAATTTCTCAACCAGGACCGATGGCCCTTCGGAAACTGCGGAGGTATAGGCGGTAATAACCTCTTCCTGGCATGTGAGATTCACGGAAACACCTCGTCCTTTATTGCCATCAAGCGGCTTGACGACCACCGGCAGACCAATTTCACTCGCCGCCGCCCAGGCATCTTCTTCATTGTGTACGATCCGGCCTTTCGGCACCGGAACACCCACTGCCTTCAAAAGCGTTTTGGTTACTTGTTTATCCTGGGCAATCTCTTCGGCAATCGCCTTGGTTTGATCGGTCTCAGAAGCAAGGATACGACGCTGGCGACAGCCGTATCCAAACATGACAAGACTACCGGAATTAAGTCTGCGCACCGGAATTTTCCGGGCACGGGCAGCATCAACAATTGCCCGGGTACTTGGCCCCAGGCAAATATCCTGGGCAATACCTTTTAAGCGATTTATCTGGCGTGATATATCAAAAGGCATATCGTGAACAGCGGAAAAACAAATCTCAGCAGCTACTTTCAAACACTCTTTGGCGAGAGTCTCCTCTTCATATTCTATGGCGACTTTGTAGACTCCTGGCTCAGATGTTTCCCGGCTCTTCCCATAACCAACGTTGGTTCCTGCCAAGGTCTGGAGCTCTAAGGTAATATGTTCCAAGATGTGAGCGAGATAGGTGCCGTCATGCAAGCGAGCAAAAAACCCACCACGCTCACCGCGACTACACCGATGTTCGATCATGGAGGGTAACCAGGTCATAAGGCGTTCGTTAAATCCCGGTATCTCATTGGAAGGAATCTCATTAAATTGTTTAACGTCTACCCACACCTCGAGTACGGGAAAATTCGCCCAAATATTAGGGCCGCGCAGGGTCAGCACCCTGCGAATTTCCATGAATGGTAAGGTGCTAATTTTATTGCCATTACCACCATCCTCTTTGCCCATAAAAATCCTTTCCAACCATCAGTTAATAAAACTAATTTCCCCGCAAAATTATCCCACGTGTTTATATATAATAAAACAAAAACAAATTTTTTAAGTTTATCGGAAATTAATACTTTTTCAAGAGAATTATAATAAGCCTTGAAAAGAAACTTTCAAAAATATCGGGTTCTTTATGGAATAAAGGAAATTTCTTTCCTTTCTTTTTGGAAAAAGGAAGTTATCTCCTTGAACCTCTTGATTTTAATTGGTTATTTGTATTTAAGATTATCTGAACAATCACAATCCAAACCCACGAGTTTTTGTATGGAGCGCACCGGTCGAACGGATTTTAGAAAAATATGCCAAATGTAAAGAAGTGTTAGAATCACAACACTAGGACATTCATTTCTCTGGATCTTGAACCCCATATAAAGCTTATCGTGCCGAAACAAAAAAACCACATCTTTTTGTTTCGGCACGATTGACAAAAGGGTTATCTATACCCTTTTTGACCTTTCCATCTTCAAGGTTACCAGGTTATCACTATCAGGGCATTGGAGGTAAATCGTATCACCCTCCCACCAGGGAAGGCTTCCTCCAAACTGCAAAGTTTCCAGGTGGGGGAAAATGTCGTGGTAGAAAAATCCGCACAAACCTCCTGGATTGTGACAACTGATCTCGAACTTTTCACCTACCTTATGGCCAGCGTTACACTGACCCTTCACCTCGGTTATGGTAGCCATAACCCGGCATCCTATTCCTGGGTCCTTTGCCATTGTAATCACCCTCCTTTATAAAAAAGCAAAACATCCAACAACGCTTCCGTCATAGGTACCCTTACCTTATTATATATGTTTTCCATCACTGTTGAACTGTCGGTTAGTCATCAGATTATTTTTTATTGGGGAAAAACGTTGTCCCCAACTATCCCTCCTTAAGTTTATCTGCAATGACGTGGAATATCTCGGTATGATAGCAAAAGGGCTTCGCTCCCCCTAACCTCACCTGCCCTTTAAATCCCAACTCACGCGCGCGAATAAACCGAGTCTCTTGTGCCTCCTTAATAATAACAGAAAAATCTTGGTTAAACACATTACCAAAACGTATCGCCCAGAGAAACTCACAAGGGCCCACATTTCCTTGAGGATCAATCCGGCAAAAATATGGGCGAATTTCTTTTTGCGTTCCTTGCGAAACTGATAAACAATCTCATTCCTCTCACCGGTTAACGAAATTTCCGGATGATTCCTCGCTCTTCCCGCCGGAATAAGCGCATTAACATGAAGGGCAGCCCCACATTTTTCCGGCATGCTGATAATTTCTTCTAATTGCTCTAAACTTCCCCTCCATAAGGGGGTAATAATCTCTTTTGGTCTATCCTGACAATACGCCATGACTTTCAAAAGGTGAGCATAAGGGGCGGATTTTGCCCGGCACATATCATGTATCTCTCCAATACCATCTATCCCAAAAACTAAAACAGCATCATCGGAAAGGCTTTTTATCTTTTTTTTCGTAACACCAAAATCTGAGGTGGTAATATGGGCTGAGAATCCTTTTCGGTCTGCGTAGTGCACTAACTCTATGAGGTTGGGGTGTAAAAATGGTTCTCCTCCAAAAAAACGAGGCAGCCAAAGTCTTCGTGGGCCTGGTCAATCACGTCTTTAACTTTCGCTGCGAGCAAGTAATTCGTACAAGGAAAGTCCCCATAGCAGTGCTTACACCCCTCGAGCATAACTCACGAAAGCCCATTGACCATCCTACCCTACGCGATTTTTAAAACCTTAGCGCCTCTAATTTTTCGTTTCTTAAGTTCTACCAGCGCTTGATTTGCCTCCTCCAGTCTGAATTCCTGAATCTCAGGCTTTATCGGAATTTCTGCAGCCAACACTAAAAACTCCCTCACATCGCTTCGAGTCACATTCGCAACGGTTTTAATCTCCTTTTCCATCCAGAGATGATCGGGATAATTTAATTGCAAAAGACTTTCTTTATCACTCTCTTCTTTGCGAATCGCATTGATTACCAACCTCCCCCCGGGCTTCAAATTTTTTAATGCCTCCACCACTGTTTTCCACACCGGGGTGGTGTCAATAATGCTATCTATGTACTCCGGTGATCTCTCTTCTGGGTCGCCTACCCAGTACGCTCCCAAATCTCTTGCGAATGTTCTTTCATCAGCGCTTCGGGCAAAAACAAAAACTTTAGCATTCGGATACCGATGAGTCACCATCTTAAGCACTAGGTGAGCTGAAGAACCAAAGCCAGTTAAACCTAAGTTTTGTCCATCAACGAGATTGGTGAGCTTAAGAGACCGGTAGCCAATCGCACCCGCGCAGAGGAGCGGAGCAGCTTCAATATCAGAAAAAACGTTGGGAATAGGATGGGCAAAAGCTTCTGCAATAGTGATATACTCCGCATATCCGCCATTCACATCCCGGCCGGTTGCTTTAAAATCCGGGCAAAGGTTCTCGTTTCCGGAAAGGCAAAATGTACACGTCCCGCAGGCTGAAGCAATCCAAGCAACACCGACCCGATCGCCGATATGAAAAAGGTTTGTCTGAGTACCTTTGGCCTCAATTCTCCCTACTACTTGATGACCGAGCATCACCGGTAAATGCGGTGGTGGGGTTCGGCCTTCAATTTCATCCAATTCAGTATGGCAAACACCGCACGCCGAAACCTTTACCAAAATTTCATTTTCTAACGGAACTGGCTCCGGCAGTATAGTAAATGCCAACGGAGTAGGGTTTTCTTCCAAGCGGCAAAGCTTCTTTAATACCATTGCTCTCATTTTACTTTTTCCTAAAAAATGTTGTGATCGCGCTCCTAACTCCGTATTTAATAGAAAGTCCTGTGGGGTCGAAACGTCAGCGTTTGCATCTCTCTCAATCGTGACTCCACCAAATTATTATCATAATCCTAAGTCCTCATTGATCAAAATAACCTTCACTCTCCCCTTAGGAAATGATTTTTGGATAATTGTCCACGCATTGCAGATGCGTTCGTCGCTTTGGCATTCTTCGCAGTAGGAGGTCTTTGCGCACGGGGTCTTTTTGCCAAGCCGCTTGGTGTTAATTGGCGCGACATAATTTTTGATCCTTCCCATGGCTGCTTCAAGATCAGGAACAATTTTATTACGCCCGACCAGAATTACCACATTTTTTGGACCAAAAATTAAACCCCCCACACGGTTACCGATCATATCCAAATTAACCAGCTCGCCTGATTGTGTTATCGCGTTCGTTCCCATGATAAAAAGATCAACGAACAGTGCCGCCCTTCTTTTCTCCATTTTTTGTTCATCCGAAAGGCTTTTGTCATAGGTATCCAGTACCTCGAGATCCTTCCGGTCCTTGAGCGCTTCATAAAGCCCAGAATTAATAAAAGTCATCGAGCCGCCCCAAGAAATGCTTTTTGCTCCGGTCTGGGGAATAATTTCATTCTCCACAACTTTTTTTGCGTGAGCAGCATTCTCGGCAATAAAAGCCTCAAAATTATTTGCCTCCAATGCTTCTTTCAGCTCCTTTAACCGAGCCTGCCAATAGTCTTTAATCGGATCAATCATACCTGCCTCCTATAATTATTTTTTTTGAATCTTCTATTTTTTTATCAAAACCCCTCGAAAAAGTCAAGAATTTTAAAGAGTAGGCGCAAAACTGAGACACGGAGTTTGTATTTATTTAGCAATTTTAAAAATTTTAAAATTAAGATATAAATGTTAAAAAATAAACCTCGTAAATTTTTAATCCAAAAACTAAGGATTCGCATGAGTGAATTTTTTTTTGTTAAAAAGAACCCCTTTGCTGGATTAGGGAGAAACGTTGCTATCTTAGGTTTGGTCAGTTTCTTTACTGACGCAAGCAGTGACATGATCTACCCTTTACTTCCCCTCTTTGTTACCCTCACCCTGGGCGCAAGCACGGAAATGCTCGGTCTTATTGAAGGAGTCGCTGAATCTACTGCCTCCATTGTGAAACTCTTTTCCGGATGGCTATCTGATAAATTACAAAAGCGCAAGTCCCTTGCCGTGGCTGGTTATGCCCTTGCGTCGCTTTCACGGCCGCTCATGGCTATGGCGCTGGTTCCCTGGCATGTTTTATTTGTCAGATTTATCGACCGGATTGGCAAAGGTATCCGGACTTCTCCCCGCGATGCTCTCATCGCTGATTCAACGAAAGTGGAATTTCGCGGCAAGGCCTTTGGCTTCCATCGCGCCATGGACCACTCGGGAGCAATTGTTGGCCCCATCCTCGCTATGGGGATTTTATTTCTTGCTCCGAATAATTACCGCTTGGTTTTCTGGCTCGCGGCTATCCCCGCCGTAGTAAGTGTTATCATCCTCATCGTGGGCGCAAAAGAAATTTCCCCTGACCACACATCGCAAGCGCCATCGCTAACTTTCCGCGGGATTGATGGTAATTTCCGCTTATACTTAGGTATTGTTTTCTTGTTCGCGTTAGGAAATTCAAGCGATGCCTTTTTGCTTCTCCGGGCAAAGGATTTGGGGGTGTCAACCGTCTCTATTCCAATCATCTGGGTAGTTTTACATGTTGTCAAAGCTCTCAGTTCCATGCCGGGCGGTGCCCTCTCCGATCGAATCGGAAGAAAAAAGGTAATTATCTTGGGATGGATTATTTACGCGCTGGTTTATGCTGCCTTTGCGCTCTCTTCGTCCGCATGGCAGGCATGGGGGCTTTTTGCTTTGTATGGTGTCTATTTCGGACTTACCGAGGGCGTGGAAAAAGCTTTTGTCGCTGATTTAGTAAAACCCGAGATGCGCGGCCTTGCCTACGGAGTTTTTAATTGCGCGATTGGTATTGGGGCGCTGCCTGCCAGTATTATTATGGGGGTATTATGGCATCGGGTAAATCCTGGGGTTGCATTCCTGTTTGGCGCCAGTTTGGCCCTGCTGGGGTCGCTTTTACTTTGCGGGGTTAAAGAGAGAAAACTTTCACCATCGCATAGCAGAAAAATATCTAAGACAAACTTAGATTTTATTTTTGGGGGAAAATTGATTATAATAATAAAAATAAGAGCAATGATAAATCCCGAAAGCGCCAATGCGGGTTGAAACGAGCTTTTCAAAAACAAAAGATACTAGCCATGAGAAAAGACTATTTGGGGAGAACATTGCCATGCCTCACGAAGAAAAGATTAAATGGTATTATCGCCCAATTCCTGTGCTTGTTCTCTTATTCGTGGTAATCGGTCCTTTTGCGCTGCCCCTGCTTTATAAAAGCCCTCATTTTAGCAAATTTTGGAAAGTCCTCTTGACGATTATAGTAGTAATTTTTACCTGTTATCTCATCTGGGCTTCTATAAAAATCTGGGAAAGGATGTCAGACATGATAAAGGAAGTAAACCGGGGTTATTGAAATTATATGATTTTGCGGTTTTGACAATAGCAACCGAACAAAGGAGGGAGTATGTTTAAAAAGATTTTGGTTCCGATCGATTTGACGAAAAAAAATAAACAGGCCTTGGATATCGCGGTTAAAATTGCCTTGCACGATAAAAGCAAGGTTTATCTCTTGCATGTGGTTGAAACCATTGCCTATACTTCTTTTTCTGAATTTGAAGATTTCTATCGCACTCTGGGAGAACGGGCAAAAAAATATATTGATAAATTGATTACCCGTTACAATAAAAGCAAATTGCCCATCGAAGGTGAAATTACCTTCGGCAATCGGGTGGTGGAGATCTTAAGTTTTGCCGGCAAAAACAAAATTGACCTTATTGTTATGCATTCTCACAAAGTCACCCCCGAGGAACCAACCGAAGGTTGGGGAACGATCAGTCATAAAGTAGGAATCTTATCCCAGTGTCCGGTGATGCTGGTTAAATAAACGATTTTAACCGATTCAATTCTCTCGGTTAGCCAGGTATGAAAAAAATAGGCATCTTTCTCTTATTAGCCGTTGTGGTTTTTTTAGGCTACCGCCTTTTTTCCCCCACTCCCACAATCAAAAACATTCATCCCTTGGGTAAAAATATCATTTGTTTCGGCGATAGTCTTACCTTTGGAACCGGAGCAAAAGAAGGCATGGACTATCCCTCCCAACTTTCCCGGATGCTTTCCACGCCGATCATCAATGCTGGTGTGCCAGGGGATAGTACGACTACAGCTCTTGCCCGATTGCAAAAAGATGTGCTATCCAGGTCACCTCATATCGTCCTGATCACTCTCGGGGGCAATGACATTAAAAACGGTGTCTCCAAGGATGAGGCGTTTGCCAATCTCAAAAAAATCATTCAGTCTATTCAGGATCAAGGTGCCTTGGTAGTGGTCGGGGGTATTGATATCCCTTTCTTTGGCAGAGGATTTGGCAATGCATATGAGGAGGCATGTAAGAAGAAGGGGGCTATTCTCATCCCCAATATCTATAAAGGGCTTATCACCCATCCTGACCTGATGAGTGACTCTATCCATCCGAACGAAGCAGGGTATACAATCATAGCAAAGTATTTTTATGAAGCCATAAAACCCTATTGTCTTCAACAGAAAGGAACGTGATGGAAACAGGTGATGTTATCGCTGAAGTTAGAAATTTCATGAAAAGCCGAGTGATTCTCACTGCGGCGGAACTCAATCTTTTTACCAACCTGCACGAAAAATCCTCTTCAGCCAAGGAACTTGCCGGCAAACTCAAGCTGAACACCCGTGCCTTAACACGCCTCCTGGATACTCTGGTTACTTTTGGTTTGTTAAAAAAGTACGATACTCACTATCGTTTGACCAACCAAGGTGTACCGCTTGCCGCTCGTCATCCGGACACAACCCTTCCCTTTATACTTCATTTAAACAATCTTTGGGACAGCTGGAGTCATCTCACCGAAATTGTGAAAAACGGCCCTCACCTAAAACCAAAACCCTTCTTGGAAAAAGCCGAGCAAGACCAGAGAGCTTTTATTGGTGCCATGCACGTGGTTGGCCACAAGCTTTCTCGGGAAATTGCGGGAGCGTATGACCTGAAACCGTTTAAGCGTCTCTTGGACATTGGCGGTGGTTCGGGTACTTATACCATCGCTTTCCTCAAAAAAAATCCAATGCTCACGGGAGTGATCTTTGACCTTAAAAATGTCATTCCCATGGCTGAAGAAAGAATGAACGCCGAAGGGCTGGCTAAACGGGTTGAGCTCGTGGCTGGTGATTTTTACCATGATGATTTTCCCCAGGACTGCGATTTAGCGCTCCTTTCTGCGATTATCCATCAAAACAGTCCTGAACAAAACCGTGCTCTTTACCGTAAAATTTTTCTGGCACTTCTTCCGGGAGGCAGACTGCTCATTCGTGATTTTGTTATGGATGAATCCCGCACCCATCCGCCCGAAGGAGCTCTTTTCGCTCTTAATATGCTGGTAAACACTCCGGGGGGTGATACTTATACATTCCAGGAAATTAAACATCCCCTTGAGGAGGCGGAATTTGTGGAAGTCAAAATGATTCGAACCGGTCAGCAGATGATGGATTGTTTGGTGGAGGCTAAAAAACCTCTTGAATAAAA
>CAVSIB010000038.1:0-17266 GCA_963727835.1 uncultured delta proteobacterium
CTCATGCCTCAGGCTGTAAAAAAGGTTATCTATATGTTTTGGGACCAGAAAATAAGTCCAAGAAGAAACCGCGTTGCCAAGTAGGGATGGAAAGGAAGCACCCTTAAGGTAAGACCATCATTACCACTTTTTTTGGCAGGAAACACTCCGTCCTTCAAAGAGGTATTTTCCATCCCCGACTGACCGCACTAAATCCATCTTGGTTGTTTCTGGAACTATGTTTGTGTCAAGAGCATCAACTTTTCCGGAATATATTTCAACCGTAACATCATCCGGGGTTAAATTTCCTAAATAAATAAGTGCTTGAACGGTTACTTTTAAATCGTTTAAGGACCCAGTGGTTACGGACTCTATCTTTATTTTCTGCCAATATTTTTGAACACTTTCTTTCCAGGCCGAGAGTTTTTTAGCGTCCGTTAAGCCATTGGATAGAAATTGCTGATACCTTCGTGAGATCGAGATATAAAATCGTTCGGTGTATTCTTGCACCATCCGGGTGGGGGTAAAAAAATAACAAAGGTTGGCAATAGATTCTTTCATCTGGGCAACCCATTATCGAGGTATTTTGTCAACCCCGCGGTCATAAAAAAGAGGAACGACTTCTTCTTTCAAGAGGTTATAGGTTGCATCAGTTTCTATCTGACCCTAGTAGGTCGAGTCATCATAGTTTTCTATTCGTCCGATTGCCCAGCCAATACCAGGTGAGTACGCTTCGTCCCACCACCCATCTAAGATGTTCATGTTTAAAACCCCATCGGCGGCTGCTTTCATTCTGCTGGTTTCGCTCGATTCCATAAGGTGGCGTGGGGTCTTAAGCTTTTTATGTGAGGGGTCAGTAAAGCGTATCTTACCTCATAACGCCACGACAGCTCATTTTTTAGCAAAATTTTTTAATTTGGGTTAGGATGAAAACCTTTCCGAAGGAGGACCCGGCCAACTGCCTCCAAAACATCTTCCACGGTGATAGCATCCATGCAAAGAAGGTTTTGGCATTCCCGGATCCGGCAGGGGTTACAGGAAACATCTTTTCGGATGACAATGGCTTCTTTCCCAAACGGAGCGTTTTCTATGGGATCAGTAGGGCCAAAAAGGGCAATAACCTGGGTGCCGACGAATGCGGCCAGGTGCATGGGCGCGGTGTCATTGCCAATAAAAAGGTCGCATCGCCTGATGGCCTCGGCTAACTGAGTGAGGGTTTCGGGTTGGCATAAAACATAGTGGGATTCAGCCATCTGTGCGGTAATTTTATTGACAAGCTCTCGTTCATCATTGCCTGCGGTAAAAAAAATTTTCCCTCCGTATTTTTGGATAATGCTGTCTGCCACCTGCGCGAACCGGCGCACGTCCCATCTTTTATACGGGGTGCTGGGGCTGCTTCCGGGATGCATGATGATCTTCGGCCCGGAAAAGGAGGTTAATCCGGAAAAGATCGTCGAGGCAACAACCTCGCGGTCTTTTTCCGAAATCGGTATAAGGGGGTTATGCTCATCAATTTTCAAACCGAGGTGTTTCACCAGCAAAAGATTTCTTTCCACCCGGTTGATTTTATAATCAGGAAGGGCGACCTGGTCGTTGATAAATAAAAAATTTCCTTCTTTGGAAAATTTCCGGGTGTAGCCGACCCGGCGCTTAACTCCGGTTAAAAAAGTGATGAGCCCGCTTTTGAAAAGCCCGTGAAAGTCGAGCACAAGATCAAAATTTTCTTTTCTCAACTTTTTAGTTAACCGGATTATTTCTTTGAGGGTTTTAATGCTCAGAGGGTTTTTTTGCCACTCCTTCCGGGGGAGCATAAAAACTTTATTTAAATCAGGGTGGTTTATTAAAAGGGAAGCGGCCCGGTCCTCAACCACCCAGGCGATGTAGGCGTAAGGGAGATTGTGCCGCAACGCCCTTAAGGCAGGAAGCGTGCGGATAACATCCCCGATTGCGCCTAATCGCACCATAAGAATTCTTGGGTTTTTTATTTCCATGGGGGCTATTTTATCGGAGTGAGGCTCTTTGTCAATAAGATAACTGCTTCAATATAATGAATTTCCTTGTAAAATAAAGTAGTTTATGGTTTAGTATCATCATTTTAACAATAACCTTTTCTCAAATAATCATGTTCGGCAAAAAAAACATTCCTCCTGCATACAGCCTCATCGAAAAAGGCAAGAGGGCTTTCATTGTAAAAGATGACTGGAAGGAAAAGCTCCTTTCAGTGGGGATTGCTGATCCGGACTTTTTTTTAAAACAATCCTTCCCAAAAGAAGAAAATTATTTTGGAAGGGGAGCGTTAAAAATCATCGCGTTACCCGGCGAGGCAAACGAGCGGATCGTTATCCGCCATTTTCAACGCGGAGGAATGATTCACAAAATTATTCCTGATCTTTATTTTGGAACGTCACGGCCTTTAAAAGAGCTTTGGGTCGGATCCGGGCAAAAGAAAAAGGAGTTCCCACCGCTGACATAGTAGCTGCCTGCCATACTAAGGTCTTCTGGAAATTTCACCGGGGAGACATGGTCACCAGAGAAATTAAAGATGGGAAAGACCTCGCGACCTATCTCAAGGAGTTAGAACAGCCTTTAACCAAGGAAAAGGTTTTGGAGAAAAGGAGCGTCATCAAAAAGGTGGGTGCACTGGTTCGCTCGATGCATGATGCGGGTATTTTTCACGGTGACCTCAACCTGAAAAATATTATCCTCCAGACAACTGACCCCCAAAACATAAAGGGCTACCTTATTGACTTTGACAAATCTTTTATCCGGTCTCATTTGAAAGAAAACCTGAGGACCCGAAATCTTCTTCGCTTAAACCGCTCCGCGGAAAAATTTAAAAACCAGGGACTACCAATCACGCGAACTGATGCGCTCCGATTTCTTTTAGCGTATTTTCAGAATCCGTCTGACTTTAAAGCTCATGTTGAAGATTTAAACCAACAGTTCAAGCGGCATATGTGTTGTCGGCAGGTTGTTGAAAAATTTTTTTCAAAAGGCGCTTATATCGGGTATGGTCACGTTTTGAAGAAAGCAGTAAGAAGGATTTCTCATGAAAAATCGAATTCTCATAACCTGCCCCAAGGGGATCGCCCCGATTCTGAGTGAAGAAATACGCGCACTCGGTCTGCCGGTCAGCGCTGAAAGGGCTGCGGGTGTTGAAACCGTCGGGAGCATGTTCGACTGCATGAAGCTGAATCTGTATATCCGTACTGGACACCGGGTCCTGTTCTTCATCAAGGAATTTAGCGCATCAACGCCCCAGGATTTTTATCAGGGCATCAAACGGATCCGTTGGGACGACCTCATTCCTGAAACCGAATATGTCAGCGTTTCCTCCTTCGTGGATAACCCGTGCATACAGAACACGCAATTCGCCAATCAGAAGTGCAAGGATGCCATCATGGACCGCATGAGAGAAAGCTGCGGCAGGCGGCCCGATTCGGGTCCGGACAAAACAGGGGTCGCTGTCTTCATTTACTGGAAAGGAAGCAATTGCAGTATTTATCTTGATACATCCGGAGAACCTTTAGCGCGACGCAGCTATCGCAAAATTCCCTTTAAGGCTCCCATGCAGGAGACGCTCGCGGCGGCCATTATCCTGTCAACCGGCTGGAGAGGCAAGGGGAATTTTCTGAACCCGATGTGCGGAAGCGGTACGCTGGGGATCGAGGCGGCCCTGATCGGATTGGACAAGGCGCCCGGTTTGCTCAGGACCAATTTTGCCTTTATGCATTTGCGGGATTTCCGGCGCGCCGAATGGAACGCTTTGCGGCAGGAGGTAAGAAAAAAAAACCAAAAAGGGGCTCGAGGGGAAAATGATCCTGACGGATCTCGATCCTAAAGCCGTTCGAGCAGCACAACAAAATGCCCTCACAGCAGGCGTCGACCACCTGATGACGTTCAGGGGCTGCGACTACTCGGAAACTCCGGTACCGGCGGACGGCGGCATTATCGTCATTAATCCCGAATATGGTGAACGACTCGGCGTGGTCAAGGAGCTGGAAAGCGTTTACGAAGGGATGGGAAATTTTTTTAAACGGCGCTGCAACGGCTACACGGGTTATATTTTTACTGGTAATCCCGATCTCGCCAAAAAAGTAGGGCTAAAAACTAGCCGTCGCCTGATTTTTTTCAACAGCCGGATCGAATGCCGGCTGCTTGAGTACAAACTTTATGAGGGGAGCAGGAAAGTTTCCCAAGATCAAAACAAAGACGATCAATGAGCGTCAAATTTTTTTTGCCGTCCCCGGGATTAAACCTTCAGCCATGGGATGGGAGATGGGGACATCCAGGTTTAATATAAGCAAAAAAAATCAGCTCGATTTAGTCAATAGGTATTTTTTTTCTTATCGGGTACATATGATCTCCGGGTTATCCCCCACGTGTTGTCAGCCCCGTTATGCCGAGATGCATCCCGGGTATGCTCGATGAGTTGTCTTTAGAGTAAGGCTCCGAAAATGAACCAGCAAATAAACAGAGAAAAAGGTACCCACGGCGAACACTGGAACTTGGTACATGGTGGTTTTTTTTCCGACCCCATCGTAGTAATCTGGTTGCTTCCTTGTACACAAAGTCCGAGAGCTTGCTGGCATGTCCAGGGCCAATATCATCGTTGATATGGGGGGCGGCAACGGATATGTGCTTTCACAAATCCTTGCACGTGGTGTTGGACTCGGCGTATCTTTAGTTAACCTTGATTATTCTGACGAACAACTTGACGCCACGAGGAACCGAGGGAATATCCTGTGTTCGTGGCTCAGTGGACACATTCTCGCAGGGGCGATGTGGGCCGGGAAGATGACCGCTTCCTGTTTATAATGCGTTCCGTTCTGCACTACTTTGGAGAAGACGGTCTGCACCCGACACTCCGGCATCTACGTCGCCTGACAAAGCCGGGCGAGTTTTTCGTTCACCAGACAGCATCATTTCGGGACAAGCATGATGCAGACTGCCTGAATGCGCTCTACCAAATGATGGGAACGCACAAGTGGTATCCAACAGTCGATTTTCTGTGTGCGTGTTTGGCCGCTGAGGGCTGGGAAGTGCGTGAGGTTCTGCCGGGCTTTCCTCTCCAGTTGATTTCTTAGTGACCTCGCTCATCGTTATCATCTTGCCCAGGAAGATATCCTGCGCATCAGCGACTGCTTGTCTCGAAATTTTTCTGTACCTGAGGACCTCTTTTAAAAAGGAGCGGATGCTTTTTGTGCCTATCTTCACTACTGGACCTATATATGTACGCCCGCGATAGGCAAGTAGGATAATAAAGAACAATGGGGTCCCAGCTTGATCTGAGGGCAACGCGTTTTAACTCCAACTTTTCTATCAAAGGTTATTCTTACTCCCATAGTTTTTGAAATTTTTTGCATGAAGTTTTAATCCATTCCGAAATTGTGCTGTAAAAATCAGAGCAAAGGGTGTCCCCCGACGCTTCTCCTTAAAGGTTTCAGTAAGCCATTTTCGGAGCGCGGTAAATCCAGCGAAGCATCATATGTGTTCGGGGCTTTAACCACCATGCCCGTTTCAAAGCTTTGCGCAAACCATTTTAGAGTTCCCGGTTAGCCGGCCTGTTCTCTAACGCCTTGAGATTCTCATAAACAAAAGCGCGTATCGTATTGCTTATGATTAATATTCGGGAGACACGTTTATAATCGAGTGGTTCAGCAAACGTGGTGCTGCGGTCAAGCGCGCCAGCGATATGTAGATTAATCGTCATCCGAATACGTTTTTCACACCCCCCACAATTTAAAGCACTAGCAGGGGTTTAAAAAGCACACGTGCAAAAACTTGAGGGCCAAGTTGGATTTTTCTATTGGGGTGGCGTTGTCTATCCCCGCTGCCCCGCAGCCATAGTGCCCAAACTCAAGGGTTTCGGTGCTCCAAAGCGGATCCAATCCGGGAGGAGACCCCAAAAGATCCGAATCAATATGCGCATAGTCATGAGAAGACGGAATATATATTCGACGAAATAAGGGAAACAAAAGATTGCCAACACTTATCAGGCAAACCCCGAACGAATCAATCGCGGAGAGCTATAATTAAAAGTTGTGTTTAGGAATACAGGTGGTGTATCCACCGGTTAATTGTTTCGCGACAGTTGACCGGCCAAAAAAAAAGGAAAGGATACACGCACCATGAAGAAAGATAACGTAGTAGAGATAAAAAAGCCAGAGACTTTTATTGATGATCCTATTTCAGACATTTTACGTCAAGGAGCAAGAAACTTGTTAGCCCAAGCTCTGGAAGCCGAGATTGAGATATTCATAAATCAATATAAAGATCAAAAGGATTTATTGGGCTATCAACGGGTTGTACGTAACGGATATATGCCTAAGCGTGAAATTCAGACAGGTATTGGGCCCGTGCCAGTGGAATCCCCACGGATCTAGAGACCGGTCGGCGGATCTATCGGATCGGATAACATTCAATTCATCTATTTTGCCGCCGTATATGCGGAAGACAAGGAGCTTGGAACAATTGATTCCGTGGCTTATATTTGAAAGGGGTTTCTACCGGAGATTTCAGCGACGCTTTGGCTGCTTTAGTCGGTAAGGATGCGCCGGGATTGTCTGCTCCCACGATCAGCCGTCTCAAGACGGTTTGGCAGCAGGAGTTTCAGCAATGGCAAAAACGCAGCCTTGACGGAAAATGTTACGTTTATTTCTGGGTGGATGGGATTTACTGCAACGTTCGTATGGATGATAAACAGTGCCTTCTGGTCATTGTTGGCGCCACGGCTGACGGCGCAAAGGAACTGGTGGCCATAGAGGGCGGTTTCCGTGAAAGCGAAATGTCATGGAAACAACTTTTACTAGACCTGAAATCCAGAGGTTTGACCACTGCTCCACAACTGGCGATTGGTGACGGCGCACTTGGTTTCTGGAAAGCGTTGAGCAAAGTCTACGATGATACCCGTTGGCAAAGATGCTGGGTACACAAGACGGCTAATATCCTGAACAATTTACCAAAGAGCCTTCAATCCAAAGCGAAATCAAAATTGCATCAGATTTGGCAGGCAGCCAGCAAAGATGAAGCCGAACGTCATTTTAATGATTTTGTGAATACGTATGAAGCGAAATATCCCAAAGCGACCCAGTGCCTGGAAAAGGATCGAAATGCTTTGTTAACTTTTTATGATTTTCCCGCTGAACACTGGCGTCACATTCGGACCACGAATCCGATTGAATCGACTTTTGCGACGGTCAGGTTGCGAATGAATAAAGTGAGAGGCTGTTTCTCTGCGAACACGGTTCTCATCCATGGCGTTTAAATTATGCCAATGCGCTCAAAAAAGATGGATTCGTTTACATCGTCCGGAACGCTTGGCTGATGTGGTTAAAGGTGTGAAATTTGTTAATGGGATGGAAGAAAAACGGGTCGCCGCCTAGATTCTTCATACACAACTATTGACTATAGCTCTATCGCGAAACATAAAAATCGAGAAAGGGAAACAGATTGGTTTTCTACTTCATGCCCCGTTGTGAGCTAATTTTTGGGATCACTTTCGTTGCTTTTCTGAGGCGGGAATGCTCATCAAGGGTTATATCGAACCCATGGATAAAAATTAGGGCAGTAACATTCTCCTGATGCTTTAAGAAGGTGTAAAAGAATCAATTCCTCCAGAAAAAAATGCGTAAAGCCGGTTTTCATGGCGGGAAGAAGCCCGACAGAGAGAAGGGTCTCAGTGTTTCTGGTGAGGGCGATGTCATTACTCCGAAAAAATATCTCGTAATTTTTTGCGTCAGGCCTTAACGACGCATTGATTGTAACCTGTTCAGGAGTTTTCTCAACAAAGTTTAAGCGTAATTCTTTAGGATCCATAAATTTAAAAAACCGTAGCGACTGAGAGTTGATGTGTAAAGCTGGTTCTTCGACGGGTCGAAATATATAATCAGTGATTATCGAAAGCCTTCACAGAAGGCATGAATATTTTTCCCCAGGTCTTCGTAACAGTATCCTCCCTCAAGCAAAGCATATCTTCTCTCGTAGCAATGCTTTTTTGAAAAATTTTTCATCATTTTTCCGATCTCTTGGAAAGCATCGGTGGAAAGCTTATGTCCCCAGTCCTTGATGTATTCATCAAAACCCGCTGAGGCAGCAATGATATCACAGTCGCCAGCTTTGTTTAAGGCAAGGGAGATTTCCTCAAGGTAGTCTTCTTCATCATGGCTCACGGGATTGAGAATAACAAACCCTTCCTTTCTGCCAAGGATGTTGATATTGCCATCCCCGGTGTGCAGGTCAAAGTCGAGGATAAAGGCAGATTTGATTTTCTCTTCTGCCTCGAGCTTCAAAAGCGATACCGCCATATTGTTGAAAAAGCAAAACCCCCAACAACTATCACGGGAAGCATGGTGTCCGGGCGGCCGGATGCAGGCAAAGGTTGGTTCGCCGGCATAAGCCAGCTCAGCCGCTTTGATGGCTCCGCCAGCAGAGAGGAGAGCCATGGTGTAAACGATATCGTCTCGCTTTATGTTTTCGATATGGCGAGCCGAGTGCGCCCGCAGGATATCCTTAGGTTCTGCTGGCGGGGGAGCAATAAATTTATAGTGGGGATATTTCTTAAGCTCCCGCATGATCGGCTCAATTCTTCCCGGGGCTGCCGCTGGGTCAGAATCATAGGTCTCGTAAAATTTTTCATGAAAGATAATATTCATGCGACCCTCCCTGTATTCCCGGTGATTTTAAGATACCCTTTTATTGTTCAATCGTTTCTTTGGTGGCCATCGGTTTTTCAGAGAGAAAAAATCGGCACCACTTTATGACGGAGTCAATCACGATAACCAGGGCCAGGCAAATCAGGATCCCCACTAAGGAAGCATCGATTTTATAGTTAAAGGCATCAGGGAGCGAGGATAAGGCCTTAGCGGAAAAATCTTTGAGAAGCATAAAAGAGGCGGTGAAGGTAATTATGGTCATAAAAAGCATGGGTATAAACGTTACCCAGATATATTTAATCTTGCCCCTCTTGATGAGGAAGGTCGTGCCGATACAGAGGGCAAGCATTCCTAATAGCTGGTTGGCGGTTCCAAAATAGGCCAGATAACTGATATGGAACCGGTGTAGATAAAATACCCCCAGATTAAGACGACTAGGAGGCTGGCCACAATGTTGCCGGTAATAGAACTTAAATTCCCAAAGGGTTTATAAACATACCCCCCTAGGTCCTGAACCACATAGCGAGCCACTCTGGTGCCTGCGTCAATCGTGGTAAGAATAAAAAGGGCTTCAAACATCAAAGCAAACTGATACCAATAGGCTATGAAGTGTTTTAAGAAAGGAAGAGAGGAAAAGATATAGGTCATCCCAACTGCCAAGGAAACCGCTCCCCCTGGCCTGCCTTGCAAGCTTACCCCTATTATTGCGGAAAGTTCCTTGATCTTAGCCACCGGAAATCCGAGGTTGGCAAGCTCTAAAAAACTGAGTTTGGAGTTAATGGCAAAGTAGTCTCCCGGGATGAGAACAGAAGCCGCGATTAAGGCGATGACCGCAACAAAACCTTCCGTAAGCATGGCGCCATAGCCGATTGCTCGTGCATAACTTTCCTTTTCAATCATCTTGGGAGTAGTGCCGGACGATATGATTGAGTGGAAACCAGAAAGTGCGCCACAGGCAATGGTGATAAAAAATAAAGGGGAAGAGTGGTCCTGGAATAATGGGCCCGCCACCATGGATGAACTGAGTAAGCGGAGGCATAAGCAGGTGAGGATGCACTATTACCACTCCGAGCGCTAAAAGTATGATAACGCCGAGTTTCATAAATGAGGAAAGGTAATCCCGGGGTGCCAAGAGCAACCATACCGGAAGAACGGAGGCCACGAATCCATAGATGGCCAGAAGAATAGACAGAAGATTTTTATCCAGATCAAAGAACGAAGATAAAGGAGATGAGGGGATCGCCCTGCCAAATATTACGATGAGGATAAGCAAAGTAATCCCCATCAGGGAGACCTCAGCGACCTTATTGGGTCGTAAGGACTTCATGTAAATCCCCATGAAAAGGGCGATGGGGATGGTCATAGCGATGATAAAGACGCCCCAGGGGTTATGGAATAAGGAGTTTATTACCGCAAGTCCCAAACCGGCAATAGTTATAATCAGGATAAAAAGGACCGCAACCGAGGCTGCTCCGCCCGTTAGGGGACCGACTTCATATTTGGCGATTTGGGCAAGGGATTTTCCATCCCTCCTCATGGAGGCAACCAGAATGACAAAATCATGGACCCCTCCGGCTACGACTGCGCCAATAAGAATCCAGAGGAATCCGGGAAGATAGCCAAACTGAGCGGCTAGCACCGGTCCGATAAGAGGGCCAGCGCCAGCGATAGCCGCAAAATGATGTCCAAAGAGAACCCATTTGTTGGTAGGATAAAAATTTTTTCCGTCGTTTAAACGGAAGGCCGGGGTTATCCTCCGATCATCGAGCGATAAAACCTTGGCAGCCAGAAAAGCTCCGTAGAACCGATAAGCGAGGGTGAAAAAACACCCGGCTGCGACTACCAACCAGAGGGCATTGATATGCTCCTGGGGATTAAAAATTCCGGTTACCATGGCAAAAGCAAAAGCAAAAAGAACCGCTAAGAATCCCCAGACAATAGAAGAAACTATTTTCATACCCTGTCTCCGATTCATAAAAATCGAAAATAACTATGTAGGGTTACTATTAAAAGTTTAAGTGATGATATGAGTAATTGCAAGTATATTAAAACAAACATAATATAATTTATTGTCATGAAGATAACTCGTTGAAAGAAAATGGATTTATCAAGGAACAATCTCGGTTATTTTGTTTTGAAACTTTTGTGCTGCCACGGTAGTAGTAGCCTCTTAAAACGGAAGCTCTATGGAAAAAACTCATTTGAGAAATTTTATAATTATGGTTTCCGGTCTGCCACGATCCAGCACTTCGATGATGATGCAAATTCATGAAATTATTTATCTAAGCAAACCAAGATACTGTTCGCTCCAAGGCATCACCCCTGTAACTCTTATAATTTTTTAAGGAATACTACTCAGATTTATTTTCTTAAAAACTCTACAATCTGAGAAAGAGCTTGGCTACTTTTTTCTGAACAGGAGTAACCGTTGGTAACGCTGATTGCCATTTGACTGAAGGGATTCGGCTCCGGGTTTATGTCAATCACCGCTCCTCCGCGGTGCACTACTGTTACCCCCACTTGCATGGGCAGGTTGGTGGCCCCTGAGGTACCTACCACCAGCAAAAGACCGGTCTTTTCTGCTTTTTGGAGCGAGTTGTGAAAACGAAAAAATTTTTCGTCATAACATTCGTCGAACCAAAGAACGTGGGGACGCGAGATAGCTCCGCATTGCCTACAGACCAAGAGTTTCTTTTCTGTTTCAGTGAGGGGAGCGGTTTTATCTTTGAAAGGAATTTCGTTTGGGACGGAAATTATCAAACCACTACATTCATCTGAACAGCGCATAAAATTTAGGTTTCCATGAATCTGATAGGTGCGATCAGCAGTATTGCCCGCACGAAGGTGAATACCATCAACGTTTTGCGTAATCAACACGAAGCGGTCTTGAAAAATCTTTTCTAATTCTACTATCGCCCGATGGCCTAGATTTGGTTTGGCTTGTGCGCAAACGGTCTTGCGATAAAGGTACCATTGCCAGACCTCATAGGGGATCATTTTAAACATACGGAAAGTAGCCATTTCCTCCGGGTGATATTCTTTAGACCCCACGGTCCAGTAACCATCCTTTCCCCGAAACGTAGGTATGCCACTCTCAGACGAAATACCTGCACCGGTCAAAATCGTAATGTTACCGGTTGAGTGCTTGAACTGATTTAGGATTTTTCTTAATTTTTCTTCCATCTTTGTTCCCTCTTATAGTACGAAAAAAAATATTACGAGAATCATCCCATCGGAGATTTGGATGACAATGCTTCTCATCCTGAGGCGCGCTACTGATCCTTGTTTTAATCACGGGTTATTTTTTTGAGCGTCCTCCTTGGGCTTTGGTTTCCTGACCGTGAGGAGTTGATCCACATATCTTTGGACCTGTTCGAATTTTTCTTGTGGCCATGGTCTTTCATGTTTTAATTTTGAGTCTAAAGTGTTTTTCGGGCTGAACTGCTGAAGCAATAATGTGTTGAGGGGATATAAGTCCTCGGCTACGCGATAAATATCTTCTTCGGTTAACATTTTTGGAACCACCGTGATACGAAATATCTTTTCGATCGAGCTTTTTCGGATTACGTCAATGCTTTTTTTGATTGCTTTTAGATCAACAGGTACTCCGGTTAATCGAGCATAAGAAATCTCTTCCAAAGGTGCTTTAACATCCATGGCGATGGCATCTACTAAATTTTCTTTCAAAAGGGTTTCGATCATGTGGGGATAACTTCCATTGGTATCGAGTTTCACCAAAAGATTTCTCTTTTTGAATAGTCCGGATAAAATCAGGAAGGGTTTCCTGAAGCGTTGGCTCGCCACCAGTGATACAGATCCCGTCAATCCAGCCTTTAAGTTCTTTTATCCGTTGAAGCACTTCTGGTAAAGGCCAGGTTTTTAAATGCTGGGGCTTAAGAACTAAGGTGGCGTTTTGGCAAAAGGGACAACGAAAATTGCAGGAGGGAAGAAAAATCACTGAAGCGATTTTGCCGGGCCAATCTAAAAAAGACGTTTCTAAAAAACCTTTGATGGGGATACTGTTTTCAAGACGTGCCATAGCAATGGGCTAACAGTGGCCTTAAAGTGTAAAAAGTCGAAGGGGGAATATCATTCCCCCTTCGAACCAAGGAGGGGTTGAGAACAAATCCCTTAACCCAAAAGGTTCCGGTTAAGAGACGAAAGAACTATTGGTAATATCGGGAAATCGCTTTTTTTACTTCCAAGGGAGTAGGAACGTGTCCTGAATAAGAGGCAATGGCATTTTCTTCTTCATCTTCAATAATCATGGTCGGGGTTGACTTAACCCCATAATAGGAAGCCTCAGCAAGACCATCAGCAGTATCGAGGTTATAATCATCAACCACCAATCCATCCTGCTTCAGCATCCCTCCGATAATCTTAGCGTTACCACACAAGGGGCACTCAGATTTCCAAAATAGTTTTACTTTTCCCATATGTTCTCCTCCTTCCTCAATCTATGGAAAAAATTAAGCTACCCTTACTTTTTGGTCTGACTCGTCGAAAAAGTACTCTTGGTTTCGGTACCGGTCATGGAGTTCACCGATTTTTCCTTTGTTCCAGCTTGAAATCTTGGTGAAATATCCGGTAATCCGCGTTATACCCTCTACCTTTTGGGAACCGCAATAGCCGCACTGATCCTTGAGTCCTCGTTCGGTTTTGCCACAGTCATTACAGTTGGTGAATTCGGGTGAAAAGGCGATCTGGTCATTGGTGGTGTGCCGGAAGGTTTTGAATACAAAATTAGCCAAAGATTCTTTTGCGGGGCGCTTTTCTCCAAGCCAGATATGAGTGAGCGATCCCGCCTCAATGAGCGGATGAAAAAGGCCTTCCTTTCGAACTCTTTCGATGGGGTTGATGGGAATTGATACCGGAAGATAGGTGGAATTTGTATAATAGACTTCATTGCGCTCTAAATTACCCTTTACGACCCGGTGAGCTTCAGGATAGAAATGTTCGAGGTCCAGCTTGGCAAACCGATACGCAGTGCTTTCCGCAGGGGTCTGCTCCAAGACAAATTTCATATGATGTTTTTCCGATAATTTTTTCGCCACCAAGTGCATGTGCGCAATCACTTTAAGGGCAAATTTCAGGGTGTCCTTCGAAGCATGTAATTCATTTCCGGTATGAAACTGAACAAGTTCATTGAGTCCCAGCATTCCGATAAGGAATGAGGCCCGATCCATCTTGAGGTAGGGATTCCCGTCTTTATTCATAGTAAGCAAAGCCAAAGGCCCTTTACCACCTATGGATAAAAGTTTTTTGATGAAAACTTTTTTCTGCTCATGAGCCTTAACCGCCAGGGCCATGGCATCAGAGATTCGAGAAAATAGAACAGTATCATCCTGGTTACTGAGGTAGCCGAACCGGGGAAGGTTAAGGGTTACATTTTGGAGAGCGCAATACCGCATTTTCCAAGGCTCACGGGCGTCAGCGAAGTCTTGGGCCTCGAGTTTAAAGCTCAGTCGGCAGCACTCGGAAATTTTTGCGGTACTCCCACGGTCAAAAACAAAATAGGTGTTTCCTTTTTCACTGGCAACATCACAAATATGGTTGAGGAAATCCTTATGTCCCTCAGTTTGGAAAAATTTCTCGGTAATATGGACTAACGGTTTAGGGAAAAAGAAAGGCCGGCCGGTTCCATCTCCTCCTTTGTAAACGGTAAAGAGTGCCCAGGCAAACTTTTGTGCTTCGGTAATGTATTCGGCATAGGTTTTACCGGTAAAGACACCTCCGGGGCCAATCGCTGGAACATCTTCAAAGTGTTTTGGAACTTCCCAGTAAATATTAATATCACTAAAAATGGCTTGTCCACCCCGCGCAACTGCTTGCTGGGAAAATTCAAAAATAAGCATCTGAGCGAGTTGTTCGATCTCTCGATCGCTCATTCCGGCTAAGTAAGGGGCAAAAAAGAGATTAACCGAGTCCCAGCCGATTGCTCCAGCAAAATTGCTTTGCAGAGCTGCTGCAAACTTAACCATATGTGCTAAAAGCACTTCAGGATGTTTGGCGGGTTTGGCGTTGGAGAGGGAATTCGGGAGGTTTAAGCCAAATCTTTTAATGTACTCCAATGACTGTCCTGAGCAGTAGGGCCGGTCTATAAAACCCAAGTCATGAAGGTGGAGGTCTCCTCGCAGATGCGCATCCGCAATATCCTGGGAAAAAACACTGAGGAGGGCGTATTCTTTTTTTATCCCTTCCGCTAAAGTTAAGTTCGTAGCTTCGGGTCCATGGGGAACATTAGCATTTTCTTTGTTGGGATGAAGAATGAGCTGATCTACATCATAAATCGGCAAACCGATCCGGGTATGCATCATCCGGGTTTGTTCCAGCCCTCTTTCAATAAGTTTAGCATTCACCAATTCCCGGATGAGGGGGGCGGTAATCACTCTGGTCTTAGAGTTAATAATCATTTCTTCAACGTCAGCGCTTATCTTGTCAGCGGTATCGACGTCAATATATGTCTCCCTCACCAGGGCATCGACAATTTTCTGTCGATGCCAAGAACTGACATCTTCACTGGAAGTCCGCACAAAAAGGGCTAAATCAGTGGTTTCACTGTCCGGTAGAGTATAAGGTCTTTCTGTTTTTATTTCTTTTAAGTGCGTCATAGTCCTCCCTAACCTCTTATAAGAATTGCTTTTCTTTCCCTCATGTGGTAGATGAATGTTATTTGACCACAATATATTGGGTAAGTCAAGAGAAATTTGGAAGCAAAAATATTTTTTCTGGGGGGAAATGCCTTCAATATTTATTGACTTTTTTAGGGAGATCATTTATTTTTCGATTCCTTAATGTTTAATTGGTTTTCACGGAAAGGAGATTCACGATGTTAGACGAAATTGTTATTTCTCGCGCAATTGTTGACCGGTATTTTAAAAAGTTAATGGATAACCTGCAGATAGATGTCGCGATTGCCGGTGGTGGACCGGCGGGACTGACGGCTGCTTACTATTTGGCGAAAAGAAAAGTCAAGATTGCGGTTTATGAAAAAAAACTCTCCATCGGCGGTGGGATGTGGGGTGGGGGGATGATGTTTAATGAAATTGTGGTGCAAAAAGAAGCAAAAAAAATCCTTGACGAGATGGGGATACGATCTGAATTTATGAAAAAAATTATTATACTGCCGATTCCGTGGAAGCGATTTCTACCTTAACTTCCCAGGCAGTTAAAGCCGGAGCTATAATTTTTAATTGTATGAGCGTGGAAGATGTTAAACTCACTCAGGATAAGGTAACGGGGCTGGTGATTAATTGGAGCGCGGTTGAAATAGCCGGACTCCATGTTGATCCTCTGACCATTGGGGCACGATTTGTGGTGGAAGCAACCGGTCATAGCCTTGAAGTTTTAAAGATTATTGAAAAAAAGAGCGGAAAGTCGTTGCTTACCAAAACCGGAAAGATCATGGGTGAAAAGTCAATGAATGCTGAAATTGCCGAGACTATGACCCTTAAAAACACAAAAGAAGTTTATCCCAATGTCTATGTAGCCGGAATGTCTGCAAATGCTGCCTTTGGATCATATCGGATGGGCCCTATTTTCGGGGGGATGCTGCTTTCCGGGAAGAAAGTGGCTGAACTTATCCTAAAGAGGCTTAAAACCGGTAAATAAGCAGCAATTTGTTGAAATTAACAAATTCCTTTGGCTTAAGGAAATTAACTGGTCGCAGAGGAAACAAAAATATTCTCGTGGTTAATAACGATAGAATCGATAGAATATTTAATGTTCTCTTCGTTGGTGTGGGAGGGCAGGGGGTCATTGTGGCGAGCCAAATTTTGGGAGAGGTTCTTTTAAAGGCTGGGTTTGATGTAAAAAGGAGCGAGATTCATGGAATGGCCCAGCGAGGGGGAAGCGTGGCGAGTCAGGTCAGGTTTGGAACCAAGGTTTTTTCTCCCCTTATAAAAAAAGGGGAAGGAGACTTTCTGGTAAGCTTTAAATGCTGGAAACCCTCCGTTATCTTGACTATCTGAAACCCCATTCCTTTGTTTTGGTTAATAACCAGAAGATTCTCCTCCTTCGTATCCATGGGGCTGGAAGACTATCCCGCAGATATACCGGACGGCTTAAAGAGAGATTTAAAAATTTTATTTTGATAGAGGGAATGGCGTTAACTCAACAAGCAGGTAACCCGAAAACTTTGAATGTGGTTCTTTTGGGAGTGCTTTCTCGCCATCTCAATCTGGGAGAGAAAATGTGGGTTAAAACGATTCAGGAAAAGTTTCCCCAAGGATTGCGAGAGGTCAACAAAAAGGGATTTTACTTAGGAAGGGAGTCTAACACAAAAAAACACAAGAGCTTACGGGATTAACCTTTACCCAAACGACATAGCACTGCCCACCGCTCATCTTATTTTTTTTCAAGTCCTCTTCAATCAGTGTCAGCTTTTCTCTTAGTGAGGTTATCGCTTCTTTGCTTCCTTCAAAAATCCCTTGCTGGCATTTATTTCAATAAGTTTTGCATTTTTATAAATCTCCTGGAATCCGAGGTTCCCGGCTACTCCTTTTAGGGAATGCGTAGCGTTAACTACCTTTTCAGCGTCTCCGGGTTCGAGAGCCTTTGCCAAATCTGTTAAGTTAGAGGCAGAGGTTCCCACAAAAAGCTCCAAGAGATCTAAGGATTCGTCCTCTTCTAAG
>CAVSIB010000039.1:0-65930 GCA_963727835.1 uncultured delta proteobacterium
CCAACAATTTCCTCAAACACAATATTACCAGGTAATGCTCAGTTCTGGATCGGGGAATCCTATTTTAAGGAGGGGAAAAACAGAAAGAAGCTATATCTTGCTTTCAGGATGTGCTTAGGAAATATCCCGGGGAAACAAAGTGCCGGATGCTTTATAAAGCAGGGTATTTGTTTTAAAGCCCCTAGGAGACAAAGATAATGTGTGTATTATCCTGGAGCGGGTCATCAGAAGTATCCGAACACTCCTCAGTCAGATATAGCTCGCAACGAACTGAAAAAGTTATTATAATAAATTTCGGTCATCATAACTGATATCCTTTGTGGCTCCTTCCCACCTTAGCCGCTCCCACACCCCTTGCTAGAGACAAATTGCTTCCCAATATATTATAAATTTAACAAAATGACTCTGTGCCTTTCATTTTTAAAGCAAATAAATAAAAGCTCGAATTGATACCATTTTCATATTGTATAGTTTTTGTGTAGAGACAGACCAAAACAGGACAAAACAGACTAAAGTGAACCATTCCCGAAGCTAATTTTTCCAAACAAACTTAACCAGTTCCAACAAACTTAAAAACTTGTAACCCTTCAGTTATGACTCTTGATGCGCTACGGATTGCCGGTCTGCTGGAATGACAGTTCAGGCTTCAAATCAAAAAAACCATGATGACAACGGGCGTTAGCCCGAGGGTGTCTACCTGATGAAGAGCCGACACGCGCCAGCTACCGTCCTTCTCAAGCATCGGCGTAATAGTTCTATTGCTGACTTCTAGTTTCCGAAGGAGGTCACAAACTGGATGACTACATATTCGCCGTCCGGGGCGCCAGGCAAAGAAAGTCTTGTATATCGTACTTTTGACTTCTCTTGACATAAGCTACCCAGACTACCTCTTACTGCCTTTAGAGATCGCACCCATTGCTTGTCAGTTACTCGCATTCCTGAAATATCCAGCCGCTTCCCTCCAGCTCTGTTCTCATAATTCCCTGAATCCCCCAATCAAAGCCATTTTTTCGCTGCTGTTACGGCGGCCTGTTCCTTTCCGGGGTCTCTGAGCTAAGGCAAAGCCTCCCCACAGAGATAGGCACAGGGCAACTAAAAAAATAGTACAACGCCTCATGGTACTCCTTTCTTCTTAAAGGCTAATGACTAAAGATCAGAGGCGCACAGGTACGTCGCTGGCAAGCTTAATGATGCCGTTCAGTGGCCCCTGCATTGGCGGTGTTGCCCAGCTTTCTTCCAAGCTGGTTCATGATCGGAGTTTCATGTCAATGAATTTTCATGACCGCTAACAGTGTTTATATTGATCCGTGTAATACCCTATTTCTAGGAATATTATAAGTTTCCTCCGGGTTCCCCTTCTTTCGAGAGTACAAGTGGTACTCACCTAGTTTAATTTCTTGACCATCGGTATTAGAGTTTACTATTTTCCACCATGTCACCTTCGACTGTATTTAAGTCGACCACCCCCCAATGACCAATGTCAACCAGAACGGCAACGATAAAAAGCGCCAGCCAGCCACCTGAACAAGGCGTGATTGTTGTTCAGCATGGCCGCCAGATAAGCGAGGGTTGTAGACGGCATGAAGACGAACCCAGAACCGGCGACACTCCGGTTTCAAATGTACGTCCGAACCAGACTCGTCAGCAAAAAAGCGAAAAATATCAGGACTCGGGCAGAGCCAAGGCGAGAACTGCATATATGCAGCTGATCTCTTTTCTCCTTTGTAAGTGAAAAACGTCTATGCTGATCGCTAAAAAGGACAGTTTCAAAAAAAAGGCCACTCACCTGATAACAGGTAAAAAGCCTTCTTTAATTTTAATTAAATTAAAACCATTTCCCTTATTACCCTTTTGAAATAAGAGCCCCTTTGGATTTTATTGTTATTTTTTCTATAGTTACTCCTTAAGAGACAAATAGTCAATCATAATTTATTCTTAAGATTTTGTTTTAATTGTGCTTTTTCAAAAAATAAAGAACCCCGCATTTCTGCGGGGTTCTTCATCGGCGATGACAGATTTCTGTTTTCAGCCTTACATTTCAAACATATTCATTATGTTTAACAGCTTGGTTTTACAATTCCGTCAATGGACCCGATTTTTTCCCGGACCAACCTTTCCATTTCATTAAACGTAGCACTCTGAATGGGAAGGATAATATCGTATTTGCCTTCGGTGGTATCGCGGAGACCACATTGTCCAGGAAGTAGAGTTTCGGGTAGACCTCGTTGAACCGGGATTTCTCCACCTCAATAAGCACATAGGCTGACACAGGAGAGGGAACCCGTTTCGCCTTTTTCCCTGTGGAGAGAGGTTTTTTGGCCGTTCGTAATCATTGATGAAATCCTGAATGCCGGTCTCCATTTTGGTTTTGCAACCGGGCAGTAAACAACCTCTTCAATGTCGGCCATGGTTTTGATTTTTGTTTTAATAATATGGTCGATCTCCGCAGGGTAGGCGGCGTTAAGGAGAGGACAATCGTAAGAATTTCTAACGGCATCGCAATAAAGAACATTGTCCATGAAATATAATTTGTTAAATACCCTCACCATATCTCCGCCTTCTTTTACTTTAATCATGGCGTATGCACTTATCGAAGTCTTGAGGGCCGGTTCGGCGACCGCTTGCGGAAAGTCCGCTTTGGGAGGGGCAACCTTTCCCAAAACATCGGCCAGCTCGTCCGCTAAAAAGGGCTTGGAAAGATAACCGTCACCATGCCGGGCAGTAACTTCATCAGCAGTGACTTCGGTCCCATAGCCGGTAATGATTATGACCGGAAGGGTGGGGTACTTGCTTTTAATGACCTCAAGCAGTTTTAATCCATTGATATCAGGCAAAACCATGTCCGTAATCACATAGTTATAGGGTGCGCCTTTGTGGTAGCTTGATTGATCTGACAGAGAGCGGAAAGACAGCCTTCAGCATCATCAATAGTAAAATGATGCTGGGTCAGCCCGAAATGCAAATTTCGCCTGATTCCGGCTTCGTCATCAACGATGAGCACTTTTTTTCTTCTAAGTTCATATTTTTCATTTTGGTATCTCCTTATATAAATAATTAATTTATTTCTTTTTTATCTGTATGCATGTTCTTTTCGCTAATACACTACAGCAAATGCCAACATGAAAAAATTAATAATTACATAAATATTTCAAATAGTTATTGATTATAGGTGAGAAAAGGTTCCCGATTTAAAACAAGGCCGTTATGTAAAGGAATTTAACACAAATGGCATGACAAATAATTTATCTTATATATTTCAATAGTTTTGTATAATTTGGCAGGGTATAAATTTTGTTAACAGTAAAAAGGGGGGCGTAAGGCGAGAGGCCTTCCCTTGGAAATACTGGTTACAATGTTTAAGCACAAAAGAAAGAGAGTTCGGTTTCCAACATCATATTCCCAACAGAAAAGTTGAGCGGGATTTTTTTATCTGGGAAATCAATAAGGGGCGATTTAGTTGTAAGGGTCTATTTGGGAAAAGCGCCAGGACAATTTACTTCGAAGCATTTCTTTCAATCAATTAAAAAGGGTCTCGAATCGAGATCCTTTTTCATTTTTTACCGTACTTTTAGCCTATTCCATACTATTCCCACGTAAAGGGAGGGAAATGAGAAAAAGTGTTGCTAAGCTGAATATTCTAAATTTTTAGCCCCGACAATTAGGTCAACCGAATTTTTGTGGGGAGCTTATTTCTTGTAAACTAATTAAGAAATCGTGCGTCTTATATCATAGTGTTAAATATAGATTAAAAAAGTTAATCATTAATTAACATTTCAATGGATGCTTGCGCGGGTATAAATATTTTAAAAGCAAATTCCAAATAATAGAAAGGCAGGTGATAAGCATGAAAAAAACAGTAATTTTCATAGTAGTCTTAAGTTTAACCGCAACCCTTTTAACAGCCACTCCCGCAAAGGCTCATGCAGGGCTTTTTCTGGCCTTTGTGGCCGTTATACGCGGTCGGGGGTAGGAACGGCTCGCTATCCTTAATGGAACGGCTGCCGTCGTTGGTTCTGTTTTCTGTCCCCCTATCAATTATTGCCCGGCTTCCCCAGTTGTGTATGAAGGAGGCTGTGATTATTATGGCGGGCCTGCTGGGTACTATGGTGGTTATTATGGACCTGCGTACGGGTACTATGGCGGCTACCATAGGGGATATTATGGTGGACATTACTCGGGTGGATATTACGGTAGACATTACAGCGGTGGAGATCATGGTGGACATTATGAGGGTAGATATCATGGCGGACACCGTGAAGGATACCACGGTGGAAACTATGGCGAAGGTATCGGAGAAGTCGGTAGTGTAGTGCGTCCAACACTTCTTTACATTTAGTAAATTTTGCCAAAATTTTTTCAACAGGAGCAGTCCAAACAAAAACGTGAGGTTTCTGGTTATGAGTTTCAATATATTGTTCAATGACACGGATAAGGTCATTCACATTGTGAAAGCTGCCTCGGCGAATTTGTTTTTGTGTTAGGTCTCGGAACCACCGTTCCACCATGTTCAGCCAGGAACTGGATGTCGGGGTAAAATGCAGATGAAAGCGCGGGTGCCTTTGAAGCCAGGACTGAACGCGCGGATGTTTGTGAGTTCCATAATTGTCTACAATAAGATGGAGCCTCAGAGAAGAAGGAGTTTCGGCATCGATTTTCTTGAGAAAACGAATGAACTCATGGTGCCGATGACGCGGCATGCAGTCTCCTATGATCGTTCCATCAAGCATGCTCAGAGCGGCAAATAGAGTCGTTGTGCCATTTCGTTTGTAATCGTGCGTCATAGTCCCGCAGCGCCCTTTTTTTAAAGGTAGCCCCGGCTGGGTGCGATCCAGCGCCTGGATTTGACTTTTTTCATCGACGCACAAGACGAGGGATTTGTCCGGAGGATTTAAATAGAGACCTACAACATCAGTCAGTTTTTCGACAAACCGCTTGTCCCGGCTCAACTTGAAGGTTTTGATCAGATGAGGCTTAAGATTGTGCTTTTGCCAAATACGGCGAACGCTGGACTCACTGATCCCCTGTGCCCGAGACATGCTTCGGGATGTCCAATGTGTGGCATCTGAGGGTTTTGAATGCAATGTAGCTTCTATCACAGCTCGAACCTTTTTATCGCTGATCCTGGGTATGCGTCCCGGGCGCGGAGCATCTTTTTCCAATCCGCTCAGACGCAAGGCCAGGAAGCGATCGCGCCAAAGCTGGACCGTAGGTCGAGAAACATCCAGCGTCCTGGCAATATCCTGGCTATCCATCCCGGTGGAAGCCATTTGAATGATTTTTGCACGCTGGACAAGCCTTAGAGGCAATGTCCTGCTGCGCGCCCAGTGATCGAGTGTGGCGCGTTCTTCTTTAGAAAGTATGATTTTGGCTGCTTTTCTACTCATAATGCCAAATCATACCGTGAATTTATCAATATGTCAAGCTATTTTTGACGCACTACAGTAGTTTGTTTAAGCCATTTACACCAGAGTATCTGGTTTCTCCTGTGAACTTCTATAAGAACGGCTTTGATCTCTTCTCTCGATATGGTGGCGATTTCTTGCATTGAGCGCTCCCCTTTATTGAGGGTTATGGATTTAGAAAAATTTACAATAACAATATAAACCCACGCTTTGCATTGGTCGTTTGTGAGGGAATATACTTTTCAATAAAATACTTGACAAATTATTTTGAAAAGTTAGATTAGTCTAATAATATAAAAATAATCTAAATTTTATTATGTTAATTCTCCAAAAGGTGGTCACATGGAAAAATCGCTTACCTCAGCAATGGAAGATTACTTGGAATTAATAGTAAAGCTTAAGCAAGAGAATAAAGTTGTCAGGGTTCGTGATATTGCCAAAGGGATGCATGTAAAGATGCCGAGCGTAACCTCGATGTTAAATAACTTAGCTAAAAAAGATCTGATAAACCATGAGCGGTATGAGTATGTGGATTTGACCCCCTTGGGCCTTAAACAGGCTCAGAAGGCACTTTACAAACATATGATTCTTTTTAATTTTTTAAAAAACGTGCTTAAAATTAATTCTAAACAGGCAGATAACGAAGCTTGCCGGATGGAGCACGCGGTAAGCTCTGCTACCCTCAAGAAGCTGGTAGAATTCATTGGGTTTATTGAATCGTGTCCCAAGGGAAGTTTTGATTTTTGGGGATATTTTAAAAGTCATTGCCAACAGGGCAACTCAAAAGAAGAATGTGTAGAACACTTGAGAGATTCTCTGGATCAGTTTTTTTCGCAAAAGAAAAGCAAGCCGGGTGGGAAGGATGCTGACAAAACAATGTCTCTGGATAAAAGGGAGCAATAAAAATTTTGATCACAACAGCGTGGATATTACCATGAAACAAGCACGGTTAGAACAAAGAAATAATACGCTTTTTTCTGCAGTTCCCGAGAACACTGAAGGAACGCATGATCGGCCTAAAAAGATTGTTATTATCGGCAACCCCAATGTGGGCAAAAGCGTCTTGTTTAATAATCTCACAAATAATTATGTTACGGTTTCCAATTACCCCGGGACGTCGGTTGAAGTTACCAGCGGATTTGCAGACATCAAGGGGATGAGATTTGAGGTCATAGATACTCCAGGGATGTATTCGCTAACTCCAATCACTGAAGAGGAGCGGGTAGGAAGAAAAATTTTAATTCAAGGGAGGCCCGACATCGTCTTACATGTTGTTGATGCTAAAAATTTAGAAAGAATGTTAGCATTCACCCTTCAACTCACCGAAGCTGGACTTCCTGTCATTTTGGTTTTAAATATTATGGATGAAGCCCAAAAATCCGGGACTACAATCGACTTCACCCTTTTAGAAAAACTCCTTGGGATTCCGGTTGTGGGGACGATTTCAACCACAAAAAAGGGGATGGATATGCTGCAGGAGAGGATCGTAGGATATGCAATTCGAAAAAAACCATGATGGGCCAATAGAACACTCTTTAGAAATAGCTTTGGAAACAATTGAAGGATTACTCCACGACAGGTATCCGCTCTCGCGTCGTGCTATTGGTCTTCTATTGCTTCAAGAGGATCACGAGATACAAGAGCTGGTAAAGGAAAGCCAGCCGACGATTATAGACCACATTGAAAAAATCATTTCTGGAGTGAAAGCACACTATGCTTATCCGATTGAATATGAGATTGCTCTGCGCCGCCGGGACGAAGTAGAAAGGATTATCAACCGGGTCGTGAAAGTCAAGGAAAAGGCACAAGGGATTGCTGAAAAAATAAGTGTTCTGATGATGCATCCCCTAACAGGGTTCCCCCTACTTTTTTTGATTCTCTATTTCGGGCTCTATAAATTTGTGGGAGTCTTTGGAGCCGGGACTGTCGTAAGGTATATTGAAGAGACGATTTATGATAGCTACCTTAATCCGCTTTTGGTAAAAATATTTTCTTCCTTTATTCCCTGGAGGATCCTTCAGGACCTTATGGTGGGAGAGTATGGCGTTTTAACCCTCGGGCTACGATACGCAGTAGCGCTTATTCTTCCTATCGTTACGTTTTTTTTCCTCGTCTTTTCAGTCATTGAAGATACCGGCTACCTTCCCCGCTTGGCAATGCTGATTGACCGGACCTTTAAAAAAATCGGCCTCAGCGGAAGGGCAGTAATTCCGATGGTGTTAGGGTTTGGTTGTGCAACAATGGCCACGTTAGTTACCCGGACCCTTCCTACGAAGCGGGAACGGCTTATCGCCACCATGCTCTTAGCCCTGGCCGTTCCGTGCTCCGCTCAATTAGGGGTAATCTTAGCACTGCTTGGGGGTCATCCTAAAGCGATGGTGCTCTGGGCAGGAATTATTATGATGGTATTTTTGTTTATTGGATTTTTAACCGCAAAGCTTCTTCCCGGTGAAAGGCCATCTTTTTATATTGAAATCCCCCCGCTGAGGCTGCCTCATCTGGGCAATATTTTTAACAAGACCTATGCGAGGGTGAAGTGGTATTTTCTGGAGATTTTGCCCTTGTTCCTTTTGGCAAGCGTTTTAATCTGGTTAGGTAAGCTTACCCGGCTCTTTGATCTTTTGATTTTCTTATTTACCAAACCAGTAACGATGATTGGGCTTCCGAAGGAGGCAGCGAAGGTATTCCTTTTTGGCTTTTTCCGACGCGACTATGGAGCAGCCGGTCTTTATGACCTCAATAAAGATGGTTTATTGACCGGTGATCAGCTTCTGGTGGCCTGCGTCGCTTTGACTTTATTTCTTCCCTGTATTGCTCAATTTTTGATGAACCTGAAGGAACGGGGATGGAAGACGGGCGTGGGTATATCGCTTTTTACTTTGTTTATTTCCTTTGTGATTGCCTTTATGGTTAATCTGGTATTAAATACGCTTGCCATCAGCTTATAAACAAGAGGAGGTTGTAGAAGGTGGAACAAAAAGAGAGGATAGAAGAGTTATTAGAATCGCTCTGGATTATTACGGTGGAGGGGCAAAGGGATAAAAGTGACTTTAGCCTCTTAAAGGATGATGAGGCAGTAAAGGATTTAATAAAAATGGGATATGTCTTCATTAAGGAAAGCCAACTTGGGTTGACGGAAGTCGGAAAAATGGAAGCCCAGAAGTGTATCAGGCGGCACCGTTTGGCGGAGAGGCTTATGACGGATGTGTTTGTTGAAAAGAGTAAATTAATTCATGAAACAAGTTGTAAATTTGAGCATCTCCTTCATAGAGACCTGGAAAAAAATATTTGTACGCTCCTTGGTCACCCAAAAACCTGCCCTCATGGGAAGCCGATTCCACCGGGGAGTTGCTGCCGAGGTGCTTCCAAAGAATACCTCAAAAAAATTATTATGCCCTTAGCCGAACTGGAGATAAAGAAAAAGGGGAAAGTAGCATACCTGCAAACCGGAAACCGGGATGTTCTTCAGAAGTTGATCGCAATGGGGGTATTACCTAAAACTGAAATCCTGCTCCTCCAGAAGTTCCCCTCCTACGTGATTCAAGTGGGAAAAAGTCAGTTTGCCCTTGACAAAGAGATGGCGTCGCAAATTTATGTGAGACAGGGTTAAAAGAGAAGATCACATTAAACGAACGGAGGAAAAAAATTTATGACGAGAAAAAATAAAGGTCACTTTGCGCAAAAACATCCTGGGGTCACGTTAGATGAAAGGCTTGCTCAAGAGATTCGCGCTCAGGTGCTCGAAGGGGGTCTTTTTTGTGCTATTGCCTTCAAAATTGCCAGAGACTTATCAATTACACCCGGAGACGTAGGCCGCAGTGCTGACCTTCTTGAGCTTCCTATTTTGAAATGTCAACTCGGGCTTTTTGGCTATCCACCGCAAGGGAAGGTGGTGAAACCTGCGGAATCAGTTGCGCCGGATTTAGAAAAAGCAATTCAAGAAGAACTCGTGAATGGCTGTATCTCCTGTTCTACCGTTTTTGCTTTGGGGGCAAAATGCAACATACCGAAGATGGTGCTTTCTTCTGCGTGTGAAAAAATGGGAATTAGAATTAACTCCTGCCAATTGGGAGCGTTTTAAAATTTCGCTTGCTCGGGAATCTCATCGAAATGTAACCTGAGAAAGCAGTTTAAATAAAATTTTTCTTTGACTGGTTTGCTTGGCCGGGCGTTACGTTTATGAGCAGAGCAACCTTAACGAAACAATGATTCCTTTACGCGACAAAAATCCTTCTGGGAAGTTTCCTCTTGTAACTTTTGTATTGATTGTCATCAATGTGTTGGTTTTTATTTATCAGCTTTCTTTGAGGGAAACCCTGCGCCCCTTTATTCATCGCTATGCTTTAGTTCCCGCCAATATTTTTTTCTTCGGCAAAACTCCGGGGATATCGATAAAACATACCTTCCTTCCTTTCCTTACCTCCATGTTCCTTCATGGTGGCTGGCTTCATGTCATTGGCAACATGTGGTACCTCTGGATTTTCGGAGATAAAATCGAGGATCGTCTGGGGCACGTGCGGTTTTTTATCTTTTATTTAGTGTGCGGCATCGGCGCGGCTGCGGCCCATGTTATTCTAAACCCCAACTCTACGGTGCCCTGTGTTGGTGCAAGTGGTGCGATTGCCGGAGTATTAGGCGCTTATCTTATCTCGTTTCCGTTTGCTCGCGTGGTGACCTTGGTGCCGATCTTTTTTTATCTTACGGTGATTGAAATACCTGCGGTTATTCTCTTGGTCTTTTGGTTTGTACTCCAGTTTTTTAGCGGAACCTTATCAATTGCGGCAACCGCCCAGCCAGGGAGCGGCGGAGTAGCCTGGTGGGCCCATGTGGGTGGCTTTATTATTGGAATGATACTCATAAGCCTTCTTCCCAAACGAAAGGGGTTTCAAAGACGAGGGTCTTATTTTTTTAAGGACAGGGATTTTTGAAAGTAGTCGCAATAGGGGGTAAGACTGCATTGGTCACAAAGCGGCTTACGCGCATTGCAGACATACCGGCCGTGAAAGATAAGGAGGTGGGAAAAATCGATCCACGCCTTTTTAGGCACAATCTCCATTAAATCAAATTCCACCTTTACCGGGTCAGTATTTTTTGTTAACCCCAGACGCTCACTTACCCGAAGCACATGGGTGTCAACCACGATTCCGGGCACACCAAAGGCTGTACCTAAAATGACATTAGCCGTCTTCCGGCCGATTCCTGGCAGGGTGACCAAGTCTTCCAATCGATCCGGTACCTTCCCACCAAAGCGGGTCACCAGTTCGCGGGTGGATTCCCGGATCATTTTTGCCTTGTTGCGAAAAAAGCCAGTTGATTTAATCTCTTCTTCCAGTTCTCCGGGGGTAGATTCCGCATAAGCCTTCGCAATGGGATATTTTTTAAAGAGGTACGGGGTTACTTGATTGACTCGTTTGTCCGTGCACTGAGCAGAAAGGATCGTGGAAACCAGCAACTCTAAGGAATTGCGGTGATCAAGTTCACAATGTGCTTGAGGGTGCATCTTTTTAAGAAGCGGAATAATCTTTTTTATTTTTTCTTTTTTTGTTTCTTGTTTTTCTGACTTCATCATCAGGGGGTATTTGTTTTTAAGCATTAAAGTATCTTGTGCTCTTTCAATTGATTTTTGCAAACAAAAGAAAAATAAACAAGGGATAAAAATGCTTGCTTTATTATTAAATTACTATAAGGTGAAAATATTTTTAATATTCAGTCGGAGATTTTAATGAGTTTAGCAAAAAATGGCGACAAAGTAAAAGTGCATTTCACCGGCAAACTGGAAAACGGAAAAATATTTGATAGTTCAAAAGACAGCAAGCCGCTTGAATTTACCATCGGTGCCGGTGAAATGATGCCTGGTTTTGAAAAAGCAATTATTGGAATGACAATGGGGGGTACAAAGGCTTTTACTGTTTTGCCAGAAGAAGCCTATGGATCGAGGCGCGATGAACTGGTCGCTATAGTAGAAAAAAGCCATTTTCCTCCTGAGATTTCCCCGACTATCGGACAACCCCTGCAGATTACCTTACCGGAGGGAGAAGTTTTAGACTTGCTCATTACCAGCATAGATGGAGCTATGGTCACTATTGATGCTAACCACCCCTTAGCTGGTGAGGCATTGCTCTTTGAGGTTGAATTAGTGGAAATCGCTTAATCAGAGCATTTAACCATCGGCCTTCTCGTCGGATAGTTGCTGCCCTCTCCTCAGAATTCATCTTATTATCGCCATTATGAAAAAATGTGAAAAGGTTAGAGAGATTTATAGAATGATTAACAAGGCTCACCCCATGAGAGGCTTAGTGTTGATGGGCGGATCAGCTGGAGCTTTTTGCGTGATGGCCAGCCTCATAAAATATGCTTCCTTCCTTGATCCATACCGAACAACGCTCTTTCGATTTGTTATTGGCTTAGGCTTGCTGGGAGTGGCTGCCCTATTTGGAAAGCTAAAACTCCAGTTTGTGAATGGCTGGCTTCTTTTTTCTCGCGGCTTGACGGGTGGCGCAGGTGTCTTTTTTCTTTTTTTGTCAATAATGAAATTAGGTATCGCTAAGGGGACAATCATTAGTTATTCCTATCCTGTTTTCGCAAGTATTATGAGCGTTCTTTTTCTTAAGGAGAGAATTGGCGTTTTGAAGTGGGGCGCGATTGCCATTGCATTTGTCGGCATCTTTCTTCTCAAAAGTGAAGGTGAGGGGATGACTATGTTTATCAAATTTGGAAAATATGAGACCTTAGCTGTGGTTGGTGCTATTTTTTCGGGAATCGCAGTAGTTTCAATAAAACGTCTTCATGAGACTGATTCCACCTATGCCATATTCTTTGCCCAATGTGTGGTTGGTTTATGGCTCATGATTATTCCCGCCAATCTTGTGCCTCGGGCGATAGGATATTTTGGGGGCATTCTTTTACTCGGCATCGGTATCTTTGCCACTGTCGGGCAACTCCTTATGACGGAAGGCTATCGCTATCTTTCACTAACTTCCGGATCTCTTCTGAGTATGTTAGTGCCCGTGCTTAACTTTTTTGCGGGGGTGGTAGTATTCCATGAGCATCTTTCATTATGGGCAATTGTAGGGTCAATACTTGTCCTCACCTCCTGTATTGCAGTAACAGTTGATCGGGAGAATTCCGGATGAGAGAAGCAAGCGGGGGTAACGCTTAGAGCGGAAAATTTTCCGGTATTTGCCACCGACCGCGTAAGGTTTCATGGTGGAGAGCCTTTGCAAGACGCTTTAGAAATCGGGAGCGGGAGATTTCATGGGCACCGAACCTGAGTAGGTTGGTAGTGGTCACTTGACAGTCGATCATTTCGAAACCCCATTTTTGCAAGAGTTTAACCAAATAAACTATGGCAACCTTAGAAGCATTTTTCATTTTGTAAAACATTGACTCTCCAAAAAAGACTCTTCCTAGTGAGACGCCGTATAGTCCACCAACGAGTTTACCGTCAAACCAGCTTTCAACCGAATGCGCAAAGCCAGCTTCATGTAACCGGATGTAGGCTTTGATCATGTCCGTGACAATCCAGGTGCCTTTCCCGTCTGGTCGTTGGGCATGCGCACATCCTTGAACAACCTCTTCAAAAGATTGGTCTAATGTTATCTTAAAGATGTCTTTCTTAATAACCTTAGAGAGACTTTTGGATACATGGAGGTTTTTTGGTGCAAGGATAAGCCGGGGATCGGGAGACCACCATAAAATCGGGGAACCTTCAGAGTACCAGGGAAAGATTCCTAAGCAATAAGCAAGGAGCAGCCTCTCCAGGCTCAGGTCACCGTCAATAGCTAAAAGACCTTCCGGTTCTGCCTGTTCCGGGGAAGGGAAAACCAGCTCCTTGGGAAGTCGGTAGATTGTCAAGGGGTTACTTATAAACGAAGGAAAGAGAGTTGCTCTGAGTATTGTAGTCTATGAATACGTTTCCGCCCCCGGAAAGCTTTCCAAAAAGAATTTCTTCAGCCAGGGGATCCTTAATTTCTTTTTGTATCAACCGGGCAAGCGGCCGCGCTCCATAAGTTGAGTCATATCCGCTTCGCGCAAGCCAGGTGCGGGCATCTGGAGACAACCGGGCGTTGACCTTTTTAAAAACTAACTGCTCATTGAGTTCTGTTATAAATTTGTCAACAATCTTCTCCATAATTTCATGAGAAAGGGAATGGAAGTTGATAATGCCGTCAAGGCGGTTGCGAAACTCAGGGCTAAAGAGTTTCTCTACGGCCTTCAACCCCTTATCAGATTTATCCTCGGACTTAATGCCATCAAAACCGATACTGGAGGCTGCCATCTCCCGGGTACCCGCATTTGAGGTCATCATGAGGATGACATGACGAAAATCAGCTTTTTTGCCATTGTGATCCGTAAGGGTGGCATGATCCATAATCTGGAGCAAAATATTGAAGATGTCGATATGAGCTTTTTCGATTTCATCCAACAAGAGAACGCTATAGGGATGCTTGCGAATCGAATCAGTAAGCAAGCCTCCCTGATCAAATCCAATATATCCGGGGGGAGCACCGATGAGCCGGGCAACCGTATGTTTTTCCATATATTCGCTCATGTCAAATCGCAAGAAATTTACGCCCAGAACTGCTGCCATTTGTTTTGCTACTTCAGTTTTCCCCACGCCGGTTGGCCCGATGAAGAGAAAAGAGCCGATCGGCTTATCAGGGATCCTCAGTCCTGCCCGAGATCGTTTAATTGCCTTCACCAGGTTATGAATTGCTTCATCCTGACCAAAGACTTTTTCTTTAAGCTCCTTTTCCAAATTTTGAATTTGTAATTTATCCGAAGAGGAGACACTGCGAAGGGGCACTTTGGCGATGCGAGCGACTACTTTTTCGATGTCTGCGGTTGTAATATTTTTTCGGTGTTTATACGCCGGACTCACCTTAATAATTGCTCCCGCCTCATCAATCACATCAATCGCTTTATCAGGGAGGTACCGGTCATTAATGTACTTGGCGGCTAACTCTGCTGCGGTCTTAATTGCTCCGGGGGTATAGGTAACACGGTGATGATTTTCATAGTAAGTTTTTAAGCCTTTAAGAATTTCAATGGTATCGGAAACGGACGGCTCAGCAATTTCGATCTTCTGGAAACGTCGGGAAAGAGCGCGATCCTTTTCAAAAAAATTCTTGTATTCTTCATACGTGGTAGTGCCAATACAGCGGAGCTTGCCTGAGGAAAGTGCTGGTTTAAGGATGTTTGAGGCGTCCATCGAACTACCTGTGGTTGACCCTGCTCCAACCACCGTGTGGATCTCGTCAATCGCTAAAATTGCACTCGGCAAGTTCTTTAATTCTGAAATTACTCCTTTTAACCGCGCCTCAAAGTCGCCCCGAAACTTTGTACCCGCCAAAAGAGAGCCCATATCAAGCGCATAAATCTCCGTAGTTAAAAAAGCCTCAGGCACTTCACACTTAAAGATTTTTAATGCCAACCCTTCAACGATAGCAGTTTTTCCGACCCCGGGATCACCAACGAAAATCGGGTTGTTTTTGAGGCGACGGCCCAGGACCTGTATCGTTCTTTCCAGCTCTGCCCCTCGTCCAATAAGGGGGTCAATCTGGCCCAATTTTGCCTTTTCAATAAGGGCAATGGTAAAGCGCTCCAGGTGGCTTGATGGCTTTTGCTTTGCCCCGGGTTCACCTTCATTTTCTTCTGAGGTTAATGGCCACTCATCCTCTCCTGTTTTTGGAAGGCCGTGGGAAATGTAGTTCAAAATATCCAGCCGGCTAATCCCTTGGGATTTAAGAAAGTATACTGCGTAAGAATTTTCCTCCTCAAGCATGGAAGCCAGGATGTCGCCAGCGTCCACCTCTTTTTTTTCGGCTGATTGGGCGTGGAGTAAAGCGCGTTGCAACATCCGCTGGAAGCTAACCGTCTGAATGATCTTTTTACTGCTTCCCTCGGGGAGCACTTCAAGGTGTTCAGCAAAGAAGGCGTCGAGCTTCTTTTTGAGATCTAGAAGATTAGACCTGCAGGAGCGCAAAATTCGGCTTCCCAGCTCGTCATCCAAGAGAGCATACAAGATATGCTCAATAGTGAGAAGCTCATGGCGGCGAATCCTTGCTTCCCGCACCGCGACTGCAAAAACCATTTCTAATTCTTTGCTGATCATTATACTTCTTCCATACTACATTTTAATGGGAAACCTTGCTGTTTGGCTAAAAAATGTACGGTATCCACTTTAGTCTCGGCAATTTCCTCGGTGTAAATTCCACACAGTTCTACTCCCTTTTGATGGATATTTAACATAATCTGGACTGCTTCGGATGGGGGTTTATTAAAAACTGTTTCCAGTACCTGGACCACAAAATCCATAGTGGTATAATGATCGTTATGCATTAAGATTTTGTACTGAGTCGGTTCACGGAGAGCTTCTTCAGTGTGAACACCCGACTTTTCTTTTAGCTCTGGATAGGCTTTACTCATAGTTGAAATAACGCAAAGCGTTTAACTAAGCTTGAAGAAATAATTTTTAATACAAAAAGGATTTTTTAGTTATAATTATATAAACTAAAATAGACCATGTCAAACAACCTTCATATCATTTAAGGAGGAAGTGATGGGTGTTTATTTAAAATTTTTGGGCATTCTCCTTTTTCTTTCTGGCTTTTTGCTAGGGGGCTTAAGTCTGTATCATGATCGGGATTATCAAGGGCTGAACCAAACCCTATCCAAAATAGATAAAAAATACGAAAAGATCGGCAAGGAGCTTGAGGTAGCGGTAACCAAACGCTTGGAACGTGTTCCTCTTTTAAGGGAAGAGGAGTTGAGGAAGGCAAGAGGAATATCTCTTATGGTTGGGGGGATAATCCTTGGATCCCTTTTTTTGGGATTGGGAGAGGCGGTGTCTTTGCTTAAAAGGATTTCTAGGAAGTTGTAGGGCCCACCACTGAAAACTTGTTGTGGAAAAAATGGAAAGGAAGACATACCGTTGATCTGCTTTATCCTTGGGTTTGTTTTGGGAGCAAGGTGGCGATAGAGAGTTTTGCAATTGGAAATGCCTTGGGTAATGTCGCAAAGGCTATTTTTATGAAAATGACAAAAATAAAAAGTTATGTGATGCGCGGAGCTTGGCAAGCGGTTGAATTAGCGATAAAAAAGATAACCAACTGACGCTACAAAAAAATCTTGAATCTTCTGTTTTAGTTATGATAAAATTTTAAAATATTACTTTGGAATTAGTTTCTAACACATTTAAAACAATAAATTTGAGTTACCTTTATTAAAGGAGGCACCATGAAGAAAATAATCTTTGTGGCAATAATTTTTGGGGTTCTAGAGCTTTCTAAGCCGGTTGCCCTTTTAGCTCAGGAATCTACGGGTGACGGAGGAGAAGCCAAGGTAAGTGAAGAAAGTTTAACCCTAATGCCGTGCCCTTATGTAAAAAAGAACATCGTTACCGAAGGAGTTTTTCTTGATGCTTCCACGGTCATTTTAGATGATTGGTTTCATGATGAAGATACTCGATTTAGTTCAAAGGACTATATTAATTTTCGAACAAATTTGATTTTTCAATATTTTATAAAACAAGAGAAAGCAGAATTCATCTCTACGCTTAAGGCCGGAGATAAGATCATCATTTCGGGATGTGTCAAGTCTTGTGATGACAAACGCCCGTGGGTTGAAGTGGATTCAGTTGTTAAAGTTCCAAGCAAATAATACTCTTCCTCTTGCCCTTTCAATTAATTAGCCTTAGGGACAGTTATTCCCATCTTTGATGGTAAACACTGTCCTTTTTATTTATTATTTGGAAATGAGATTGCTCTGCGCTTTGTTCTTAAAGAATATTTTTTTGTCGCATAGCCGAGGAGAACGATTTTTTCTGATGAAAAAAAAGGCGATCCAGAAATTTTTATTAGAATTTTTTTTATCTTCTTTTGCGGGAATTCTTCTCACCGTACCTTTTCCTAAATTTGGTCTCACTCAGGTTGCTTGGATCAGCTTCATACCCTTGTTTATGGCGCTTGAGGGTGCTTCTCCCAGAAAAGCATTTTTTTTAGGTTGGATAACCGGCATAGTTCATTTTTCAACTCTTCTTTCTTGGGTTACTGTATCCATGACCCATTATGGAAACCTCTCCGAGGCAACCAGTTTTTTTCTTTTAATACTACTTTCTTCATATCTGGGGCTTTATGTGGGGGCATTTGGGGGGCTCCTAAATTTTTTTCGGAACCGCTCTTGTATTGAGCCGGCAGTGATTGCTCCCGTTGTATGGACACTATTAGAATTTCTTCGAACTTACCTGCTTTCTGGATTTCCTTGGGGACTGCTCGGATACTCGCAGTATCAAAATCTTTTTCTCATCCAAATAAGTGATATAACCGGAGTGTACGGGGTAAGCTTTCTTATAGTGCTTGCTAATGTTTCCTTATACCTTATTTTAAAGTGGGCTCGATTCCGCATTAACCCGTTCCCGGTTCTTTATACGATAGTTACCTTGGGTATTTTTCTAGGCGTAATTTTTTATGGACACTTTCGCATTGAAAAAACCAAAAAGGCAAATAAGAATAGTATCCATCTTCAGGTCTCCCTTATTCAAGGGAACATAGATCAAGCGCAAAAATGGGATCCTGCTTATACCAATGAGACGCTCACTACCTACCAAAGCCTTACGGTAAAGGCTGCACAGGATCATTCTGATCTTATTGTCTGGCCCGAAACTGCCGTTCCTTGTTATTTTTCAACCGAACACGAGTATGGGCCTTTTCTTCTCAGTTTGGCAAAAAAGGTAACTGCACCAATTCTTTTTGGAAGTTTGGCTTATGAGGTAAGAAGCCAGCCAGAAGACTATAAATATTTTAATAGTGCGTTTTTAGTCTCTCCTGAGGATAAAAAAGTGAGCCGGTATGATAAGGTTCATTTGGTGCCTTTTGGTGAGTATGTTCCTTTGAAATCCTTCTTGCCTTTTGTGGAAAAGATGGTTGCGGGAGTGGGGGATTTTTCGCCTGGCAAAAACTTCACTTTGTTTGCGATTCCAAGGGCCCGATGTGGAGTCCTTATATGCTATGAGATTATCTTTCCGAACTTATCCCGGAATTACTGTAAGTCAGGAGCAAATTTTTTAGTAACTATCACTAACGATGCATGGTTTGGTCGCTCAAGCGCACCTTATCAACATTTTTCTATGGCCGTGTTTCGGGCGGTTGAAAATCGAACGGCAGTAGTGCGAGCGGCAAACTCTGGAATCTCAGGGATAATCGAACCTACTGGTTATATCCAGAGACAAACACCACTATTTGAGCGGACTTTTTGTAATGGAGAGATTCCGGTTAATTCCTCTTCCACATTCTATTCTCAATATGGGGACGTTGTAGTTGCTTTGTGCGGAATAATCTTACTATTGTTTATGTTATTTGAGTTAATTATAAACAAAAAATAGATAATTATGTTTAAATTCCTATTCATTTATTACTAAGTGATGTTATTTAATTATTTGAAAATACTAAATTTTTAAAAAAATTCAAAGATATTAAAAAAAAAGCTTGACAAACTAAAAACAACTTTATATTTTAGTATACAACTTGATGTTTTTATTTGATTTATTACTTAATTAATTAATTAAACTTAAAAGTCAGGTAAAAAATTGGTAAAAAATCAAGTACGTAAACTTAGAGAAGAACGCCTTATGAGCAAGGCCGAACTGGCGCGAACTGCTGGTATTTCCCCTTTAACTCTTAACCGAATCGAAAGGGGAATTGGTTGTCGAATGGAGACCAAAAGAAAAATCATTCTTGCCTTAGGGTTAAAGTTATCCGAAAAAAATGATGTCTTTACAGATGATTAATTTTGGAGAAACTTCTCAATGTTTTTAAAAAGACCAAAAGGGCTCCTAGGGCTTGATATAGGAACCAGTGGCGTAAAAATGGTTGAATTGGAGGGGAGTAAAAAAGGTTATCAGCTTAAAAGTTTTGGAAATTCTTTGCTCCCTAAGGAAACAATTGTCAATGGGGTACTAAAAAATTCCTCTGCCTTGGTTACTGCAATCACCAACCTTACCAGTAGCTTAAAACCTAAAACCAAGTTTGTTGCTACTTCCATCTCCGGCCACCCTGTTATTATCAAGAAGATTATCATCAATAGCATGAATGACGATGAGCTCGCGGAATCGATCAAGTTTGAGGCTGAACAGTACATACCGTTTGAGATCGAAGAGGTAAATATTGATTATCAAGTTATCGGAATTAATGAAGCCAACCCTGATCAAATGGAAGTTCTTTTAGTTGCTGCCAAAAAGTCCCTCATCAACGAATACGTTGAAGTTATTAACGAAGCTGGTTTGGAGCCGGTCATTGTGGATATTGATTCATTTGCCTTAGAGAATGCTTATGAGTTTAATTATCCGGACGAAAAGGTGCCGGTTGTGGCCTTAATTGACATGGGGGCCGGAGTAATAAATATCAATGTGGTCAAAGAAGGGAAAAGCACCTTTTCTCGAGATATATTTATGGGGGGCAACAAACTCAGTGAAGAGATTCAGAAGCAATTGGCGGTGAGCGAGGAAGAAGCAGAAAACTTAAAAAAGGGTGGTGAATTGGAACACGTTGACTATGATCATTTAGATAAAATTATTCACGATGTATCCTTAGCATTGGCAGTAGAAATTCAGAGATCATTAGATTTGCACGCCGCTTCGACCACCCAGGAGGAAGTAAAAAAGATTTACCTGACTGGGGGCGCCTCTCAACTGCCTGGAATCAAAGACTTGATTGCCGAACGGGTTGGTGTTTCTGTAGAATTCTTTGATTCTTTCCGGGTGATAGAATATACCGAAGCCCAGTTTGACCCTGATCATATAAAAGAAATAAGACCAATTGCGGCAGTCGGCATAGGGTTAGCGCTCCGAAAACTGGAGGAGTAAATGAGGATAAATCTTCTTCCCCGAGAAAAAGTAAAGAAAAAATCACCTTATTTTGACCAAGCGGTTTTCGCTGTAGCTCTAGTATGCTTAGCTATTCTTATAGTAATTGGAATTTGGTTTTATCTTCAAAGAAGCGCAGATGCTCTCGATAAAAAAATTTTAGACAACAAAAATGAACTTCAAAAACTTAAAAAAGACGAGGAAAAAATTGCTGAGCATAAAAAATATACTGCGGTCTTAGAAGAGAAGGTTAAGGTGATTGAGCAATTGGAGGAAAACAAATCCGGGCCGGCAAAAATATTAGCATCGCTTGCCACGGGAATTGTTCCCGGTAGAATGTGGTTAACTACTTTAAAGTGTCAAGGGGCAAAAGTAACCCTCGAGGGCGTAGCAGTTGATAATGAGACAATTGCTCAGTTTATGACTAATCTTGAGGATTCTCCTGAGTTTGAAAATGTTGAGCTCCAGTTTGCAGAGGAGACGAAAGTAGAGGATTATTTATTTAAAAAATTTTCTCTTACCGCTATCATTAAAATCATTAAAGACTTAGAGACAAGCACAAGAAGCTTCGGCTAAGCGGTGAGCAAAAAAGAAAAAATAAAAACGCGAGGGGTAAGTCTTGGCAATAACCTTTGAAGACATAATGAGGCTTTCAACTCCCAAAAAACTGGGGATCTTAGGGATAATTATTGTACTTATAGTGTTGGTGCTCGGCCAATATCTTCTTTTACCTGCTTACGAAAAACTTGATGCAAAAGATCAGGAATATACAAAATTGGAACAGGATTTAAATGAAAAGAAGAGAGTGGCTCAAGATCCGAAAGTATTCGAAGCAAAATTGGAGAGTGTAAAGAGAGATCTTGAAATTAAAAAGGCTCAGCTTCCGGATAAAAAAGAGATCCCTCAGCTGTTAACCACTATCTCATCATTGGGAAAAGAATCTGGACTTAATTTTTCACTTTTTCGTCCCAAACCCGAAGTTCCCAAAGAATTTTATGCGGAAATCCCGGTAGAAATCCAAGTGGTGAGGGTAGTTACCATGAGGTTGCCAGTTTTTTCAGCAAAGTAGGTAATCTCGACCGGATAGTCAATATAACCAATGTGAGCATGGAAAAACATTCTGAAGATCAAGCTGAAAAAATGATATTGAAGACCTCTTGTTTAGCAACCACCTTTATGTTTATTGAAACTCCGGTAACCAAGGAAGAACCGAGCAAAAATAAAAACCAAAGAAAAAAATAAAAACTGATCTTTCAACGTTATGAACATACTATTTTTTAAAAAGAATTTATCTCTCAAACTGACTTTATACTGCTTTGCCATACCCTTGTTTTTTCTCGTTCAGGGCTGCTTAGAGTCGGAGAATAAATTAACTTTGAAAAAGGATGGTTCAGGACAGTTGGAGGTTATGTATATTCTGGGAGAAAAGTTTGAGTCAGGAGCTTGGGCAAGCTCAAAAATCGGAGGAGAACACTACGGCTAAGCCTATTCCTGATGGGCTTGTTGCAACCGAAAAAGATTTAAGGGAACAATTTCAGGGAGAAGGGATTAAAATCGAAAAGGCTATTTTTGAAAAGAAGGAAGAGAAGCTTCATGTTTTTTATACAGTAACCTTTGATACGCTACCAAAATTTACTTAACACAAAAGCTTTCCAGAAAGGGGAGGTCAGTTTTTACCGAGACAAAAATAGCAATTTGGGTTTTCAAATGGAAACTGAGAGTATCCGCAAAGACTTTGAACAGAAAAAGATGCAAGGGCCTTTTTCACTCAAGTTTACTTGATTTTGCCAGGCAAGATACTGGATAGTAATGCTGACCAGATCGAAGAGAACACGCTTTCCTGGCGCTATAATCAGGATAAGATGCAACCCGAAATTGTGAAGGCAACCTGCGAGGGTAAGGGATTAACGTTTTTGGATAAATTACTTGCAGGACCCAAAAAACCGAAACCGAGTGGTTATATTTATGATCCTATGGGCAAACCTGATCCGTTCAAACCGTTCATTCTTGAGGTAAAACGTAGTAAAGAAGAGGCTGACAAAGCCCTCCAACCATTGCAAAGATATGAACTCAGCCAGTTGAAACTGGTTGCGATTATTTGGAATATTGCTAACCCCCGTGCCCTTGTTGAAGATATGCGGGCAAGGGTTACATAATTTCCAAGGGTTCGTTATATCGGGAACAATCAGGGGAAGGTGACGGATATCTTAAAAGATGAAGTTGTGGTTACTGAGGAATCAGCCGATATTTTCGGTGCAACAAAAACAAGGCAATAAGAATAAAACTCCATACAGGAGAAGAAGAGAGGAAGGGAAAATGAGCTTAATGAATTATCGAGATTTAGTATTTAAAAGAATGATCCAAATACTATCGGTAGTTCTAATCTTGGGAGGATGTGCGAGCCAACCCAAGCGGGTTACTCAACAACCTGAAGCGGTCCAAGGAGCTGGAAAAACCCAGCAACAGCTCGCTTTGATTTCAAACATTGCGGTGGAAGAGAAAGAGGACGCCGTGAGAGTGGTTATTAAAGGGTCTGCGCCTCTCACCTATGAAGTTACGCAGGCAGAATCACCGCTTCGACTGATAATTGAGGTGGCAGAAGCTCGGCTCGCAATCTCGGGTGCACCTATTCCAGTGCGCAAGGGAGTAGTTTCTGAAATTGTTCCATCAGAGTTTGAAAAAGAGGGAAAGAACTGTGCCCGGGTTGAAATTGCGATGAATAACACGGCCCACTATGAGGTTCTCCCCACCGAAAATGATCTTTGGATTGATTTCCCTAAGCCTCTTCCGGCAGTGAAAAAGGCAGAAAAAGTGTTTGATGTTATTATTGATGATACGAATAAAAATTATGCCCAAGTTGATATTATAGCAGATGGGACGATTGAGAATTTTAATTCTTTTAATCTTCATAAGCCAACTCGTCTGGTAATAGATTTCCCTAAGCTTAATTTGCTTGCGTCGGTCAAAGAAAAGGTATCTACATGCCCACTTATTAAGAAAGTTCGGTGGGGGGAACACGCTGACTACTTGCGCATGGTTTTTGAATCTCCTTTGAATGAACTGCCCACATTCGAGGTGGTCCCTACCTCCCAAGGGGCTACAATATTTTTTGGAAGGGGTTTGAGGGAAGGAAGTCTCAATTAATCTCAATGACACCTTCGGGAGCCCAAAGTTCGGGGTCTTTAGCTTCTTCGCCGGAAACAAAACCGGAAGAAGCACCGGTGAAGGCAAAAACTGAAGAGGCAAAAAATGATGAGCGAGGTCGCGGCTTCTCCTGTAACCCCAGCGCCCCGAAGCTAAAGTCGAAGCACAACCAACAACAGTAACACCACCTGAACCCCGGCGATGGAAAAAGAAACTCAAGAAAAAGCGACTATACCCGCAGGTGAAAAACCTTTCGAAGCGTCCACTGAAAAATCTAAACAAGCTCCAGCAAAGGATACGAAGGGAGAAAAACCAGCAAAACCTGTTGAGCTGCAGCAATAGCACAAGAAAAAGGTAAGTATACAGGAAGCCGTATCTCCCTTGATTTTAAAGATGCCGACATCAGACAACATCCTGAGATTAATTGCAGAGGTGAGTAATTTAAATATTGTGGCGGGGGACGATGTCAGAGGTACAGTAACCATCAAGCTCAAGGATGTTCCCTGGGACCAAGCTCTTGATATTATCCTTTTAAGTAACAATCTGGGAAAATCCCTCGATGGAAATATTCTCCGGATTGCCCCGATTGATAAACTTGAAAAACAAAGAAAGGATGCCCTTGCTGCCAAGGAGAGCCAAGCAAAACTGGAACCGCTAAAAAAAGCGCTCATTCCGATTAGCTATGCTCAGGCGAGCCAACTAAAACCAGTTATCCAAAATTCTAAAGTCCTTTCATCCAGAGGGAGCATTGAAGTTGACCAGCGCACCAACACTTTGATTGTAATCGATATCGAGAAAAACATTGAGGAAGCGAGAGCAATCGTTGATAATTTAGACACGCCGATTCCTCAGGTGCTGATCGAGGCTAAAATCATTCAGATTAACCCTACCTATACTAATGAGCTTGGGGTTAAGTTGGGGTGGTGATATTAACACCACCACAGGCCGGCAGGTACTGTCGGTGTAGGGGGCAATGTAAGTGGCAGCGGTAGTACGGGCAGTAACTACTTCACGAAGTAGTACTTGATCTCCTACCTACCGGATCGGGCCAGGAGTTGGTGCCTCGCTGGCTGGGGCTTATTTTAAAAAAAATTTTAATATATTTAATAAGATTGCGGCCATGGAAAAGGATGAAAAACTTGAAGTCATCTCCAGCCCCCGGGTTATGACCCTCGACAACCAGGAAGCTCTGGTTGAGCAGGGTACTGAGATTCCTTACCTGCAAATAGATACTCAAGCACCGACTGCGTCCACTACAAGCAATTTGGCCACTACCCAATTTAAGAAAGTGACTCTTTCTTTGAAGGTTGTTCCCCATGTAACGCCGGACGGGAGCGTCATGATGGATATTGAGGCTAAAAAGGATCAGGTATCAGCCTTGACTGGTGCTGGCGGGCAACCGGGCATTGATACCCGAAAAGCGATAACCAAGGTTTTAGTTCGAAGCGGGGATACTGTCGTGATCGGCGGTATTTATGAAGACACCAATCGTGATATCCGTAACAGTGTTCCTTTTTTTGGCCGGATACCAATTTTAAACTTTATTTTTAAAGGCACCGCCAAGTCGAGACAAAAAACCGAAATGATCATATTTATTACCCCAACGATTATCACAATCCCGAAGAAATCACCGGATATGGTGATTACCCCGATAAGTTGATGGGAGACATTATGGCATTATAAAAAAATGCACCTTTCACTATGGGGGTGCACTTTTTTTACAAAACGTCACTTACAGTAGATGTTAATTTCGCACGTGATGCGGAATACGGGAGTAGAAAAAGAACAAATGGATATACTACGATTTCTTACCGCGGGTGAATCTCATGGGAAATCCCTATCGGTGATTATTGAAGGACTTCCGGCGGGAATACTCTTGCAGCCAGAAGATATTGATTGTGACCTGAGGCGAAGGCAAGTAAGCTACGGTCGGGGCGGGCGGATGGAGATTGAGGAGGATAAAGTAGAAATCACTGCCGGGGTGCGGTGGGGAAAGACGCTGGGCTCTCCTCTTTGTCTTGTTATCTCCAATAAGGATTGGGTCAACTGGCAAGTAAAGATGTCCCTCAACAAGGAAGATGAAAATGAGGCTTTATGGGTTACGCGTCCGCGGCCAGGCCATGCTGACTTAGCTGGGGCACTCAAGTATAATCAAAAAGATGTGCGCAATATTTTAGAGCGGTCGAGCGCGCGGGAGACTGCTGCCCGGGTTGCGGTAGGGGCTGTATGTAAAGCTTTTCTTCAGGCGTTTACTATCAGTTTTTACTCTTATACTAAATCAATTGGAGGGATTGAAGCGGATTACTCAGGAATGCCTTTTATTGAAATTGTTTCCCGGGCAGAAAACTCCGAACTGCGTTGTGCGGATGAAAAAGCAGAACAGAAAGATGAAAACCCGGATTGATGAAGCCAAGCAAAAAGGTGATACTTTAGGTGGTGTAGCAGAAATCGTTGTCATCGGCCTTCCTCCCGGACTGGGGAGTCATGTCCATTGGGACCGAAAACTGGACGGGAGAATAGCGCAGTCGCTCATGAGTATTCAGGCAGTAAAAGGAGTGGAAATCGGACTTGGTTTTGAAAGTGCAAAGCGATTTGGTTCGCAGGTGCATGATGAAATATTTTATGAGACACCCTCTGGGGACAAGAGGTCATGGGGATTTTTTCACAAAAGCAACAATGCCGGAGGAATCGAAGGAGGGATCACTAATGGAGAATCATTAGTGGTTAGGTGCGCGATGAAGCCTATATCGACGCTCATGAAACCTTTAAAGTCAGTGGACCTCGTGAGTAAAGAGCCAGTGGAAGCGGCAGTGGAGCGCTCAGACATTTGCCGCGTCCCGTCTCTGGCGGTGATTGGAGAATCAGTGGTTGCCTTTGAGATAGCGCGGGCTTTTTTGGAAAAGTTTGGAGGCGACTCGATCGAAGAGATCCGTTCTCATTATCAGCACTATGTGGAAAGATTAAAAAATTTTTAAGAGAAAACCGGGAGGGAAAAAGAAGTGAAAAAAATCTTAGTGCTTCATGGTCCCAACCTTAATCTTTTGGGAAGCCGGGAAAATGAAATTTATGGAGATCTCACGTTGGCGGAGATTAATAAGCGGATTAAAAAGTTTGCTAAAGAAAAAGGATTCGTGGTGGAAGTCTATCAGTCTAACCATGAAGGGGAATTGGTGACCAAAATTCAGGAAGCAAAGGGGGCCGTTGATGCTATGGTAATCAACCCCGCTGCGTACACCCACACCAGTATTGCTATTCGGGATGCGTTAGCAGCTGCAAAAATTCCTACCGTGGAGGTTCATCTTTCAAATATTTATCGCCGGGAAGAATTTCGCCAAAAATCTTTAACCGCCCCGATAGCGCTTGGAGTAATTTCTGGTTTTGGGGCCAATAGCTATCTCTTGGGGTTGCAGGCAATATGGGAAAACATTTCAGCGAAATAGGTAAACCCTGTTATTTAAATTGCACCGCCTTATAACCCGGTAAATAAAAAATTCATCGTTCTCGTGCACCAGTTTGATATTGGAAAGGTGAAAATACTGCTTAGGGATGCGGGCTAAAAAAGGGTATGGCCTTTGCGGCTGATCAAGGCTGCCAAAAGGTCTTTTTGGGTCGTTAGGATGTGACCGTTCGACGGCGCAATGAATATTTGGCCTTTTCCTTGTCTGATGCTTTTTACAAACCTTTTGGATAGTAACGGTGTCATACGGGGCATCATGGTTGGTGGCGGTCAAGAAGCTTTAATACTTCTTGATGGGAAGTCACTATATATGCTGGTAGTCACAATAATTTTCTCTCTCATTTTTTGGCAAGGAGGTTTGACAGCGGAAATAAGACATGACCAAACCCTCCTATCTCTTAACTCATCAAAGGCAGTGGTTCAATAGCGTCGATACGCATGATCAGCTTTTCCTTTTGCTTTTTCTTCAGCCGGGCGGGTGCGCCAACGCCGGTTAGTCCACGTCCACTGGGTAGGATATTTGCAGACGTACTCCTCGATCTTTTGGGTAATCACCTGGGTGATCTCCTTCACGTCCTCCTCATGATTTCCTTTATAAGAGAACACCAGGGGTGGCTCAATAATCAGTTTATGGGTATTATCCGGGTTGCGGAGCAAAACAATCGGGATAATATCCGCACCCGTGCGAAGATGGAGAAGCGCTGGGCCCGGGGTCGTTGAGGCTAGATGATTAAAAAAATTTACAAAAACCCCGCCAAAGCGCCGGTTTTCATCGGTGATGAGAAAAATGATTTCGTTTTTCTTAAGAATTTGCAAGGTCATATTAAATGCTTCCCGAGAGGTGCGGGTATAGATGAATGGCTGGCCTTGTTTTCGACGGTATTTTTCATAAACGTTTCTTCGTAAAGGATCAGTGATCCCGCGCGCTACCGTATGGAATGGAAAACCTTGTTCTTGCATCTTGATTCCGACAAGGGAGAAGCTTCCAACGTGTCCTCCAATGGCAATAACCCCCTTCTCTTTTTTGAGTGAGGCCTCCAGGTTCTCCCTTCCTTCAATCTGGATTGCGCTGTTAAGATAGTTTTTATTTGCTGTGTTGATGGCAGAGAGCATTTCGAAATAATTTTTGATGGTATTGATCGTAGAGCCCTGATAAATCGCTAACTTCTCCCTAAACTTTTTTTCTTTTCCAAAAGCCAGATTAAGGTTTCCAAATACCCGTTTTTTATAAGCAGGAGAAAGCACTGCACCTCTTTTCCCAATCCGGGCTGCTACGGGGTAAAGGCATTTGATCGGGATAAACCGCGTAAAAAAAATAAAAAACGCTAAGAAAAGACGTTCGAAAAAATAAACGATGTAGTCTTTCAGTCCAACAGTGTATACTTTAGATTTAAATGTTTTTTTTGCCATGCGATTGGTTTAAAAGATGGTAAGTTTAGAGGATCGTGGTTGAAGTCTGTGCCTTGTCCTCAAGGTGATTGGTTCTATTGTTTCAGCGGGCTTTGACACATATCCCAGAAATTGGGTCGCATAGAGCTTCTTATAAACCAGGTTGTCTTTAAGTAATTCCTCATGGGTTCCTTCCCCGACGATTTCTCCGTTTGTAAAGACAATAATTTTGTTTGCTTTCTTAATCGTTGATAAACGATGAGCAATCACGAAGGTAGTGCGGTTTTGCATCAGGTTTTCTAATGCGGTTTGCACTTCTAATTCTGATTCGCTGTCAAGCGAAGATGTTGCCTCGTCCAAGATGAGGATCGGCGCATTTTTTAAAATAGCGCGGGCAATGGTTATTCTCTGCTTTTCTCCTCCGGAGAGTTTTACGCCTTGTTCTCCGATAATGGTATTATACCCCTGAGGGAAGTTCTGGATAAAATGATGTGCATTAGCAGCCTTTGCCGCGGCAATAATTTTTTGCTCATCATTTGCTGCCTTACCATAACTGATGTTATACTTTATGGTATCGTTAAAAAGGATGGTTTGCTGGGTGACCAGGGCGATATGATCCCTGAGTGAGGCGATGGTTGCTTTCCGGATGTCTTGACCATCAATAAGAATTTGACCCTCCTGAATATCATAAAAACGGGGGAGAAGGTTAACCAGGGTGGTCTTCCCCGCTCCACTCGGGCCGACTAAAGCAATGATATCGCCCACCGTGACCTTAAGGTTAATATTTTTTAGTACCCAATCTTCTTCGTATTTAAACCAAACGTTTTTAAATTCTATGCCGGACTTGATTGAAGGGAGTTCTCGTGCTTCAGGATGATCAACAATGTCCGGTTTGGTATCAAGGATAGCAAAAATTCGGGCGGCACCGGCCATGCCTTCCTGAATGCTTTGGTTGGACTTATTGAGCCCTTTGACCGGCTGATAGCACATTGCCAAGCCAGCCATAATCATGAAGAAACCCCCGGTGGTTAGTTCTCCTCTGATGACTCGGAAGCCTCCATAGAAGATGAATAAAGACATGGCTACCACTCCAAACGTTTCAACGATTGGGGAAGATAAGGCCCGTGCCAACACTCGTTTCCGCATGTTACGAAAAAATTTTTTATTTTCTTCGGCAAAACGTTGGATTTCATACTCTTCCATGCCAAAGGCCTTGATAATCCGATGGCCGGTGATGGTTTCATGGAGGTGGATGGAGATGTCCGCCATTTTTATCTGTCCTTTAAAGGAAAATTTGCGGACTCTCTTGCCGAATTTCTGCATGGGAATGATAGCCCACGGAAACACACAGAGTGCCATGGTAGCTATTTTCCAGTCTTGATAAAATACGACACCGGTGAGAGCGATGAGGGTGAAGAAATCTTTAACTACGCTGGTGATGGTGTCCGAAACCGCGGACTGAACAAGATTGACATCACTGGTAATCCGGGAAATCAGGGCGCCGGTCGGGGTTTTGGTGAAAAAAGAGATGGAGAGCCTTTGGAGGTGGGAATAAAGCTCGTCCCGGATGTTGCGAATCACACTTAAACCCACAAAGGTCATGAAGTAGGCCTGTAAATAGTCGGCGATTCCTTTTATAATTACCACTCCAATAATGGCGAAGGGAATCAGTTTTAACATCAGAACATTTTTTTTGATAAAAACGCCATCAATCGCCGGTTTCATTAAATACGCTAAAGCGCCAGAAGTCGCAGAATAAATCCCCATAAAGACCATGGCGATTAAGAGCTTGGGCAAGTAAGGCTTAACGTAGCGGAGGAGGCGTTTATAGTTTTCCATTATAAGCGTACCTTTGAAGAAAACTGATGATGATTTGAGCAGCTCGGGAAGATGCTCCCGGATTTCCGATTTTTTCTTTAAGGCTTCTGAGTTCTTTTTTTATCTCTTCCTGTTTGGACGGGTTTTTAAGTATCTGGAGAACAGCACTGGCTATTTTGTCTGGAGTTACATCTTTTTGAATCAACTCTGGAACAACTGTTTTTCCGGCGATAATATTTACCATACCAATGTTTTTTACTTTTATCAACAGTTTCCCGAGCAGGTAGGTAAGCGGCGAGACCCGATAAACCACAATCATAGGAGCACCCATTATGGCCGCCTCTACGGTTGCAGTGCCGGAAGCGACTATAACGACGTCAGAAATTCGCATGACATCATAAATATTGTTTTCTACCACTCGAATGTTTTCGTGCTTACTACTACCCACTAAGTTTTGAACTTCTCCCAAATCGAGTCCTGGAGCAACCGGAATGATAAACTGCACCGGGTTTATTTGCTTTGAAATTAAAGGAATAGCTTCTATCATCGGATGAAGGTGATGCTTAACTTCATTCATTCGGCTTCCAGGCAGCAGACCTATAGTTGTAACCCCAGAGATGAGCGAGAATTTTTGAAACGCTTCCTCACGGGAAAATTGCGACCGGATTGAGTCTAAGAGCGGATGTCCTACAAAATCTACATCTATGTTTGCTTCTTCATAGATTTTTTTTTCAAAAGGGAAAATCACAATCATTTTTTTTATTAGCCGACCGATCTTCTTAATTCGCCCTTTCCGCCACGCCCAAATTTGTGGGCTAATATAATATACGATGGGGATATTTTTCTTTTTTGCTTCCCGGGCAAAACGAAGATTAAAGTCGGGATAATCAATAAGGATCACCAGGGAGGGAGAATTAGCGGTCAGTGAATTTTTAAGTTTCCGGTATATCTGGTAGATACTTTTAAGCTTTAAAATGACCTCAGTGATACCCACAACTGCCATCTCTTTACTGTCGGCAATTAATGCAACTCCCTCATTCCTCATCTTTTCGCCCCCGACCCCATAAAACTGAAGGCTCCGGTCTAAAGAAAGCATCTCCTTTACCAGATGAGAACCATGGAGATCACCCGAGGCTTCACCTGCGATCATCAGGATTTTTTTCCCAGACGTTATTCCCAATGTTCTTTCACACTCCAATCTGTTTATGAATCTCGCGGGCAACCTCTAATGCCTTGAGCCCATCCATGCCTGTTACTACGGGGGGGGTTTTGGTGAGGACTGAATTGACAAAGGCTTGAACTTCCGACTGGAGGGCGTCATATTCAGGGGAAGAAAATTTCTCTTCTACAATTCTTGGGAAAAAAGCGCCCTGGGGAGCAGGCTCTTTGCGGTGGATAGAGACCTCCCGTGTGGCAAAGTCAATGGAAAAGTAGGCATCTGGCTGGAAGATACGAATTTTACGCATAGACTTAAGGGAAACTCTACTGGCGGTGACATTGGCGACGCATCCATTTTGAAAAGCTATTCGGGCATTGGCAATGTCGACGTGGGAAGAAATTACCGGAACCCCCGTGGCGCGAATTTCTTTTACCTCTGCCTTCACCAAGCTTAAGATGATGTCGATATCGTGGATCATAAGGTCCATGACCACATCAACATCAATCGCTCGTTCAATAAACGACCTGAGGCGATGCGATTCGATAAACCGGGGATTAATCAGGGTTGATCGCAAAGGGGTTAGCGCGGGGTTAAACCTTTCGAGATGGCCCACTTGAAAAATAAGATTTTTCGCTTGCGCGAGCTCCACCAACTTTCTGGCTTCACTAACTTTAGAGGTTATCGGTTTTTCTAACAGAACATGGATTCCCCGCTTCAGAAACTCGGCAGCGATGGCATAATGGAGCGGCGTGGGGACAGCGATACTCACTGCTTCTACCTTGTCATAAAATTGTTTTGGATCAAAGAAAGGCTTGGCCTGATTTTTTTCTGCAACTTCCCGAGCGCGCTCCGGGTTAATATCCAGCACACCAGCCAGACTTACTTCGGGGATTTGGGTATATTTTTCCGCGTGAAATTTTCCGAAATACCCTGTGCCTACTACACCCACGTTTAATTTTGCCATGGTTTTTGCCCTTGCTTATGATGCATTGATGATTATCTTAGTCATACAACGTATTTAAAAATGTTTTTTACGGGTTGCTGATTGCTCGCAGGTGTTGTTCAAAAAATGAACACCGATCGAAAAACGGACAACTAACCATCATTATCGAGCGACTATGATAATACCCGCCTTATTTGCCGCCTTGATCAATTCTTCCTTATCAATCAGAAGGGTCTTTTCGCTTTCGATAGCTAAGACTTTGGCCCCTGCTTCCTGCATGGTGGTGATGGTTCCTGGGCCAATGGCCGGAACATCAAAGCGCAGATCTTGTTGTGGCTTGCTTACTTTAATGACCACTAAACCGGTTTTTTTCCCCAAGGTTCCTGCCCTTCGAATAGCTTCATCCGTTCCTTCAATGGCCTCTACCGCGAGCACTACCTGATCTTTAACGACAATGGTCTGCCCAACATCAAGCTTCCCGATCGCTTTGGCGATTTCCCAGCCGAATTCAATATCCCTCATTTCTTTTTTATCGGGAACCTTCTTCGTTAAACACCCCGGAGGGCTTAAAAGCTCGTCAAGGAAAATCGTTGAGCCATGAATAGTAATGCCCTCTTTCTCGATTGCCTCTGCGACCGCCCGCAAAAGCACATCATCATTCAATGTCCTCAGTTTTGCTACCAAGGAGATGGCCTGGAAGTCTGGGACCACATTGGAGAACATGATGGTTTTCGTTATCCCGCCTACCATGGCAGCATCTTTTATCCCTTCTGTTTTTAATATGTTGATCAGCTTCCCCAGCTGCCCAACCTTGATCCAGTAAATTTTTTTAACCAAACTTCCCAATTCCGGAAGGGTCTGGCCTTTATGGGCGACAGCGATGATTTCCACACCGTGATTTTTAGCAGACTGGGCGAAAAGCAAGGGAAACCGTCCGGTGCCGGCAATGAGGCCGAAACGGGCAAACGAATTAGCGGATAATTCCTCGTTTAGATTTTTTGATGAATTCAATGAAATGGTTTACCTCAGGAGAGTTTGTTATCTTTTGCTCAACTTGCTGGAGTGCTTCTTTTAATGTCAAACCAGAACGAAAAATGATCCGATAGGCGTCCTTGAGATTTCTCAGGGTCTGAGGAGAAAAATTGTGCCGCTTAAGGCCCGTAAGATTCAAACCATAAAGGCGAGCCCGGTTACCGACTGCCAAGCAGTAGGGAGGAACATCTTGAGGGATTGCGGAGCAGCCGCCGATAAAAGCGTTACGTCCCACTTTAACAAACTGATGGATAGCGACAAGTCCTCCAATGACCGCATAGTCCTCGATCTTAATGTGCCCGGCCAGAGTGGCTGAATTGGCCATGATCACAAAATTGCTAATAGTGCAGTCATGGGCAATGTGGGAATAAGCCATGAGAAAATTATTATTTCCAATAACTGTTTTTCCTCCTCCTTCTTCTGTGCCCCGGTTAATGGTAACATATTCCCGGATCACATTATTATCTCCAATAATGAGTTTGGTTTCTTCTCCCTTGTATTTTAAATCTTGGGGGATATCTCCCAGAGAAGAAAAAGGAAAAATGGTACACCGCTCGCCAATGTGGGTAGGGCCTTTGATAATCACATGGGAGGCAATTTTAGTATGGGCTCCGATTGTTACTTGAGAACCAATGACTGAATACGCCCCTATTTCCACCCCTTCACCGCATTCGACTCCTGGTTCAATAATAGCGGTTTTATGAATCATTCACTTCCTCTTTCTCAAATTTAAGTCTGATCGGATTCTTCTTGATTGTTTTCTCTGGTTATTTGTGGGGGAGGGTCTTTATCAATTACTGAGGCCAGCAGTTCAGCTTCAGCAACCCGCTCTCCGCCTACCGCAGCAATGCCTTTAAACTTCCACAAGATACCTCTTTGTTTTATTAAATTCAGTTCAAGGCGCAGCTGGTCTCCAGGGACAACCGGTTTGCGGAAACGAGCATTGTCTATGCCGGAAAAAAACAGGTTTTTATTTTGCGCAATTTCGGGTTTAAGCGCGAAAACACAGACCCCCCAAGTTTGTGCCATAGCTTCAACGATCAGGACACCAGGCATGATCGGGAATCCGGGAAAGTGGCCTTGAAAAAAGGGTTCATTAATAGTGACATTTTTTATGCCCACGATGTGCTTTCCGGGGTCGAGTTCAAGGACCCGGTCAACCAAAATAAAAGGGTAACGATGGGGAAGAATTTTTAAGATAGCATTAATATCGATCATGCCCCCTCCAATTTTTTTAATTGGTTTTCCAAAGCCTCAACCTTTTTCTTTATCCCCTTAAACTCTTCGTATAGTTCTGGAAAGCGACTGAATAGCGTCACTGCCTTAAGCCAATCTCGATGGGGAATAGCAGGCGCTCCGGAGACCATGGTTTTGGGGGAGATGTCTCGACTTACTCCTCCCCGGGCGCCGACGATTACCTCATCACCAATATTTAAATGTCCAGCAACCCCTGACTGCGCCGCCAGAATAACGTTATTGCCTAGTTTCGAACTCCCGGCAATCCCTGATTGCGCCACAATCACCGTATCTTCTCCCACGACGACATTATGGGCTACCATGACTAAGTTATCAATTTTTACCCCTCGTTTAATCCATGTTTTTCCTAAAGCAGCCCGATCAACCGTAGAGTTGGAACCGATTTCAACATCATCATCAATATGAACGCCCCCTACCTGGGGAATTTTTACGTATCTTCCCTTTTCTTGCGCGTATCCAAAACCATCACCGCCGATGACCACCCCCGAATGAAAGATAACCCGATTGCCGATGAAGGAGTCGCGGTGGATGGTTACATGTGGGTAAAAGATCACATCATCGCCAATTTTTACATCATCACCAATATATACTCCCGGATAAAGGGTGACGCGATCTCCGATAACGACATTTTCTCCCACATAAACCAAGGGAGCAATGGTGACATCTTTTCCGATGCGAGCGGTGGGAGAAATGATTGCCTCATTGCTTATCCCTTTTGATTCGTAAGGTTTAAGAAAAAATAGCTGGGCGATCTTCGTATAGGCGAGATACGGATTAGAAGCAATCAGAAAAGGGGTCTTCACCTCGTCGATCACTTCCGAGGCAATGATTGCCGATGCCCGGGTTTTTGAAAGCTGGGAGCGATATTTGGGGTTAGCAAGAAAGGTGATATGCCCTTCCTGAGCCTCGGATATGCTAGCTAATCCTTTAATTTTTATTGCGCCATCCCCGACAACCCTCCCCCCAAAGAGCTGCGCTAATTCGGCGAGTGTTTTCTCCACGGTCTTTTTTCTCGCCTTTATTTTGCTGAAGGTTTAACGCCGGATTTTTGATTGGCTCGTTTTACAACTTCATCAGTAATATCGAGCGTGGGATCTATATACGGCACGAGGCTTCGTTCAAGCACGAGGGTAAAGCCGCCTTCTTTGCCAACCTGTTCGGTAATTGCGATGAGTTCCTTGGAAATTTTATCCACGATCTCATTGTGTTGCTGCTTGATATCCGCCTCTATATCCTGGCGGAATCTGTCCCACTCACGAGCCTTGCCCTGAAAATCTCTTACTTTATCTTTAAACACCTGCTCATCAAGAACCGACGCTTGCCGCTGGAGGCCCTCCTGTTCTTTCTGCAGCGTCTGTCCTTGCGATTCGTACTTTTTTTTCGCATCCTCCAACGCCTTGTTCAATTTAGCAGCGGCAGCCTTGCCTGCTTCACAGGTGTTGAGGGCTTTCTGAATGTCAACGGAGCCTACTTTTAAAGTGGCTGATTTAATTTGTTGCTGTGCTATTCCGAGGGATGTGAGGGAAAGAAAAAATAATGCAGCAACAATGGCAATGATCTTTTTTGACATACTTTTGCTCCTTCCTTTGATGAAATTAACTGTTGGTAAACCCCGTTAGAAATTTTCACACGGGGTAATGCCCCGTGTGAAAAAGCATAAGAATCCTTAATTTTATTCCGCGCTTCCGCATGGGGCCTTTTTAACGGGGTAAATCAATGCACCTTTTCTTTAATTGCTTTAAGGGATTAGAATCCCGCGCCCGCGGAGAATCCAAAATTACTTCCACTCTCACCATTCTTCGGGCTTAGGTTGAGTCCCCAGTCTACCCGAAGAGGTCCAAACGGAGAGTTCCACCTGATCCCAATCCCCACGTCCTCACGGAGGTCAAAGTCCCTACCGGTCTTAGCCCACGTTCCTCCCCAGGCATCACCCAAATCGGAAAACACCACCCCTCTTATTTTTGCTTGCGGGATGAGCGGAAAGAGATATTCAAACTGGCAAAACGCCATCTTGTCCCCTCCAACGCATGCTGATCCATCTAGGTAAACGGGTAACGGCATGGTAGTGGTTCCGTTATTGTAGCTCTGATACACTCCGGGCAGCCAACCCTTTTGCCCTTGAGGGCCAACCTCGTGGTCTTTCATGCCCCGGAGGGAGTCCAGGCCGCCCAGGAAAAACCGCTGAAACACCGGCACTTCATCTCCTCCGTAAGCCAGGACATACCCTGCTGACCCATGCACCGAAAAAGCCGTCCCCCACTTAAAGGGAAAGTACCAGCGTGAATCTGCAATGCCTTTGGTAAATTTCTCGCCCGTTAAACCAGCAATTGAAAGGGAGATGGAATTCGATGAGCCGTGCATGGGATAAAATCGGTCATCAATGGTATTCTCGGATAAAATCGCGGTTAGGGCGCTGATATCGACCGCACCTGCTTGCTTGGCATCGTAAATGTCGCGATCGACTTTGTATACCCACCAGCCATCCGCGGGAACCCATGGCGGAGTAGTCGGATAACCCGGAGGAGGAGGAAGGGTAGTATCAACATAAGAGTCAATATCTTTAATCTTCGACTGTGAATAACCATATTGAAAGGCAAGGTTAACGTTTTCATTATCTTTGAACGGGAGAAAGCCAAGGCTTAAGGTGAGGCCGGTGTTCTGAGCGGTAAAATACTCATAATACTGATCCATCATGAAGATGTCAAACCCGACAGAAATTTCCTTGTCAAAAAGATAGGGCTGGGTGAGGGCGAGTCGATAGGCGGGGTAATGTCCCACTTGCGCCATCGCTGTGGCCTGCAAGCCCAGTCCCAGAAAATTGCGCTGAGAGATTTGAAACATACCCATGATACTCTCTGTTGAACTATACCCCGCGCCAGCGCTGATCATACCGGTGGATTTTTCTTTTACATTGACATCCACATTCATTTTGTTCGGTTCACTTCCTTTTTGAGTATTTATCTTTACCTCGTCAAAGTATCCCAGATTGTTTAACCGTTCTTTGCTTTTTTTGAGCTTTTTGTTGTTATAAAGGTCTGCTTCCTTTATCCGGAGTTCCCTCCGGATTACTTTATCCCGGGTTTTTGTGTTTCCCGTTATTTTTATTTTTTCAAAATAAATTTCCTTCCCTTTGGAGATATCATAGGTCAGGTCAACGGTTTTATTGTCAGCGTTTATTTTCGTCAGAGGCGTGATGTCCACAAAAGCATACCCAAACTCTCCATATGCGTCAGTGATGGCCGAGATGTCCTTTTGGACTTTTTGGCGACTAAAGACCTCACCTTTGATGGCCGTTATCTGCTTCTGAAGGGGCGGTTTCGTTTCGACGACCTCACCCCCGATTTTAACGTCGCTTAAGCGGTATTGTTCACCTTCTTCAATGGGGATCGTGATGTAGAACCATTTTTCATCATGGGTTACTTCTGGTTCTCCCACCTTAACATCCAGGTATCCGAAGTCATAGTAATAGGCAACGATTCGATCGTGGTCGACCTTAAGCGCATCTTCTTTAAATACTCCGGTGTTAAAAATAAAAGAAAGAAGGTTTTTTTCTCGGGTTTCCATCACGCTTTTAATGTCATCAGCCTTCAGTTTTTTGTTTCCCGTAATTTTAACTTTTTTAATTTTCATTGTATGGTGTTCCACAATTTGAAACACCAGCGCAGTTTGTTCGGGGCCCACTTCCTCGGTTTTGTATTCCACTAAAGTATTATTGTAACTTTTTCCCTCATAGAATTTTTTTATCTTTAAGGCATTCGCCTTTGCTTTGTTGTAATCCAGGACCGTATGCGGCTTGATATCAATTTCTTTTTCGATGTCCGATGCGCTTATATCTTTATTTCCGGTGATTTTTATTTTGGCAATTTCCGGGTTTTCCTTTACGACAAAAATAATTTTTTTGCCCGAAGGCTCATCAGTGCTGTCAATTTTAATGTCGTTAAAGAAACCCATGTTGTAAATAGCGCGGATATCCGCCTGAATCTTTTCGGGAGAATAGACATCACCCACTTTGGTTTTAACCTGGTCGAGGATAGCAGCATCTTCAAGCATCCGGTTTCCCTTGACAGCGATATCCACAACAATGACTTTGCCCAAAATCTTATTGCTTACCCGCTTTGCTAAAACTCCGACCCCATCAATAACTCTTTTTAAAGAATTTTCTTGGTATGACTCTGAGAAGGTTGGTTTATTGCCTGAGATGCCAACGAGCGTGGCATCTAAGGTTATAGAATCATTTATTTTAATGATCGTGCCGAAGATAACCCAATCTGCCCCGGTTTCCATTCCCACCGTTCGCGCGTTTTTCTCATCCAGGGTGTTGATTTTTAACTTTTTTAAAGCCCCCAAAACAACTGACTCATCGATCGTTTTTATGCCTTCCTCTGCATCGAGTCGTGAGGCAAGCAGGTGGGGAAAGGCCTGGGTAACATAGCCTAAGGGTTCCTGACTCTGAACTTGGAAAGGAGCAACTAAAACAGTCACAACCCTTTCTTCCGAAGCCCAGAGCGAAACGTGTGCGCCGGTTACAAGGAAAATGACGGCTATGAAGATGACTATTTTTTTCATGCTTCTCCTTTTACGGGGTACGCATCCCCAATTTTTATTCCATCCTTCAAAGTAATTAAGCGAGGGGTTTGGCTCGCTAAACTTTCGTTATGGGTAACTACCACCATCACGATTTTTTCTTCAACATTTAATTTAAAGAGGAGGTCAAAAATTAATTTCCCGGTTTCTGAATCGAGGTTGCCGGTTGGTTCATCAGCCAGGATAATTTCAGGTTTCAGCACCAGAGCCCGGGCAATTGCCACTCTTTGTTGTTCACCTCCGGAAAGTTCGCCTGGTTTATGGTGAATTCTTTCTTTAAGACCCATTTTAAGGAGAATGGTTTCCGCTTTTTCTTTGGCTTCGCGGTTTTTTATTCCTCGAATAAGTGCCGGCATCATGGTATTTTCTAAAGCAGAAAATTCCGGAAGAAGATAATGTAACTGAAACACAAAGCCAATCTTTTGATTCCTGAATTGAGCTAACCCTTTATCATTCCAGGAAAAAACATCTTTTCCTCGATAAACGACCTCTCCTTGTGAAGGCCGATCGAGGGTTCCTAACACGTGGAGAAGGGTGCTTTTCCCTGCTCCCGAAGTTCCAACGATAGATAAAAACTCTTGTTCATAAATATCAAAACTTATATCCCGTAAAGCACTGACCTGCTTTTGACCATTTCCATAAGTTTTCCAAACATTGTGGATCGCAATAAGTGGTGTTTTTGTTTCCACCTGATTTCCTCTTCTCGTCCTTATCCGTAGCGCAGGGCCTCAGCGGGATCGAGCCGGGAGGCCTGCCAGGAGGGAAAAACCGTTGCAAAAAAGCTTACGGTCAGGGTTATAACAATAATCAGCGTGATATCAGTAGAGTTAATTTGAAAAGGGATCTTATCAATATAATAAATATCCGGAGGAAATACATTAATATGAAAACGTTTTTCAAGCAAATTGGCTACTGCCTGGATATTTTTCCCCAAAGAAAGCCCCCCGATTGTTCCCAGTAACGTCCCGAAAATCCCTATCACCAGGCCGTCAATCATAAATATTCTCATGATGCTCGAAGCCTTTGCCCCCATAGTTTTCATGATCGCAATGTCTGAGATTTTTTCCATCACCACCATAATCAATATGCTGATTATGCCAAAGGAGGCTACCAGAATTATAAGGACGAGGATAATAAACATGATAATTTTTTCTATCCGGAGGGCGGAAAACAGATTTTTGTTCATTTCCATCCAATCGCGCACCTGGTAAGAAAACCCCAATTTTTTCTCAATAGCTTCGGCAATGGAATGGGCTTCATAAGGATTGGAAACTTTCACCTCAATTCCGCTAACTGCCTCTCCCATGTGAAAGAATTGTTGGGCGGCAGGAAGAGAGATGTAAGCCCATTTACTGTCGTATTCATACATTCCAGAATCAAAAATACCAACGATCCGGAATTTTTTCATCTTCGGCACCATCCCCATGGGGGTTTGCTCGCCCAAAGGAGAAATTACGGTAACTTCATCGAGGTAAGAGAGGCCGAAAATTTTTGCCAATTCTTTTCCGATAAAGATTCCCGGCAGGTTGGGAGCATGAAGGGGTAAGGCGGGAAGACCGGGATGCGTGAGATTATCGAGGTTTCCCTTGATAAGGTTTTGTTTTAATTTGGTCACCTTCGCAACTGTCTCCGGATTGATTCCTAGGAGAACAATACCGGAAACAGCGGCCTCCGAGGAAAGCATAGCCTCAGAATAGATAAAAGGGGTCGTGGCCACAACTCCCGTGACCTTTGCAACCTGAGAGGATACGTAAGGGTGGTTCTCGATGCCCTTGTCAAACTTAAATATCCGGATATGGGCATTCGTGCCGAGGATTTTTCCTTTCAGGTCGTTTTCAAATCCGCTCATGACTCCCAAAACAGTGATAAGGGTCATTACTCCAATGGCAACGCTGATAATAGAAATAATGGTAATAATAGAAAAAAATGCTTGTTTCCGTTTTGCCATCAGATAGCGCAGGCTAACGAATAATTCAAACTTCATTTTTAACCCTTTAGCTCCGGTCGTAAAAGGGGAAATAAAATGACATCCCGGATTGAAGGGGAATCGGTTAAAAGCATCACCAGACGATCAATCCCGATACCCTCACCAGCGGTTGGCGGCATTCCGTATTCAAGGGCGAGAATATAATCTTCATCAATCTCGGGAGGAATATCCGCATCTTTTTCTCGTTCTTCCAGTTGCTTTAAGAAACGTTCCTTTTGATCATTCGGGTCATTGAGCTCAGAGAAGGCGTTTGCAATTTCTCGGCCGGCAATGAAAAGTTCGAAACGTTCAACCTCAGAAGGATCCTCATCCCGCCGCCGGGAAAGAGGCGAGACCTCTACCGGATAATTAATGACAAACGTTGGTTGGATCAGCTGAGGCTCAATGATGGCCTCAAACAGGTCGGTATGGAGTTTCCCGATCTTTTCCTTGTCAGTTATTGGAATAGAGTGAGTTTCCAGATAGTTCCGCATTTTTAACGGATCCTGCAAAAATTCTGAATTAAATCCGCCCACTTCGGCAAGCGACTCCCTTAAGCTCATCCGTTTCCAGGGAGGAGTAAAGTCTAGTGTTTCCCCTTGGTAGGATAACCTGAGGCTTCCGAGTAATGACTTCACCACTTCAGCCAGCATCTGTTCAGTTAAGTCCATGAGATCTTTATAGGTGGCATAAGCTTGATAAAATTCGAGCATGGTAAATTCCGGGTTGTGCTGGGTGGAAATACCTTCGTTGCGAAAACTTCGGTTGATTTCAAATACTCTTTCCATTCCACCGATTACCAGTCGCTTGAGGTATAATTCCGGAGCAATTCTCAGATAGAGGTCTATTCCCAGAGCATGGTGATGGGTTTTAAATGGTCTTGCGGTTGCCCCTCCGGCAATAGGATGCATCATCGGGGTCTCTACTTCAAAGAAACCACGAGCAAGAAGGAAATTCCGGAGAGCTTGAATAGTTGCGCTTCTCAGTTCAAATACCCGTCTGCTTTCGGGGTTCATGATTAAGTCAAGGTATCTTTGTCGGTAACGGGTCTCAACATCAGTAAGGCCATGCCATTTTTCCGGTAGCGGCTGAAGAGATTTAGAAAGGAGAAAGATTTCTTCCGCCAGAATGGTGAGTTCGTTGGTCTTGGTGCGAAATGGCTTTCCTTTGACACCAACAAAATCACCAATATCCAACCCCCTAAAAAAATTAAAAAAATTATTAGTTGATTCTTTTTGAATAAAGGCCTGAAGCCGTCCAGTCCGATCTTGGAAGTGAAAAAAAGCAGCTTTTCCAAAATTCCGGACTGCCATGAGCCGGCCAGCAAGAAAATAAGGCCCTTTTTCCTGTTCTAAGGCTTGTGCATCAACTTCTCCAAACATTTTCCGCAATTGGGAAACAGTAGTATCAACCCGGAACGCATTGGGATAGAGGTCTATTCCCTCTTTTTTCAATTCTTCGGATTTTTTGATTCTTTGCTGAAAAAGGATGTTACTCATTGAAGTAAGCTAACTTTCTAAAAAAATCGGGAAATCTTTTTAAAGTTAAAACAATTACTCATATTCTAATCATCGTAGAGAGTCAAGAAAAAGTTCTTTTGAACCAATTGCGAAGCACATGGCAAAGGAAATGCCTTAAGCATTACAGGTATTACAGGAGGTTAGCGGGAAGGGTTTCCTGAAAAGGGTTGTGGGGATTTGTGCTCTCGAAAAAAGACCACATTTTTCTCGGCTCGAGAAAAATTTACGTCCCCAAAAAAATCGATCCGACTTTAAAAAATCCTGTTATTTTTGCAAACCTATGCAAGCGGCAAAACCAAAGCATTAAAGGTTTACTCGATTGCGCTTGCCAACGTAAAGATAGGCAGATACATTGCGATAACCAGGGTTCCGATCGTACCCCCTAAAAACAATATCATAATAGGTTCAATCAGACTGGTTAAGGCGTCCACCGCCGTATCGACCTCCTCATCATAAAAGTCAGCGATTTTGCCGAGCATGGCATCTAAGGCTCCGGTTGATTCCCCAACCGCAATCATCTGGACCACCATAGGAGGGAAAACGCCGGTTGTGGCTAAAGGTTCAGCAAAATTTTTCCCCTCCGAAATGCTTTTTCGGGTGGCCTCAATGGCATTTTGCACCACCTTGTTGCCAGCAGTGCGGCTCACGATATCCAGGCCGTCCAAGATAGGGACACCACTGCTGATCATCGTGCCCAATGTTCTGGTAAACCGGGCGATGGCTACTTTCCGGACAAGGTCGCCAATGATCGGGGATTTTAGGGTAAGACCATCGACAAGCAGCTTGCCCTTTGGAGTTTTGTAAAACTTGACAAAAAGGAATGAGAACAATGCAAGCGCACAGATTATAGGAATTATCGCCTTGGTAAACCAATTGCTCACATTAATAACCATCTGGGTAAAGGCGGGGAGTTGTTTGCCAAATTCAGAGAACATTTTTGCAAAAATAGGGATAACAAAAATAAGGAGTACGGCAACAACGCCCACAGCTACCGTCAAAACAATGGCGGGGTAAAGCATGGCGCCTTTTACTTTTCTTTTAAGGGCCGCGATTTTTTCCATGTGAATAGCGAGCCGCTGCAGAATGGTGTCGAGAATACCGCTTACTTCTCCGGCCGCGACCAAATTAACATAAAGGTCATCAAAAACCCTGGGGTGTTTTCTAAGGGCATCAGCTAGCGTGGAACCCCCTTCGACAGCCTCTTTAATATCCGTGAGGACACGCTTGAAGGATTTATTGACCTGCTGAGCGGCTAAAATTTCCAGACCCTGAACAAGAGGAAGTCCCGCATCAATCATGGTACAAAATTGACGGGTAAAAATAACCACGTCTTTATTTTTGATTTTTTGCTGCCGGGCGCCTCCTAATGGGTCAGTGAAAAAGCTTTTTTGTTTTGTACTGACTTTGGTAGGCGTTATCCGGATTTCTCGCAAGAAGACACGGACTGCGGCTTCATTCGGAGCTTCATATTCTCCTTTTTTCACACCTCCAGTTCGGTCTCTACCCTCCCAAAGAAATACTGGCATAAGTTCTCCTCTTTTTAGAAACTTTTACCTTTTCACCTTCCAGAAAAATTGAGTCGCGTAACACTGACGGGTTAATTTTTTTCTGCCTTACCGGCTTGGCTTCCGAGGGGCCATCCCCGCAGAAAGGCCAACCTGCCCTTGGCTAATTACCTGCCGGAGTTCATCAGGATCAGAACTTCGGCCGAGAGCATCCTCAAAAGAAATAAGTTTTCGCAAAAAAAGGGAAGCCAAGGACTGATTCATGGTCTGCATGCCGAACTTCGTCTGCCCGACCTGCATCTGAGAGTAGATTTGATGGATTTTATCCTCACGAATGAGGTTGCGAATTGCCGGGTTGGGAATCATAACCTCGAGGCCTAATACCCGGCCTGTCCCGTTTGATTTTGGGATGAGGGTCTGGCATAACACCCCTTCCAGCACAAAAGAAAGTTGGGCGCGCACCTGGGGTTGTTGGTAGGAGGGGAATACGTCTATCACCCGGTTAATAGTCTGGACACAAGAATTGGTGTGAAGCGTGGCGAAAGCGAGATGACCTGTTTCCGCAATGATGAGGGCCGCTTCAATGGTTTCCAGGTCCCGCATTTCACCAATCAGAACCACATCCGGATCCTGGCGAAGGATATATTTTAAGGCATTCTTGAAACTTTTGGTGTCTGCCCCGACTTCTCGCTGATTTATCAGGCATCCTTTATGCTTATGAAGGTATTCGATGGGGTCTTCAACGGTGATGATATGTTCGTGCCTTTCCCCATTAATTTTGTCGATCATTGAGGCTAAGGTAGTCGACTTTCCGCTCCCGGTTGGCCCGGTAACCAAAACAAGGCCCCGGGGTTTCCGCACCAGTTCATCCACAATCGAGGGGAGGCCAAGCTCTGAAAAGCTCAATATTTTATAAGGAATGAGACGAAATGCAGCTGCCGCCGCTCCGCGCTGCAGAAAAATATTTGCCCGAAATCGGCTTAACCCCTTTACTCCAAACGAGAGATCAAGCTCGTGTTCCTCTTCAAACCTATGTTTTTGGGATTCAGTAAGAATACTGAAGCAAAGCTGTTTGGTGTCATTGGGGCTAAGGGGGGCAGCATCCATGGGCACCAGGGCCCCGTTGACCCTGAGCTGAGGCGGGGTTCCGATAGTGATGTGCAGATCTGAAGCTCCTCTTTTTACCATTTCTTTCAACAGATCATGTAAATTGGCCATGGCTATATCCCTGTGATTTGGTTGATTTAATCCATCGTTGTCCCCGATTAAACCAACGATTTTTTCAAAAGGTTAAATAGAGAAAAAGAAAGGCACGTTATCTTAAATAACATAAAGCATTTTATTAACTCAGGTGCTTATTGTCAAGTAAAAACGCTCGCGTAGAAGGTAACGGGACGCCTTTACAAAGTAATGGTTTTAATTACTGCGGCTTTCCGCTAAAATAACAAACTTTATAATAAAGAAAACTGACAATAAGAATGAAAAAAATTGATCTCAAAAGCTTAAGCCCCGCAGATTTCGAAGGCTTTGTTTTAAAACTCGGGTGGGAGCCCTATCGAGCTGGTCAGATAATGTCGTGGCTTTATCAGAAGGGGGTGGCGGAAATTGATTCTATGACCAACCTTTCTTTTTCCTTGCGCGAGGAATTAAAAAAGGTTGCTTCTCTATCCTCTTTAAGGTTCAGCCAGGTTTTGGTGAGCGAGGATGGGACTAAAAAATATCTTTTCCCCTTGGAAGACGGTGGGGTGATCGAGAGTGTGGTGATACCGGAAAAGGGACATTTTACCCTTTGTATTTCCACGCAGCTCGGGTGCGCGCTCAAATGCCGATTTTGTTATACCGGCAAACGGGGGCTGCTCCGCAACCTCACCACGGCTGAGATTGTAGGCCAGGTGGGCGCGGTTTTGACGCATTTGGGAGGCAAGGGTAATATTAAAAATATTGTTCTCATGGGAATGGGCGAGCCTTTGAATAATTACGCAAATACCGTGAGGGCCCTGGAAATAATTTTTCACCCCCAGGGGTTGGATTTTTCCCATCGCCGGGTTACCCTCTCGAGCGCGGGCTTGATCCCGGAATTAAAGCGCCTCGGAAAAGAAAGTCCGGTTAATCTGGCAATATCGCTGAACGCCGCGGATCAGGAGACCCGGAATTTGCTCATGCCTATAAACCGAAGGCATCCTCTTAAAGAGCTTCTCGCTGTTTTAAGGGACTACCCCTTGCCCCATCGGAAAAGGATCACCTTTGAATATATCCTTATTGCCGGGGTGAACGATGCGTTACGCGATGCGGAAAAACTGGTTGACCTTTTACGCCCCTTGCGGTGTAAAATAAACCTGATTCCGTTTAATGAGCATCCGGGAGTTGCTTTTAAAAGGCCGGCGCAAGAGACGATCGCTGCCTTTCGGGATTTCCTAGTTTCTCACGGGTATACCACGATCGTGCGAGAAAGCCGTGGAAATGATATTTTGGCCGCGTGCGGCCAGCTCGGAGGATCCCATGGGTGAAAAGAAAGACCTTACTAAACTGATCTGCAAAAATAAAAAAGCCCATTTTAATTACCAGATCGAGGATACCTATGAGGCGGGCATTGTGCTTACGGGGACAGAGGTAAAGTCATGCCGCCAGGGACAGGCGAACCTTACCGACAGCTACGGCCGGGTTAAAAACGGAGAGGTGTTTCTTCACGATGTGCACATTAGCCCTTACTCCCATGCGGGCTTCAGCCAGCACGATCCGCTGCGCATAAGAAAACTTCTGCTTCATAAGCAGGAAATAAAAAAACTTTTTGGCAAGACCAAGGAACAGGGATATGCCTTTATCCCGCTGAAAATGTATTTTCGCAACGGCAAGGTTAAAGTCGAGATGGGGCTTGCCCGGGGGAAAAAACTCTATGATAAACGGGAGGATATAAAAAAGAAAGACCTGAGACGGGAAGCTGCCTCCGAACTGAGAAAAAAAAGCAAGAGGGGTTGATTTTTCGAAGAAAAGCTTTATACTATTACCGGAAAAACAAAAAGGGGGGCGAAATGGCTTCGACGGGGGTAATTGAGGCCAGGGTTGCATACCGAGGTTTCACCATCTCGTTAAACTGGTGAGAATAAACATAATCGCCAATGATTATAATTACGCCGTAGCTGCTTAACGCAGCTGCCGTCTCTCTCGCTTTCTCCTGTGGAGCGGGAAGAGGCGTCGAATAAGCAGGATAGCCTCATTTCAGTATCCGGATGGTGTGAGGCGAAAACAACCCGGATGAGCGCTTTTATCATCCCGTCTCGGGGAGTATAAAAGTGCTTAATAAAACCGAGACTGTGTATGGAGATACTCTGAGCTGAATGCTTTCGGACGGGGGTTCAACTCCCCCCGCCTCCACCATTATCTTCTTTTAAAATTGGAAGAACGGGGCAGAGAACCAGTCCCCTTTTATAGTTACGGCAACGGTCTGCTCAGTTTCCTTCTGGTGTTTTACCGTATGGCTCCACGGAAGCAGCGCTTTGCTGAGTTTATTTTCCACCGGTGGAAAGAGTAAAAAAAAGAGAACTTATGTCCACCTCGGATTCGATCAATAAGCAATGGGGTAAGCAATACCGTGCACTTGTGTGCTGCCGGAGGCATTAAAAAAGGCTGGCGAATTGCTTCTTAAACTATATATCCCCAAGGGTTATCGCGATGAAAAGTCTATGGTTGAATGAGAGGCGTTTAATAACAGCTTTTTTAGTAGCGCTCCTTTCCCTTATCGGCGGCGGATGCGAACAAAAAATACTGGTGTCTCCTGACCTGCCACCTGAGCAGCGGGCACATATACGAGGTACCTTTGGCGGATCATTTTCGCGGGAGCCGATATAGTTGCCGTTGATGGAGAAACGCTTTCTGCTGCAAACTCAGCGGATATTCTTCCCGGCCCGCACACGGTTAAGGTTCAATATAATCGTCCGGGAGGCGGTTCCATTGGACCCGTAGAGCTTCAGTTTACGGCTGAGGCTGGACACGAATACATAGCGAAATGGCATTATTCCTGGTCAAAATCCCTCTATTCCTTTTCGGTCGAGGATGCACAGACCGGTAACGTTGCCGTTAGCGGTGGGGAGACCCCACCCTGATTGTTTGAAGTAATTTATCAGATTTTTGACCTTCTGCTTTTTCACTCCCAAAACTGCCTCTTTATCCCTTAAATTAAATTTTCTAAAAGGGGGGGGAGGGAGTTTTTTTAGTTAGTGCTTCTTGTCACTAGAGTGTGCTGCGGGAGAGTTTTTTGCTTTCTTCCTTGTGAGTTAGGTGCTTATGAAAAAAACCTTTAAAAAGGTAAAAGACATAATCCGGGCGTGCCGTAAAAGGCGCACCTGGGATCATGTTATCATTCACCGCCGCAAGCTTACCGAAAACCACCCTGGTCTTGTCCTTCCTCTCATTTGTGGACACGTCAAAGGAAAATTGAGCTGTCCGCCGGAGTTGACCATACTCCTCGTCCACAATTACGAATCTGAACCGATAATGGAACAAAGCCTCCGTTATGTAGGGATCGAAAATTTTACCGTGGTGAGGCCCCCCATCAACGGCCCTTGGATTCACACGGTTAAAGTTAGCGCTATTTTAAACTTTCTTAAAAGTGGTGCCTGCAAAACCGAATATCTTCTTTATTGCGACAGTAACGATGCGGTTCTCAGAGATGACCCGAGGAAGGCAATTCGATGCCTGGAGGAGGAAAACTGCGAGCTCCTGTTCTCAAAAACCAGATCAAAGAGAGTCTATAAGTACCTGTCTCACGCTAAGGCGTGGACTGACCAGGTTGCAAAAGAGTATGGTGCCCCTGGTTGGTATATTAATGCGGGTGTCTATGTGGCTCGGACTTTTTTTTACGCGAAGTGTTAGAGACAGCGATGGCTTATGTTACGGAAACCGATCTGCCGGGCTCGGAGTACAAACGTTTAAAAGACAGCGGAACGGTAGGTGAGCATTTGCCCGAGTTCCCCAAGGGCTGCGGCTGTGACCAAACAATCCTGCGTTACCTTCATCCACAATTTTATCCCCGAATGAAAATTGATTACCAGGGCCGGCTGGCATTGCGTTAACTGCCCGATGCACGCATTTTAAAAAAAGCATGGAGCGCAATCCCTCGGCACCCAAAAATCAATCGGTCTCTCTTTTTCTCAAAACGTAAAAAAAGAACATATCACACAAGGGTCGTGGTCAGATTTTCTTAAAAAGAAAAAGAAAATACATCACAGCTTTCACCTCCGGTCAGCATCAAAGTTTACCAGAACCTTGCAGTTTTCTTCAAGAAGCTTTTCCGGGGACTTTAAAAGATTGCAAATTCCCTCCGGGCCATTGACGACGAGGGTTACCGCATCATCAATGGATATGCGCCCACTGCGGGACAAACTCAAAATCTTCCCGAATGCTCCCCCCAGATGCCCCCGCGACCCTTTTAAAGAGACCGCATTGGTGATCATGTGGTCTACTGCATCCAACAACAAAGGCTCGCCGCTCCTCCCGAGGAGAGCGACGCGTCCGTTGGCATTTAATCTGCGGAACACCCTGGTGATGTTACCCGTGTTTCCTGATGCCTCCAGCACAACATCAATAGAGGACGGGCCATGGTTAAAGAATTCGTCAATGTCGTAGACCTCATCGCCCCATTTTTCGGCTATCTTTCGCCGGAAGGGAACAGGCTCGACTATGTGCACCCGGAAAGCTCCGAAAACATCCTTGCTCAGCATGGCGGCAAACAAACCAATCGGGCCGGCGCCAAAAATAACAACAACATCCCCGGCTCCCAGATGCGTGTTCTGGCAGGCCACATAAGCGACACCCACCGGCTCCACGCAGGCCGCTGCCCGCAGGCCCTTTTCGCTTTTTGCCATTTCGGTCACGTCGTGGGTAAGCATGGACGGGACGTCAACGGTATCCCCGAAGAGGCCATCTTTTTCCAATCCAAGCAGAAGAGCATGGCGGCATTGATTAAAGTCCCCTCTCCTGCACTCATTGCAGTAATGGCAGACTATGATCGACTCAAATGTGACGCACGTGCCGGCTTGAACGTGATGGACTTGAGAGCCGACCTCAAGGACTTTGCCGATTCCCTCGTGGCCGATGACCCGGCCTGCGGCGGGGATGTGAGCCGGAGCAGAGCACCGGATATAGCCCGTATCCGGATTCGTGGTCACGAGATGCACGTCCGTACCGCACACGCCCGCGTAAATCATTTTTACCCGGACTTCGTCCGGACGGAGTGCCGGCAACTTTCGGTTCTCCACCGATATCCGGGGGTTTTTGTATCTTTGGTGAGGCCCCGGATTGGCAATGCCCTTTAGGGGGTCACTATCGGCTTGAACAACCACCACCCTGGATTCCATAGCGCATTCACTCCCTGCTTAAAAAATTGCACCTTTCGCCACCGAGTTCTCCTCTTCTCGCTCCCGTCAGGTTGCGGGGAAGCTTGCTTTTTAAACGTGACCATCCGGGGATTTTTTGTATTCCGGCTTTTTTTCTTCGCACGTATTTCCCTTTCGCCTTATAACCGCTTGTTCTCATTTAGCCGTTAGTTAAAGTCTGAACTGAAGGAGCGTTTGAGGTGTTGGCAAGAGTTGCATCGAGTCTACCAAAGTCAATCCAGCAGCCCCGGCCATCGTCTCATATTCAGCACAGGTATAGGCATCTCCCATCGGAGTTATTGCTAACATTAAAAAAGCGAAGGCAGCCTGCTCCGGTGGCGATACACGATCCGGGTTCGGCATAATATCAATCACGCACACAGCACCGTCGATAGAGAGAGATTCTTTTGCCTTGGTCAGCATGCGAACACATCCAGCGTGATCAAAATGATGCAGTATGTTTGGCAGCAAGACCAGATCATAGTTATCGCCCCAATCAACCTCGAAAGCATTACCGCTCGTTGTTTTATATCGATCAGCCAATCCTGCCAAATCAGCATTTCTTTTTGCAACTTCCAAAACATTGGCCCAGTCAATTGCCGTCACTGAAGCATCGCTTATAACCTTCGCAACCTCTATGCCAAAGAGCCCATGCCCTGACCCTATATCCAGCACTTCGCGCGGATGCATCGATCTGCTTGCAATGTATGCCGCGGTTCGTTTGGCTGTTACCGAAACGAAAGGAACCATTGCCTGCGCGAACCTCACCCAGACGGGGTTGTCCGGTGAAATGCTCGTCAATCCGGAAGACCCCCCCGTTATCACATAAGATGGCGGGTCATTCATTATCATTGCGACTATCTCGGGCGCGGCGAGAAAGTCAATTATGTCGGCCAGGCAATGGGGCGATGCCCGGTCAAGGAACCTTTTTGCATCCATTGAAAGGTTATAGAGATTTGTGTTTTTTTCCAACAGGCCAATGACGCAAAGGAAGTCACAAAGTATGCGCACCCCGCGCGACGAAGCACCGGTAACATCTGAGATTTGTTCAGCACTTAAGCGGCGGTTGCCAATAGTGGTGAAAATATCCAATTTAATCGCAGCAGTCAAGGCCGCGGTCTTGTGGTATGACAGACTGATATCGTACACGGGATTGTTTGATATTTTATTCATATAGGTCAGCGGTTGATAAATTCCCGTACTTTATCGACGAGATACTGTGAATAACTTTCGTTCAAGGAGGTGTGATTCCCACGGCAGATGTTAATATAAACAGTGTCCTTGGTAACCCGCCGCCACGCATGCCCGCTATATCGCTGTGAAATATATAACACGGGCACATTCAGCGAAAGGGGTCTATAGTCAAGGAAGGCATTAAAGAAGTGCCGCTTTATATCTTTGTGTTCTTTCCATTCAGGGCTGAACTTTTGAAGGTGGCGAAGATTGCCAACCAAGTGCTTCAATTTTTTTTTCGGTGATCGCTTCTGAGCTCCTTTCTTCTGAAAGAAAAACAGGGGGCGATGCCAGAAATCTTTAGTCCCGCGATCCATGGCCGCCAGCTTTTTCCCGATCCAGAGCAAGGGCTTGCGTCGCGTGTTTTTTTGAACACCCATGAGACGCATGACGAGGTCTGCGGCTGTAAAAATGAACTGCGCGGACTTCCTGACTGACATTATTAACGGGTCTACCATCACCACAGCTTTTACTTCTTTGCCCATGGCAACAAGGAGCCTTGCCGCTTCAAACCCCACCAGGGCCCCGTTGCAATGCCCAAGCAGGACATAGGGGCCATCGGGCTGCTTTTCGAGAATTTTCTCCAATTTTTTTTTGCCATGTCTTCTATCGAGTCGGGCAACTTCCCTTCGTGAGGTAAAGGGGGGGGATCGCATTGATACGGTAACCAGTGCCGAGCATTTTGGAGAAAGTTTTAACGCCAACCCCTCCGTGAGTGTAGTCGCCATGGAAAAGATGAATTATTTTCCCCCGTTCAGAACCCACAAGGACGGATCCTTGAGGTTGAACTTTATCCGCTGCTATAACTCTCTTCAACAACTGCCGCACCGTACCCGTTTCGAATATTATTGACGAGGGAAGTGTTTTTCCTATCAGCTGCTCGACCTCAAGCAACATTTTTATTGCGAGCAACGAATCACCCCCCCGCTCAAAAAAGTCGTCGTCAATGGTCAACTTATCGTCCTTGAGCGCATCTCGCCACATTCCAAGAAGTTGCCTTTCCAAGGCACCATCGCTCACCTTCATTTGTTCGTTACCGCTCATGAATAAAACTCCCTGAGTTTTTTGCGCAGTGCCTTTCCCCCCAGTCCTTTTGGAATACTTTCCCTAATATGGACTCGTCGGGGCACTTTGTTCCATGAAACTTGTGCGCTCATAAATCGACGAAATTCGTCAGCCGCCACAGTTGCCCCCGGGCGCAGCACCACCGCCGCTCCAACATCCTCGCCGAGACGCGGGTGTGGCACGGCAAAGGCCACAGCCTCCAAGACATCCGGATGGCTTAACAGGACGGCTTCAATCTCGAATGGTGAAATCTTTTCACCGCCGCGGTTGATGATCTCCTTGATTCTGCCGTGAATCGTTAAAAAGCCTTCTTCGTCAAAACTGCCAATGTCTCCTGTCCGAAACCAGCCCCGCGAGAAAGCCGCCTGATTCAGCTCCGGGCCGTTGAGATAGCCTGTCATTACATTTTGACCACGAACCCAAATTTCGCCTTTTTCGCCTTGCGGTATATTTTTTCCATCGCGCCCGACTACGATCACGGTTTCCGGTGGCGGCATCCCGACGGTGCCTGATTTATATGGTCCTGGGGGAGGCACGTTAGCTGAAATCTGACTGGTCTCCGTCATACCATACTCAGCAAGAATAGGAATCCCTAACCCGAGCTGCAAACTGGATCGTACACTTTCCGGCAGTTGGGCTCCACCGGCAACAGCCATTCGAAGGTGATGCTTCAGGCCTGATGAGGGTGAGCCTAACTGTTCAGAAATTGCCCGATGCATTGTCGGCGATGCCGAAAACCATGTTGGGTTTAGCTCCCCAAACCATTCGGTTAAATTCACCTCGGTCAGACTCGCGGGAAACGCCACGCTTCCGCCCGAAAGAAGCGGCGCCAGGATTGTGAATGTCAGGCCATGGCTGAAATAGGGTGGCGCAATGCTCAGGCACCGGTCATTTTTATCGAGGTTAAACCACATCCGGGCGCGCTTTGCCGCGGCCAGCAAACCGGAGTGAAGGCAGGGGACTAATTTTGGCTCTGCCGTAGTTCCGGAGGTTTGAAAAATGACCGCCACACCATTCGCGGTAGCATCATCACGCTGATTTTTAGGTGAAACCTTCGGGGCAGACAGGGAAAATGCCAGTTCGCCCTTACCCTGCGGTATAAGCTCGATTAGGGCAATCCCCTGCCTTTCAGCGACAGCTCTGGCTGCGGTATTTTCACCGGCAAGCACACAGACCGCGTCCACGTCGAGGAGCTTGAGCCGCGTTTCAATTTCTGCCGCCGCCAGATTCTGGTCTAAGGGAACGGCCGCGGCGGAACACGCAACGGCTACGATTGCCAGTGCGGCCGGCGCGGCATCCTTCACGGCAATCGCAATCCGGGCCGATTTTCTCAAACCCGATTGGCTCAGCGTACCGGCAACGTGGTCGATCTGCCAAACCAGCTGGGAATATGAGAGGGGGTTGTGTTTTGAAGAGACGATCGCAACCGCCGCCGGATCGGTAAGAGCAGAGTGCTTGATTACTTCTTCAAGCCTGTGGTTTTGAGCTTGGCAATTCATAAAAAATTTTCACCTTATATCATCCAATGATTTCAGGGCGTAAATCGCTTCGAACCTGATACGCAGAAACGCCGTAGCGCTCAGGTGATGGTCAGGAACAGGTGCCCCTGATCATCGCACCCCGTATTTTTCAAAGGAGAAAAATTGGAACTGGCGAAGAGTTGATCGGCTCTTCACCAGCACCTGAACCCGAAAGGACGTTGTCCCCTGTTAACAGTTCTGGTTGACCCTTTTAATTGGAATTAACAGATTTATTGTTTCTTTGATGAGCGGATCCCCAAAATAAAACCAGACCCATCACCTTTACACGGGGGAATCCGGCCTTCTTTTACAGGCACTTAATTCTTTAGCCCGTTTCCTCGCCATCCTTCAAAACAATAATCGTGTATTTTAGATTAATATCCCCTTTTTTTGTTAAATGTTACCGGAAAAAAAGTCAACCAGTATTTATCATTTTTTCTTTAACCAGTCCAGCCAATAAAAAAAACCCGCATTTCTGCGAGGGTTCGAAAATGAGATAAAAAAGGGGGGATTTAAATATTGTTTATTAATTAATTTGGGCACTCCGGGGTTAAAATATAGCCTGTTTGGGAAGCCTCACGTAACGGCTCCGGTTGCTCCCCGATCGGGCATAAGAAGTGAAACGATACCAAAATCAATCAATATTCCAAGAAGTGCAGTTTTATTAGATTCTTATAAAGCACTGAGCTCCTTGCTTGAAGTAATTTGCCAAACCGACCCTGCGGGAGAAAGCCGGGTGGCGGCCAAGATCAGAACCCTATCACCAAAAAGAAGAAGCTTGCGATGAGGGGGGGGGAAATGAGGGAATCATGATTTTAAAATCCCGACAATTCTTTCCGCGGCCCGGCCATCGCCAAACGGGCTCTGGACGCTCGCCATGCGCTGGTAATGCTCGCTGCTTTTAAGGAGCCTCTCGGTTTCCTCCACAATCCGCTCGCGCCCGGTTCCCACCAGCCGCGCGGTGCCCGCTTCGATTGCCTCCGGCCTTTCGGTCGTATTCCGCATCACCAGCACCGGCTTTCCCAGGACCGGGGCCTCTTCCTGGATCCCTCCGGAATCAGTGAGAATGAGGTAGGAGCGGTTCATCAGGTGCGAAAAGATCTCATACCGGAGCGGCTCGAGAAGATGGATGCGGGGGTGCCCCGTGAGGATTTGCCCCACCGGTTCGCGCACATTGGGGTTCGGGTGAACCGGGTAGAGGACCCGGACATCAGGATTTCTTTCCGCGATATCTCTGAGGGCGCGGCAAAGGGAAATAAAGGGTTCACCGAAATTTTCCCGGCGGTGGGCAGTCACCAGTATTATCCGCTTTTCATCGAGAGAAAACCCAGGTCGAGCGTGACCGGGGATTTGATCGTCCAGAGGAGCGCGTCAACCACGGTATTGCCGGTGATATAAATGTTTCCCTGCGGAACCTGCTCAGCCACCAACGCCTCGGCCGCCCGTTTGGTGGGGGCAAAATGAAGGGTGGCCAGCACTCCGGCAACCCTCCGGTTTATTTCTTCAGGAAAAGGATTGTACCGGTCATTGGTTCGTAGCCCGGCCTCCACATGCCCCACCGGGATTTTTTTATAGAAAGACGCCAGCGCGGCCACCATGACCGTGGTCGTATCCCCCTGCACCAGCACGACATCAGGAGCTACTTTCCCCAGAACCTCATGGATGCCGCTCAAAGCCCGGCTGGCAAACTGAGCGAGTTGTTGGTTTTCTTCCATGAGATCAAGGTCAAAATCGGGCGTTATCCCAAACCAGGAAAGAACCTGGTCGAGCAGCTTGCGGTGCTGGGCGGTGACGCACACCGTGCTTTGAAAGCTTTCAGGATATTTTTTAAGCTCCAAAATGACGGGCGCAAGCTTGATCGCTTCCGGCCGGGTGCCGATGATGGTTAGGATTTTGCGCATAGGTTGCCGTTGCCGGTTGTGAGTGTTAGTTGATCGTGATAGCGTTAGTGTTGGTTGAGAGTTTTTTACCAAGCCCGTGCATTGTTTTCAAACCCCTAATGCCACCAGCCAACATCTGGTTTAATGTATCCCCCATGCTCCCAGATTGATTTCGATTGCCTCGCCCGTGGAAAGCGATTCCTCGATGGCAAAGGTGGCAAGGGTGGTGGCAACAAGTGATTTAAAATCAATCGGCGAAGGCTCGTTGAGGGAAAGGGCGGCAATGGTGCTTTGGAGTTCTTCCCGATGGCCGCGGTCAACCCTCAGTGCCCGGTGAACGGTTTTTTTGCCCCCGGAAACAAACCGGATCGTTCTAAAATTCTCGATCACGCAGACCGAGCCGCCGGCAAAGACTTCGACTTCTTCCCGCGGGAAGGATTTGTCTCCGCTGGAGGCGTAGGTAATGCTGGCGACCGCCCCGTTACTCATTTTCAGGGAGACGGCGAGATTATCCCGCAGGCCCTGCGGAGATTCAGTAGCCGAAGCAAAGACCCGCTGGGGCAACCCGCCGGTTATCGCCTGGGCCAGGTCAACAAAATGACAGACCTCCCCGATAATTCTTCCCCCGCCTTCATCCCGCTGATGCACCCACGACTCGGGCGGGATAAATCCCGCGTTACACCGGATCTGCACCACGCTCGAAAATCGGCTGAGTCCCAAAAAATTGGTGCACTGCCTGGTCGCCGGGGCAAACCGGCGGTTAAACCCAACCATGAGAAACGATGAGCTGAAACTGGTGTAAACGGCGATAATGTCAGTGAGCTGTTCTTTGGTGAGGCAGAGCGGTTTTTCCACGAACACCGCTTTCCTGGCCTTGAGAGCTTCGCAGACCAGGCGCGCGTGGCTGTCATGGCGGGTGAGAATAAAAACAAGTTTCACGTTGGGGTTAGCCAGCACAGTGTTATAGTCAGTGGTGGCATAATCAAAGTTATACTTTTTCGCAATGTGTTGGCCGCTTAAGCCGGTGGCGGTGGCAACGCCGTTATATACCACCTCTTTTATCTTTTTCAGTTCCGGCAAAACCGTTCCCCGGGCAAACAACCCCGCGCCGATGAGGCCAATGCCGATAGGAACACTATCAGAGGCAGGGGAAGGGTTAGTAACAGTGTCAGTGGTAGTTGTTAGGTCTTTGTTTTTAGAAAAACGATGTTTTTGAGAAGCTAACCATTTTTTAAGTCTAACGCTAGCACTTTTCAATAATGTTTTTTCCAACACGGGTACTTTTACTATCACTCCCCCGCGCCATCATTTCTGTGTCTGGACTTCAGCATTGGGATCGTAGTGCAAAACCACCCCCACCGCGTCAGCGTCACTGCCAAGGATCATCTGATAGGCTTCGAGCGCTTTTTCAAACGGGAACCGGTGCGTGGTGATCGCATCGAGCTTGACTGAACCGAGGGAAACCATGTTCAAAAATTCTTCCATGTTTCGCTGGGCAGTCCAGCGGGCATAGGCGAGGGGGTACTTTGAGCCCTCTTTCCTCATAGTCCGGGTCGTACATTCCCGGTCCCCACGCGCGCGACACGGCAAACTCAAGCTCTTTTTTGTAAAAGAGTTCGCGGGGGATGTGTAAGCGCACCCGCCCGCCGGCAACAATTTTTCCCCGTTCCCGGCACATGCTGGCTGCCTGGATTAAGGGCTCGTCACTGTCAACCGAGGCAAAAATGATGACCGCGTCAAGTCCCTCAAAATTAGAAAACTCCTGGGCAAAAGCGATGGGATCAGCACTGCCGATCAGGCCGACCGCCTCCGCCCCGTTTCGGTAGGCCCGGTCGCACCGCTCCGGCACCACATCAACCCCGAACACATGGCATCCGGCAGCGCGGAGGATCTGGACGGCCAGCTGGCCCAGAAGGCCAAGCCCGATAACTCCGACCCGGCAGCCCAGCTCAACTTTTGCCAGCCTCACCGCCTCGAGAGCGATGCCGCCGAGCGCGACATACGAGGCATCTTCAAACGAGACATTATCCGGTATTTTGACACAGAGGTTGGGCACGACAACATTGTATTCCGCGTGGGATGCCTGCCCGCTGCCGCCGCAGGCAACGCGGTCGCCCAGGGAAAAGCCGCTTTCGCTGATATCGGTTCCGCTGTTTGCCACGATCCCGGCGCAGGAATACCCGAGCGGCACCGGCGTGTCGAGCCGGGCCTGGGACTGTTGCCAGGCTTCCATCAGGCCCTCGGTCTTGATTTTGTCAATGACCTGCCTGACCCAGTCCGGCCGGGCGAGCGCTTTTCCGAGAAGGCTTTTTTGGGCCACCTCGATCATGGCTTTTTCCGTGCCCACGGAAACAAGCGAAGCCACGGTTTTTACCAAAAGTCCCTTGATTGAGGTCATCATCGGGACTTCGAGCATTTCCAACTCGCCGCTTTTATAATTTTGCGCCAGAATTTTCATAGGTTGAGCAAATCGGTTTTGGAGAATTTGTTTTAACTTGGATTTCTCCCCTGACAGAAGAGAGTCAAGGGTTACCTTGGCAAATACTTAAAGCCTTTTCTGCGCCCTCTTTTCTTCTTTTTCTACCAGATCGAGAGTAGCCATCATTTTTTTCGATATCCTGAGAGATTTCGTTTTGAGGTAGGCAATAAGTTCTGGCCGTTGAATTTTTGTTATTTTCACCATACTTGAAAATTATCATGCTGCACAATAATTTTCAAGGAAAAGTTAACGAATATTTTACGCTTTACTCTTCATTCTTAGCGCCTTACGTCCTTTATTTGCATCACACCTTACAAAAAAAGTTGGAAACATCCAAAATTTTAATGGGCTTATAACGGCCGATACTGACCAGATTTTTTTCGTCTCACTCCCTGCCCCCTGCGCCAGATATCGTGGATCGTAAAGAGTAAAGTAAACAGTAAACCAGTCTTTTCGTCATAGCCCTGGTTCAGCGCTACGCAGGGGTGACTTTAAAGCTCGGCTGCTCACCACATCAATGATGGTGAGTTCCGGCGGCGCCAGCACTCTCATGGAAGGGCCCCAGGTGCCGGTACCGCGGCTGGTGTAGAGCGAGGATCCCTTGCTTAGGGGATAAAATCCCGCTAAGTAGGGATAAGGAACGGCAACTGCATACCCGAAAGGAAACAGCTGGCCTTTATGGGTGTGACCGGACAGTTGGAGATCAAAAAGCCCGCACGTCCCTGCCGGCACGGAAGGCCGATGTTTGAGAAAGAGGGTGAAGAGGTTGTTCGTTATGGAGGAGAGCAGGGCGACTTCGTCTGTTTTGATTCCAACCGCGGGGTCATCGACCCCGGCAATGTTGATGATCCCGCCCATGGTCTTTACCTGGTTGCGCAACACCGTGAACCCGGCTTGATCGAGAAACGCCAGCGAACGAGCAAGGCCAAGGTAATATTCGTGGTTGCCGATAACGGCATATTTGCCGTATCGGGGCTGTATGTGCTTAAGGAGGGGTGAAAGACCATCGATATGACCTGAGCTGTCGAGCAGGTCACCGGTGCTTACCACGATCTGAGGCTGCTCCCGGGCGAGAATATCGACAAGGGTACTGAGAAGGCGCTTTCCGATGAGCAGGCCGAAATGCACGTCGGAGATCTGGGCAATGCGCAGGTGTTCGGTTCCCGCAGGCAGTTTGTCCGTTGCAACCGTTATTCGCTCCACGCGGATACGACATGCTTCGAAAACCCCGTAGACACAGATGAGGAGCGCTGATGCCAGCATTATTAACGCCGGCCTTTTTCCCCACAGTGTGGGAAGCTGCCACGAGAAGATTCTCCTCCCTGCCCAGGAAAGGATATCGAAAATATCCATGCCGATAACCAGAATCGACGCGAAAAAAATAAACCCCATCCAGCTGAAGCCGATGAGCGCCGCCAGTCGAGCTGACTCGACATGCCCGCTCCTATCCAGGAAAAAACTGCTCAAAGGAACGACAAGCAGCAACACAAGGAGGAGTATGACCAGGCCGTGAATCCAGCTCTGGTCAGGCAGAAGCACGCGCACGCGGTGGTAAAACAAGGAGTGCATCGTGCCGTAAGTAATAAGAAAAGAAAGAAAAAATTTCCACATCGGAGAACCTTTTAAGAGAAACGGAGACAAGGTAAGAGGACGTTGCTTGAATCTGGACGGAAGTTGGAAACGTCCATATAAATTATAAAATTGGTTTATTTGGTTTCTACAGTTTTTTTGGTTTATCGGGTTGATAGCGTTTGCCGAGTTTGCTGGGGTTGAAGGGAATTGCGGAGCATATCATTATAGCGTATAGACATTATCGTGATGATCAAAATCTAATACTGCTGCCATCCTCTTTTCTGCATTTGCCTCATCTATCAACACAAAAGAGCCTCCGATATGAACCCCACGCTTATTGTGTAATGGTTTCCTTAACGGCTTAAATCGATAGGGATCTCAAGAACATCACGCACCTTTTTTCAATGACTCGAAGCAGAGCTCTTTATCTTTTTTCTGGCGCTTCTTAAATTTCTTGTCCAGTTTTTCTTTAATGGCAAGTGTATACACTACTTCAAACCGTATCTTTTCCCGAAGTCTTAAACGGTGATTGACTTTTCAAGGGCAATTGCCTTCATCCGTAAAATAAAATCTTCACGCAACTCGGGCTCTTCAAAAAGGCTCCTTTTGATCTGAGTTACATCGCGCTGTAAATTAATAACTTTTTTTATAAATATTTTCAAGGGCAAGGCTTTTTCATTGGTTAATCCCCCCCATGTTTATTTAAGAAATTAGCATAGTTAAAGAAAATGTCAAGGAAGGGGGTAAAATCTTTCCGTTTTTTGGCACGGCGCCTAAAGACCGTGAAGCGTGAAGTGTAAAGCGCAATGATTATTTACGGTAATGTTTGGTAACAGGGATTATTTCTATTTTTTCTTCAGGCAGGCAGATAAACAGGGTTCTGTATTTTTTATCTATCCTGAATGAACAGGTGAGGCGATGTTTTGGTCTGTTTTGTCATGTTTTTGTATGAAAACCGCACACTCAGGGGAGATTTTTCAATCAAATCTTTTAAAGAAAAAGGGGCTTCTAGCAAGGTAACCTGGTCTCTAAAACCAATGGAAATGATCTATATCTTACGAATTGAGCCTTCTTGATTACCTTTAGCTGACCTAATATCCCTTCCAGAACTTCCATCCAAAATACTGTCCTTTTTTCGTGAAAATAAGCAATGTACCTTATTTTCTTTTTATGAGTAAAGCCATATTGTGAAAATAACCTCATATCTTCTCCTCTTTAAAATGGCCGGACAAGTTTTTGTCCGGCCATTTCCTTTAGGAAAGGGCACGGTCTTTTAGCTCTCAAAAATTCAAATGCAAAATAGGTTAATTGATATGGAATGGCCTTCAAGGCAACAAGAGGGGGTAAGCACAATCGTGGCAGTCATTAAAACTCAAAGAAAGAGGCCTTTCTCGCAGGGTTATCCTGTGAGAGGGGTTTTTATTTTCCAAAATATTTAATAATTATTGACTTTTCCCCTCCCACGGGTTAAAAGAAAAGAAATTATCAAACCCCATTAATCGCCGTAAAAAAATGGGTGCCATTGAGGGAGGGACTTATATGAGGGATGAAAGTTAAAAGAAGGCCGGATTGCCCAGGTAAAAAGGTGATGGGCCTTTTTATTTTGCGGTGGGGGGGCTTTTATCTTTCGATCGAAAACTTGGAATTTCCAAGAAAGTACGGGGTGTAAGCGCAAAACGGAGGATATGTGATGCGAGTAAAAGAACCGACCTACGAAGAACTGAAACGAATGGTCGAAAAACTGAAGGGAAAAGTTTCCAAGCGCAAAGGGGCTGAAAAGGCGCCCAGGGGAATCGAGAAACAGCTCAGGCTGAAACTCGATTCCCCTTTTTCCCCCGATGTGGACCCCGGTGAACAGGATCTGGCCAACATCATCGATAAACAGGCGCTCCAGTCTCTGATGGATGACTTTTACGCTTTGACCAAGTTGGCGATCTGGATCCATGACCTCAAAGGAAACATACTGGTGGGAACGGGATGGCAAGATATCTGCATCAAATTCCATCGGATTAACCCACAGACCCTGAAGAACTGCATTGACAGCGATCTCATGCTTACCGGTGACGTTAAACCGGGTGAATTCCGGGTTTACAAATGCAAAAATAACATCTGGGACATCGTCACCCCGCTCTTTATTGGCGAAAAACATGTCGGTAATATTTATTTCGGCCAGTTTTTTACCAAGATGAGATCCTGGACTATGAGTTCTTTGCCGCCCAGGCGGAGAAGTATGGCTTCAATAAAGAAAACTCCTTGCTGCCCTGAAGCGCGTACCGAGGTGGAGCAGGGACAAGGTACAGAGCCTGATGAAATTCTACGCGAAGTTCGCTGCGAGATTTCAAAGCTGAGCTACAGCAATCTGAAAGTGGCCAAGTTAATCTCGGACCAAAAGCAGGCGGTTGAGAGTCTCAAGGAGCAGTTTTTGTTCCTGCAGCACTCATCGAAGCCATCCCCAACCCGATTTTTTTTAAAGATACACAGGGAATCTATCGGGGCTGCAACCGGTCTCTTGAGGAATGTTAGCCCGGTGAAGGAAGAGGAAATCATCGGAAAATCGGTATATGATTTATATCCAAAAGAATTAGCGGATATATTGCCGGGCAGATAAAGACCTGTTCGATCACCCGGGGTTCAAATCTACGAATCCTTGTTTCCCCATAAAGGCGGGACTCACAGAAATGTAATTTTTAATAAGGCCACGTATTATCAACCCGATGGGACAGTGAGTGGAATGATCGGGGTTATTACTGACATTACCGAGCGCAAGCAGGCGGAGGAAACTTTAAAGGCAGGTGAAGCACGTTACCGCCAGTTGATCGAGACCATGAACGAAGGTCTGGCCGTAACCGACAAAAATCTCCGGCTTACCTTTGTGAACCAGAGATTCTGCACAATGTTGGACTATCCTCGAGAAGAACTCTTGGACCATCGCATCATCGAATTCGTCCATGAAGACTTCCGGGAGGCAACAGAGAACCAATTGCCACAAAAAGGACGGGTGCGCCCAACCTTATTTGATGGCTTGAAAAAAGGGGGGAGATAATTTATACCCAGGTATCCCCACGAGCGCTGTTTGATGCTCAGGGTAATTATCTGGGTAGCATTGGGGTGTTAACCGATATTACCGAGCGCAAGCAAATAGAGGATGCGCTTCAAAAATCCGAACAAAGATATCGCACCCTTTTTGAATTATCAACTGATGCGATTGTGATGCTTGACCAGGATGGTAAGTTTTTTGATGGCAACAAAACCGCTTTGAAAATGTTCGGATTCTAATCAAAAAGAAGACTTTATTAAAATGCACCCGAACGAATTATCACCACCCACCCAACCTGACGGAAAAGATTCCCTTACTGCTTCTCTGGAGCATATTGAAACCGCTTTTGTAAAAGGGTCAGAATTATCTGAATCGGTGCATAAAAGGCAAAATGGAACCCTCTTTTAGCCGACCTACGGCTTAGCAGTTTGGAATTAGGTGGAAAAAGAGTTTTGCAGACGTTAGTGCGTGATATCACCGAGCGTAAAAAGACAGAAGAAGCGCTGGGCGAGATTCAGACACGGCTCGATCTTACGCTGCGGTCAGCCGGTATGGGAGTTGGTACTGGGATATCGTCGAGGATAGACGATATTTTGACAACCAGACTTGTTATCTTCTGGGAATCAACCCCGGGACGTTTACGGGTCTGAGGAGGAGTTTTAGGATGGTACATCCCGATGACCGGGAACGCTAAGGCGAAGCTTGCCCGTACTATTGAACAGGATGTGCTCTACGAACCGGAGTACCGTGGTTTCGCCGATGGGAGCGTCCATGACATCACTGCCCGTGGCAAGTTGGTTCGCGATGGTGCGGGCCAGCCACTGAGAATCAACAGCATTATCTGGGACATCACAAGTCACAAGCAGGCCGACTGAGCAGATGCTTTCTTTGCAGGCACAGCTTCAGCAGTCGCAGAAGATGGAGGCGATCGGCCTATTAGCCGGGGTGTTCCCCATGACTTTAACCACCTGCTTACTGTCATTAGCATCCAAAGCCAGCTTTCCTTCATGGTCTTCGGGAAGGCGACCCTTTAAAGGAAAGGCTTAAAGACATCGAACTAGCCACCGACGGGCGGCGGTGACCCGCCAGCTCTGGCCTTCAGCAGCCGGCGATTCTGGAGATGAAAGTTATTAACCCGAATTTCATTTTCAAGGATTTGGGAAAAATGCTTGGGCGGGTGATCGGGGAAGATATTGAGCTTAAAACCATGTTGGCTGATAACCTGGGTATGGTCAAGGTGGATCCCGGGCAAATGGAGCGGCTAATCATAAACCTGGCGGTCAATGCCAAAGACGCCATGCCCCGGGAGGGAAACTCTTGTTGAAACCGCCAATGTGGAACTGGATGAAGAACATGTTCGTCCCCTTGCCGGGATGATCCCTGGGGCTTATATCGTGTTTTCGATGACCAATACCGGGATCGGGATTGCCAGGAAGTTAAAGAGCAAAATTTCGATCCATTTTTTACCACCAAGAAAATGGGCAAAGGGACGGGCTTGGGGTTATCCACCGTCTATGGGATTGTGAAGCAAAGCGGGGGGGATATTTATGTTTACAGTGAACCAGGCAAAGGGACGACCTTTAAGATTTATCTTCCCCGGTGTTTTCGCCGCAGGAGGAGTTAAAGAAAGTAACCGTCGTGGAATTATCCCAGGGCACGGAGACGATATTGGTAGTCGAGATAATCGTAGGTGCGGGGGTTAACAGTAGATATTTTAAAGAGCAAGGGATATACGGTTCTGGATGCAGAGGCAGGCTGGGAGGCCTTGGGGTGTGAAAAGAAAAAAACCCGATTGATTTAATTTTAACTGATGTGGTGATGCCGCACATGAGTGGTCCGGAGTTAATCGAATGGCTCAGGAAGGTACCAGCTGATTTCAAGGTGCTTTACATGACCGGGTATACGGAGTAGACAATCGTCCTGCATGGGATACTGGAGAAAGGGGTAAACCTTATTCACAAGCCCTTTACGATTGAAAAACTGGAGCTGAAGGTCAGGGAGGTATCAGTCAAAGACTAATACCTTCCGTTTTAGAGAAAAAAGGTAAGGCATTAAAATTATAAAATTCTTAACAACGGGGTCTTATACGGATCAATATAAACATTATTCGCCATAATTCGTGAATATGAACAAGGTATTTATCTTTGTTGGCATGACAATCCTTGGTTGGGTTGGATGGTGGATAGGGGAACAAGATCGGATTCATAACGGGTTTCGCGCTTAGCTGTATCGGGAGCATGGCTGGAGTCTATGTAGGCTGGCGGATTAACCGTGACTACTTAAGCTCATCGGGCCGCTCGCGAATTATCGAAAAAGTGAAGCCCGATCAGAGGCCTTGTACAACCATCTCGGCTGTTGTCTGGGTGGTCGAAAAGAAATTGGCGAACAAGAAGATGAGATTGAGCAATGCAATTGTCGTTGGCGCGACAATGTGTGATTCACGACGTTGAGCCTGTGGGGAAAGATTTGATGGCTTTACAGGAAGGGCATTTTATTGTAATGTTGCTGCAATAGTGACCTTGGTAGCCCTCTGCAAAAGGGCTTTTTCTACCGGCTTGCTAGACGTACTGATAAAATCATGGGATTTCTGGGTCAGCTGGGTATAGAAAGTGAGGAGGAAAAGGTAACCGTGAAATTGTTTGAGGTATTTTATAGGCACTTGTTAAAGGTTTAAATTTTTAATTGACTTTGGGAGAACCAATTTTATTCAAGACTTCAAGTGTAACTGATTCAGAAT
>CAVSIB010000040.1:0-20266 GCA_963727835.1 uncultured delta proteobacterium
TTAACCCTTCAAAAGCTGGTGATTTACGATACCGAAAAAGATGAGATCAAAGGGGCAAAAAGATTTTTTTGATCCCGTTTAGAACAGATGATAAACCGCAAGCACCCCTTGTGCAGATTGGCTCGGGAGATAGACTGGAGAAAGTTTGAGGAAGCGTTTGGCCCCTGTTATCCGGAAGGAGTGGGGAGGCCGGGGATAGCGATTCGGGTGGTGGTAGGTTCTTCATTATTTGAAGTACATGTACAATGAAGGCTTTAATGGCAAACTGAGGGATGAATTGCTCAATGGGGAACTTTTCTATACCTTGAAAGAAGCAAACGTACTGATTGAAAAATGGCGTTTAAAATTCAACACGTTCAGACCACATAGTTCATTGAATTACCGCCCTCCAGCGCCAGAGACATATTTGCATTGAGAAATAAAAAATGAGGGCACAATTCTAACTTTAAATGTGGTACATGTTTCGGGGGCAGGTCAAGGGTGATGGAGCATTTAATAACTTTTGAAAAAGCCGAGAAAAAGGTGACTGTTCTGAAAAATACCAACTTTTTAGAGGTTCTGATCAAGGGGTAGAAGGGCTTTGATCTATCGAAGTTGAATTTTATCTTTTTGTATATCTAAAATGAAAATGATAAACAACGAAATGGTCATAAGCATCCAAGCAAGAGTTGTAACTTTAATGGTTAATTCTCCCACAGGCACTCCGCGAAAATTGAAATTGTAATATAGAGCTATGATTGCGATAACAAAACTAAATACCGCTGGGCCCTTTAAGGAATTTCTAAAAATTATATAGGCACTAGTGGCAGCAAATGGGAACAGAATGCTCAAATCATAAACTAGCATCTGGAGAGAAAACATTAATGAACAAGAAATTATAATAGTAAAAAGAATCATAAGCTCTTCTTTATTATGAGTAGACTGGCATGGAGCAATTGATTTTCTAAAAAGGAATGTACCTAAAAACAAACTTATGAGACACATAAAGATTAATATTATTTCTTGAGCAGTTGAACTAGAAAACAGCTTTAACCCCTCTATAGCAGCCAATAAACCTACGCCTTTTTCTATTGAAAGAGTTGAGGTCCCAAAAATAACTTGCCCATATCGATAGTGACTTATTGTAGAAATGTAATGGGTAAAATTCTCGTAGCCAAAATTTGATATAGTAAGTAATATTAAAATAAAACCGCCAACCAAAAAACCCGATAATACTTTCCAATTTCTGCTAAAAATAAGGACTAGCACTAAGCCCACAAACAGAGGTGGTTTGTAATAAGAAAAGGAAAGAATTAATCCAGCCAAAATATTTCTGCCTTTTTGATATAGTAAAAAAAATAACGCAAATATTGCTGTTCCTATAGCTGAAGTTTGTCCGGCAGCAACACAAGAAAGTGAAAAACCATAAAATCCGAGCCCTGCAAATGAGGCAATTAATATAGTTTTCCATGGAGCTCCTATGATTCTCATTATCAAAACCAATGAACCAAAAAAAAGAATCAAAGAAATTAAGGTCCAACTGAGATATGCTTCTAGTAAAGTATCTCTGGGAAGGAGACTAAAAATATGTGCAACAAGTGGCGGATAAGCAAAAATTAGCGCGCCTCCTTTAACTCCATGCAATTTATAAAACTCTTGCTGCTTAGATATATAATAATCAAAGTCATAAAGCTTCCCCGGTTCATCTTTTATCAGTGCTCCAGCTTGATAAAAGGTAACAAAATCTCCTCCTGCAATCATTCCATTCGCAATCCTATAACCATCAGATTGGAGATAGTTAGTAATATACAAATTTAGTATTATAATTACATTTGCCAGTACCAGAGCAAAAGCAATTGCTACTATCATCCGATATAGGAAAGGTTTTTCGTGTAGCATTATCGGTTCCAGTAGTACTGTTTTCCTATATTGAAGAGTGTCTCAGACTTATATTTTCCTGAAATCCAATTATATCTTAGCGTTGCAACTGTAAATAACATTTGAAATCCATCTTTAATTGAACGCACTGTTGAGAGACCTTGCCCTTGCAACCTTACAGGAATTCTTCGTAATGCTAAATTATATTTAAGTGCTATATAAAGAAGTTCGACATCCGCTGCAAAACGATTGCAAGAAAGAAGCGGAAATATTTCTTTTGCTACATCAACACGAAAAGCTTTGAGTCCACATTGGGTATCAAGAAGCTCCCTATAAACTAAAAGTCTAACTGAATGAGAAAAAAATGAGGTACAGCACCTTCTGAGAAAGGGCAATAATTCCCGGTATTGGGAACCGGGAAGGGTTCTATCTCCAATAACTACATGAAAATATCTTAAGTTTACTAAATGCTCCATATAACTGATAGCTTCCAAGTCGTATGGCATATCCGCATCAGTAAATAAGATGCATTCACCTTTCGCTTCTTTTACACCTGCTTTTATTGCGGCAAATTTTCCCTGATTTTCTTTAAGTTCTAATACCTTTATATTAGACGATCTAATTTGTGTTAATTGTTTTGCGGTATTATCTTTGCTGCCATCATTAATGAAAATAATTTCGAATTCTTTAAACCTACTAAACAAAAATTCTTCTAAACGAGATGCGCTTTCAAGGATAAAAAGCCCTCCATTGTAAACAGGTAAAATAACCGAAATTCTCATAACCCGCTCATAAACGAGATATTATCAGATCAGCAAACACTTCTGCCTTAATTATTTTGGGAAGTAATATAAATCATTCCATATAACATAGCAAATACACAATTAAGAAGATTCGCATCAATCTGATGCCACAGTTGGGGGTCTATGGACGAGGGGCGTTGTTTATAGAATTCCTACTTTCTCCTCAGCCTTTGGTTTGAAAATTCTACCCTGGGATAATTTTGGTCTTGTTGGGCAGCGGCAAGGCACATCTGTAAAGGTAAAGTCAAGGCATGGATAAGATGCAAGGTCAAGGCTAGATTGTTGCAGTTTATTGTGCGCCGTATTCCTGAAGGGTGAGCCTAAAGATTAAAAATGACACGAATAGCGTGAGGCGAAATAAGTTAATAGGATCATTTTGCAGCTAAGGTCGGGGCAGGTCAGAAAACAATTTTTCCAAAACAAAGCCAAATTAGGAGAGAGACTGAAACCGTTTTGACACAGAGATTATACAGTTGTTTCTTTCTCCTGTTAAAAAATCTAAAAAAAAAGAGACACCGTAAAGTTTCATCCTTTCCTGTCACGAGTCTCCCTTTCTTTAGTTTAACCCCTGCGAGAAGTTCTCCTCCTCGGTCAGAAACAGTTAACGACCTTTGGAAGTCAGTCTCGAATTTGTTTCCATCAGTAGACAAATTATGAATCATAAAATATTGTGATTTTTTTTAGTTATATTGTATAAATATATTTTTCCCACAACCAGATAATGGATGGGCTATGAACCCTCGGAGATATCGAAGAGAGAAATACTTATATTTTGGATTTGGTTTAAAACCTAATACGTTATACAGATTTTTTTCTCAAAAAATTCAACAAATTTTTTTTAGTATTTTTCAATTAGTTAGAAACTAATTTTTTATTCAAAACTATACTTTTAAGCTATCCTTTCATGGGCTTGCCATTCAATAGACCCAGTCAATTTTTCAGGGTGCACATAAAGTGCGGCTTTGCCACCCTCTCAAAATCCCTTGATATTTTGGGGAGAGGCTCGACAGGGAAGGGGGTTTCGCTGAACAAGTTATTTTCCCTAAAAAAAAATACTTAAATTTTAGTCCGAATTTATCAACTTTCTAAACCCCTGTAAAGGGTTGCGAATAGGTAGCGTTTTAGTGTAAAATCGACACATTTTCTTACTTATAGCATACGGAAATTATTAATTTTAATTTTCAAAAATTTATCTTGTTATTGGTGAGCGAATCACAAATGATGAATGCCAGAAACTCTGCGGGAATTATCCGAAGGAAAGCCACAAGAGATATAGGTTCACATTTAGGAAAAGGCATCATCGAGAAGAAAAGCGAGTACTATGCCTCTCCAAGGTTTAAACCATATAGGATTATTATAGGACACAGGATAAGGGCATAATGGGACATGGTTAGGAGGAGAAAAACGCCTCCGCGAATAAATAAACTGCCGAAACCGGAACAAGAGATTAAAAAATGAAAAAATTATTTATGGCCTGTTTTTTATTGCTTTCGATTTTCTGTAACAGTTGCGGAGAACATTCCGAAAAAACAAGCCAGAACAAAAAAGAAGCTCAAAAACCAATCTCTGAATCCCCAGCCTATGGAGATGCTATTATTGAAGGCTCGATTGGCGATGCGAGTAACCTTATCGCCATGCTTTCTGCAGACAGCGCCTCGCATGATATAGCAAGTCTTTGTTACAATGGTCTGGTTAAGTATGATAAGGACCTCAATCTGGTGGGTGATCTGGCGGAGTCCTGGGATATCTCGCCGGACAACCTCACGATTACCTTTCACCTGCGAAAAGGGGTTAAATGGCAGGATGGGGTGGAATTTACTGCTGATGATGTTATGTTTGGTTATCAGACGATCGTCAACCCCAATACGCCAACTGCCTATGCCGGAGACTTTCAGGAGGTTGAGAAGGCTGAGGTGATCGATAAATATACCTTCAGAGTCAAATACAAAAAACCGTTTGCCCCGGGTTTAGCCTCCTGGAGTTATGTGGTGGTTTTGCCCAAACATATTTTGGAAGGGCAAGACATCACCAAATCTCCGTTAACCAGATCACCGATGGGCAATGGCGCCTACAAGCTTAAGGAATGGAAAGCCGGGGAAAAGATTGAGCTTGTTTCATATCATAATTATTTTGAAGGCCGGCCTTTTCTTGATGGATTTATTTATAAAATAATTCCGGATACGTCGACGATGTTTTTGGAACTGCAGGCTGGCAATATTGATTTTATGGGTCTTTCTCCGCTCCAATACCTGCGCCAAACAGAAACAAAAGTGTTTCAGGAGAATTTTCGGAAATATAAATATTTGTCCTTTGCCTACACCTATATGGGGTTTAACCTTTTAAACCCCCTGTTTCAGGACAAACGGGTTCGCCAGGCGATTTCTTATGCAATTAATAAAAATGAAATTCTTGAAGGGGCTCTTCTTGGTTTGGGTGAGGTCGCAACCGGCCCTTACAAGCCCGGGACCTGGCAATATAACTCCGCGGTACAAACTTATCCCTACAACCCCGAAAAAGCGAAAGCTTTGTTGAAAGAGGCCGGATGGGTTGATACTGATGGGGATGGAATTTTAGAAAAGGATGGCAAGCATTTTGAATTTACGGTCATTCTTAACCAGGGAAACAACGAGCGCAGGAAGACCGCGGAAATTATTCAGCGCCGGCTTGCCGACGTTGGGATCAAAATAAAAATTCGGACCCTTGAATGGGCTACCTTTATTAATGAATACATTGACAAGAAAAACTTTGAAGCTACTATTTTGGGCTGGACCATCGGGCAAGACCCTGATCTTTTTGATGTGTGGCATTCGAGCAAAACTCACTATAAAGAGCTAAACTTTATATCGTATAAAAACGAAGAAGTAGACCGTCTGATCATGGAAGGCCGCCACACCTTTGATCTTGAAAAACGAAAGAAGGCCTACTTCCGGATTCAAGAAATATTAGCGGAAGATCAGCCCTATGTCTTTCTTTATGTTCCTTATGCGCTTCCGATTATCCACGAAAGATTCCGGGGCATCGAGCCAGCACCAGCAGGGATAAGTTATAATTTTGTTAAGTGGTATGTTCCTAAACCAGAGCAGAAGTATACGATTCAACCTTAAGCGACGATTGTAATGTTACCGTATATCCTGAGAAGACTTTTAGGTATGATTCCACTTTTTTTGGGGATCACTATTGTTTCGTTTTTGGTGATTCATCTTGCCCCGGGCTCACCCGTAACTATCCAGACTGACCTCAATCCCAAGATGACGGCTGAAGCCCGCGAGCGGCTCCGTAAGTTTTACGGTTTGGACAAGCCGCTTCATATCCAATACTATAACTGGGTGAAACACCTGGTCACGCTTGACCTGGGCCGCTCTTTCTCCTCTGATGGCCGTCCCGTCCTGGACAAGATCCAAGAACGGCTATCCATTACCATTTTTATTAACATTCTTTCTATACTTTTAATTTTTCTTGTTGCTATTCCGCTGGGAATATTCTCTGCGGTTTACCAGAACTCACTTTTTGATCGTTCCACGACAGTCTTTGTTTTTATCGGGTTTGCCATCCCTACTTTCTGGCTGGCTTTGCTTTTGATGATCCTTTTTGGCATCCATCTCGGCTGGCTCCCTATTTCTGGATTGAAGTCTATTAACTATGAATATCTCTCACCCTTAAATCAGCTGAAAGACCGGGCTGCTCATTTGCTTATGCCGGTGCTTATTTCCGCTTTTGGTGGATTAGCCGGACTCTCCCGGTATTCACGATCGAACATGCTGGAAATTATTCGCCAGGACTATATTACCACTGCGCGGGCAAAAGGGCTTTCGGAATCAAAGGTGATATACAAGCATGCTCTCCGGAATGCGCTTTTACCCGTCGTGACTATTTTAGGTCTTTCAGTGCCCGGGCTTATCGGAGGGAGCGTTATTTTTGAGACCATCTATGCCATTCCGGGAATGGGCCAGTTGTTTTATGGTGCGGTCATGATGCGAGATTACCCCGTGATCATGGGTGAACTGGTCATCGGAGCACTTTTGACTATGTTGGGCAACTTGTTAGCAGATATTTCTTATGCTTTAGTGGATCCACGGATCAGGATGAGATAATTAGGTAACAAAATTTAAAATTCTATGTCTGAATTTCAAAATAATATCGAAGGATAAAAATTAAAACCTAAAACGTGTAACGGGAAACGTGAAACTCGAAACTATAAAAAATAACACCCCGGAATCTCCCTGGCGGCTTTTTTGGAAAGGGTTTAAAAAAAACAAGCTGGCAGTGAGTGGGACCGTTATTATTGCGGGGCTTTTTATCATTGCTATTTTTGCTCCGTTCATAGCGCCTTATGATCAAGATGCCATCATGACCAAAGAGATTCTTCAACCTCCCTCAAAAAAACACCTTATGGGGACAGATGACCTCGGCCGTGATGTCTTGACCCGCATTATTTGGGGATCGCGAGTTTCCTTGCTTGTAGGATTTGTAGCAGTAGGCATTTCAATAGCGATCGGAGTGGTTTTGGGAGCATTAGCCGGCTACTACGGCCGGTCTGTTGATGGGATAATCATGCGTTTTGTGGATGTGATGCTCTGCTTTCCCACTTTTTTCCTTATCTTAGCAGTTATCGCTTTCTGGGAACCGAGTATCTGGAAAATTATGCTGGTGATTGGTCTCACCAGCTGGATGGGTGTTGCCCGGCTGGTGAGAGCAGAATTTTTATCGTTGAAAGAAAGAGATTTTATCCAAGCCGCTCGCGCTTTAGGAGGAAAAGACATCCGCATTATTTTTCGGCATATCCTCCCTAACAGCTTAGCCCCGGTGTTGGTTAATGCTACCTTGGGAGTGGCAGGAGCCATATTGATCGAATCTGCTCTCAGCTTTTTGGGCATCGGCATTCAGCCACCTGATCCGAGCTGGGGCAATATGCTCACCGCGGGAAAGGATAATATTGAGATTGCGTGGTGGCTTTCTTTTTTCCCGGGATTTGCAATTTTCATCACGGTGATGGGGTATAATCTGCTGGGGGAAGGGATAAGGGACGCGATTGATCCCCGGCTGAGGTAGGTGTCGGGGGTGCGGGGATCGGCTTACACAATTGCTGACCCCTGGCCTCCGATCTCTCTACCCCATGAACCAACAGACATTCAGGAACCACATGGACAGCAACGTGCTCCTTACTATCAAAAATCTGAAGACCTATTTTTACACTGACTACGGGATTGTTAAGGCTGTAGACGGGATTAATCTCCAGGTAGGAGAGAAAGAGACGCTCGGCATTGTGGGAGAGTCTGGTTCCGGTAAAAGTGTAACGGGCCTTTCCCTTCTTCGTCTGATCCCTTCTCCACCCGGAAAAATTGTTGAGGGAGAAATTATTTTTCAGGGAAAAGACCTTCTTTCATTAACCAAAAAAGAGATGCGGAAAATTAGAGGGAACAAAATCTCTATGATCTTCCAGGAGCCCATGACATCACTTAATCCCGTTTTTACAATCGGCAATCAGATCGCGGAGGCGATAACCCTTCACCAGGGTTTAAAAAGAAAAGAAGCTTACGAGAAAACGATCGAGGCGCTTCGTATGGTAGGAATGCCCGGACCAGAGGAACGCATTAAGCATTATCCCCACCAGATGAGCGGAGGCATGCGGCAGCGGGTGATGATTGCGATGGCAATCTCCTGTGAGCCGGCGCTCCTTATTGCCGATGAACCCACGACGGCGCTTGACGTTACCATCCAGGCGCAGATTTTAGATCTGCTTCGGGATTTAAAACAAACATTGAACATGGCTTTGATTCTTATTAGCCACGATTTAGGTGTGATTGCAGAGATGGCAGATCGGATTGCGGTTATGTATGGCGGTTCCATCATGGAGTATGCTCATTCTTCAGAAATTTTTCGTCATCCGCGCAACCCTTATACCCGGGGACTTTTAAGGTCCCTTCCCTATTATCAAAAGCGAAAAACACGCTTTAAAACCATACCGGGACAGGTTCCAGACCCTCTCCACCTACCGGCTGGGTGTAAATTTCATCCGCGTTGTGATATGGTTATAGATATATGCCGGGGTGTAGAACCGGGCTTTGAGGAAATAAGTCCTGGCCATTGGTCAAAGTGCCATCGAAGTCGGGAGATGTAAGGTGCTTAGTGTTTTAATTTTTGCGCTTTAATTGTCGGGCGAGCAACTAATGAGCATATATTCTCGAAGCGGTAAATCTAAAAAAGTACTTCCCACTCAGGGAGGACTCATAGCTCAGAGGGGTAACCCAGTCAAAGCAGTTGACGGAGTGAACTTCACTCTTGGCCGAGAAGAGACCTTAGGATTAGTAGGGGAGAGCGGGTGCGGAAAAACTACTTTGGGAAGGGTGATCCTTCGCCTCATAGAACCAACGGAAGGAGAAATTCTCTTTGAAGGGAAAAACATTCTTGCCTTGAGTAAAAAAGAACTTCGGGGTTTACGAAAGAATATGCAAATTATTTTTCAAGACCCTTATGGCTCGCTTAACCCCCGGATGAAGGCCGGGAGCATTATTGAGGAACCGCTTAAAATTCATGACCACATGGGCACTAAAGAAAGGCGGCAAAGGGTCAGTGACCTCCTCGAAATGGTTGGACTGCGGGCTCAGGATGCGGAACGGTATCCTCATGAGTTTAGTGGAGGGCAACGCCAACGGATAGGGATAGCGAGAGCAATAAGCTTGCATCCAAAATTAATTGTAGCGGATGAGCCAGTTTCCGCGCTCGATGTTTCCATCCAGGGCCAGATAATTAATCTCCTTATTGACCTTAGGGAAAAGTTTCACTTGACCTATCTCTTTATCTCTCATGACCTCCATTTGGTCCATTATTTTAGCGACCGGATAGCAGTAATGTACCTTGGGAGGATTGTTGAATTTTCTGACTGTGAGACGCTTTATCATAAGCCTCTCCATCCCTATGCGAAAGCTCTTCTTGCGGCAGTTCCCATACCCGACCCTGAAACTAAAAAAGTCCGCCTTACGGTATCAGGAGATGTGCCTGACCCATCTAACCCCCCTGCAGGTTGCCATTTTCATCCCCGGTGTCCACACGTAATGCCGATGTGTAAAGAGAAATACCCCGCTTTAGAGATAAAAGAGTCAGGACATGAAGTAGCTTGTTTTCTTTATTGAGATGAGGTACTAATACGTTGCAGGATAGTAAAAATTTTAAAAGGAGGTTTAGTTTATGGCTGAGGCTTTACCCCACGGCGAAGACATAAGAAAAGCGGTTAAATGGATTTCGGAAAACCTGAAAGAAGATCCGGAACAATCGCTTAAAAAACTTATCAACGAGGCGATCCTTCATTTTGATCTTTCTCCCGGTGATTCGGAATTTCTAATGAACTTCTACAAGGAGGGGAAAAAAGAAGAAAAATAATTTATCGCGCGTGTGCTGATTGTCCTGAAGATTTGAAGTCTGCGCCTTTCTTCATGGGCATAGATTAAAAATCCCAATAAGATATGGCTTCCAAACTGGGATTTTAAAGTAACGCTCGGCAATCAGGTTATTGGATCGCCTATCGGAAAGGATTCAATTAGGCCAAGAGATCGCCCGGGCTACTCATCAAAGTGGATAGGGGATATCCCTCTTGTATCTGTAAGGGATGCGGAGGCTCGAAGCAGAATTGTTGCCGCACCTTTTTCATGCTCCGATGGAGATATTGGCGTAACACCCAGAAATTAATTAGCTCGTTGGGGCACTGATAGTTTTCACCTTTTGTTTTCGCGCCACAACATTACCGCTACTATGGCAGGAATAATAAACGCTACAAGGCTTGGCCACATTGGAATAGTTATGCCGCCCGCAATTATTGGCACGTGAAAGATGAGCCTCAAAAGATGTGCGGTTGCAATAAGCAGGAACAGTATGGTTGCGATCGTTGTTGCTGGTTTCACGGCGTATTCCTCCCATTCTTTAAAAAATCGCTTAAAAGCAATATGAGAAACGCTGTTCAGCTCGAAACGCCCTAAGGAAAATGAGAGCCATTACAGGGTAACCGGCTTGTTGTTTTTTAATCAATGTTAGAAAATTGCTTTCCCTAATCGATAAACCAACGGGCTTTTTTGCAATACTAAAGATTTACAGAATGGTCACGAGGATATTATTGGATCACGTGCGATCAGAGATTAATTTTGTATTGCTTGATCTTTGAGATGAGTGACACTCTGGAGACGCCAAGGATTTTAGATGCCATGGTGCGATTTCCATCGGTGTGTTTAAGGATACGCTCGATGTGCTCTTTTTCTATTTGGAGCATAGATTTGCATTGGGTATCGGCAAAGGAGTATTTCCCTTTTAATGTGGCTTCAAGGAAATATTGGGGTAGTGATTTTCTGGTTAATTCTTTGCTGTTTTCAAGAAGGACTGCACTATTAATGATATTTTCCAACTCTCGGACATTTCCGGGATAGTGATATCGCTGGAGCAATGTCAAAACATCTTCTGAAATGGTGTTGATTTTTTTGTTGTGGGTAGTGGCATATTTGTTCAGAAAATATTGGGCCAGGAAAACAATATCGCCTTCTCTTTTTCGAAGGGGTTCAATAAAAACTGAGGAAACATTGAGGCGGTAAAAAAGGTCGGTGCGAAAATTGCCCTGCTGAATTTCTTCCTGCAGGTCTTTGTTGGTGGCAGTAATAAGTCTTACGTCCACACGGCGGCTTTTGGTAGAACCGACGGGGAAAAATTCACCTTCCTGTAAAACGCGAAGCAACTTTACTTGAACGGACAGGGAAAGATCGCCGATTTCATCCAGAAAAAGTGTGCCGTGATCTGCTTTTTCCAAAATACCCGTTTTATCCGAAACCGCGCCAGTAAAGGCTCCTTTGGTATGTCCGAAAAATTCAGAAGCAAAGAGCTCTGAAGCGAGAATACTGGCATTGATAGCAACAAAGAGTTTATCTTTGCGCTTTGAAAGTTTGTGGATCGCACGGGCAATAAGCTCTTTACCGGTGCCGGATTCTCCCCAAATAAGCACCGGGTTGTCGGTCGGTGCTATTCTTTCAATATATTTTAAAACTTTTTGCATTTGGGGGGAGCAGTTAATAATTTTGACAAATGGGTCGTCCCCTTCTGCTCCTTCAAGATGGCTGCTCAGCTCCTCAACTTTCAACTTGAGGGTTCGTCGCTCAAGGGTTCGATCAATAGAGATAAGGAGTTTAGCCCGGTCAAGGGGTTTGGTCAGATAATCATACGCTCCGAGCTTGATTGCCTTTACGGCAAGTTCAATGTCTTCCACTCCGGAGAGAATAAGAATTTCCGGCGCATCTGGTCTCTCTGATAGAAAATGCAAAATATCTAATCCGGTAACTTCGGGCATATCCATGTCAAGTAAAATCAGCTCCGGCTGAAATTCGAAAATAGTTTCGTAAGCCTTTTTGCTCTCGCTTAGGCATTGCACCTCGAATTTACCCGCTTGCATCAAAAAAACTTCTAAATAATTGAGAATCGCCTGGTCATCGTCTATGATTAATATCTTATGCACCGTTTAATCCCTGTCTTTTTATTGAAGAATTGATTTCAAAGGTCATGATATCACGCGTGAGTAATTGCGAGGGTGATTTTTTTGCCGTTTTCCAACCGCTGGAGGGGCAATACTATTTTAAATTCACTTCCTTCACCGGGCAAAGAATCAACAGTGATCGTTCCCCCATGTTCTTCAATAATGCCGTAGGCAATGGAAAGCCCCAAACCCGTTCCCTGTCGGGCTTTCTTGGTGGTGAAGAACGGATCAAAAATTCTTTTTTTCACATCATTTGTCATTCCGGTTCCATCATCCCTTATATGCACATGGAGGGTGTTGTTATTATAAATGAAAGTTTTGATATAAATATTACCCATTTCCCCCTTATTTTTCTTTTCAATAGCGTGGGAAGCGTTAATGAGGATATTCACCATCACCTGTTCCAGTTTCTGTACATTGCCCTTAATCGTAGGAATCTTTTCTGCTAAGTCAAGGTTAATGTTTGCGGTTCGTTTAACCTGATTGTGCACCAGCCGCAGGCTGCTTTCGATAACGAGATTAAAATCGACGTCTTCGTCCAGACGTCCTTCGTCGCGACGGGCGAATTTTCTTAAGTCGGAAACGATATTCATAATTCTATCGGCCCCTTTTTGCATATCGGAAAGAAGTATCGGAATATTCTTTCTGAAATATTTGTAGGGTAACCGCGCTATTTTGAAGTCTATATTTTTTTCCGCATGGTCGTCCAACATAGGAAGAATGGTTTCCATCGCTTCGGAAACAATCCCGATGTTGCCTCGTATGAAGGTATTCGGGTTGTTGATTTCATGGGCGATGCCGGAAACGAGTTGTCCGAGAGAGGCGAGCCGGTCCGACTGGACGAGTTGTTGCTCCATCTCTTTAACCTTAGTTGTTTCTCGAACAATATTAATTAAACCCGTTACATTGCCTTTATTATCAAGAATCGGATAACAGGAAACGAGATAAAACTTGTTTTTAACTATAGTTTCCAATTGAGCTGGTTGTTTGGTTTCGTTAACTTTTAAGGCAATGCACCCCTTGCAGGGTGTTGAATAATTCCAAAAAGCCTCGTAACACTTTTTGCCGGCAATATCCATTTTTTTATTTACTATCTGAAGGTTGAAATCCACGTCAGTCATGTAGACAAGATCGGTGATGGCGCCGAACAGGGCTTGGAGGCGCATCGAGTTTTCCTCAAGTTTTTCCGCTATTTCTTTTCGTGCAAAAACATTCGCCACCATATTGCCGGCTTCAAAGAGCATTTCCGATTCTTCCGGAATAAATTTCCCGTGTTTTTTAATATAATATATCTCGATCGCTCCTCTTTTCTTTCCATTAACAATGATATCAGTGGCGATTTTGTTGCCGAGATTTTGAGACGGTAAAGGGAGGGCGCAAAATTCTTTGTCGTCGAAGAGGATCCTTGACAGTGCGTGCTGCGGAAATGACATAGACTGATTTAAAATGGTGGTAATGCCGACGAGGGTTTCTTCCCCGGGTCCGGCTTTGTTCAAGAGCGTGTCAATGTTGTATAAAGCCATAAGCTCTTTTACCCGCTTTCTTCTTTCGGTCGCTATTGTTCGAGCGGGTGAAACTTTTCGATTGCCAATCCCTACATAGATTTGTTTGCCTTCTTTCGTTAAATTAAAAATAGTAAAATCCAAGCGAAGTGATCCGCCGTCTTTCTTTTTGAAGAAGACCCGTTTGAATAAAAACTCATTTCCTTCTTGGTGGGTTTGTTCAAAGGCCCATTTAAGACGGGGATAGTTCTTTTCAATGACCACATCTTGCAAGGTTTTATTTTTTCAGATCCTCCTGGTCGTAACCCAGAGCAGCGGCAGTGGTTGGTTTTATACAAATGATATTAAAGTCGAGATCCATGATAAAAAAGTCCATAAACATTTTATCAAGGATCTCGAAACTTTGATTAAAAACATCCATAGCACAAATATTCAGATGTAATGCCACTAAAGGACAGCTGCTGAATTTTGGTTATCCCCTTTTGCCGAAGAAAGTAATTGATATCGGTTGACTTGATATATCTTGTCAATGGGGGAAAAACATAACATCTCTCTTCTCATCGGTTTTTGACTTTGGGTACCCACGATAAAGTTTGCCTTTCGGTTTTCCGTTAAGAAACCAGTGGCAAAAAGCAGCGCACCCCCGGTTGCGGTCTCGTTCCAGCAAAAGGAGCCCCGCTCACCGATTTCCGTAATTTTTTTGTAGAGTGGATTCAGTTCAGCGATCTCGCTGCGAATCGTTTCAATTGACAGCGCCGGTTTCCCTGAAGCCTGAGCGTAGAGCGCGGAAAGAATTTCAACACCGGTTTTTCCTGCCGGAGGATCAAAAACCCTTGTAAAGGCCTGAACTCTCCGGTCTTGAGAGGTTATGCTGCCCTCAGATTCTGCATAAGCTGATCCGGGAATGGTTGTATGGGCAAAGTTAGTCGTCTCAGTTTGAAACATATCCACCACGACGACATGCTCGGCCTGAGTTAGAAGCGCTGCATATTCCGTATTAATAGCAAAATCCTCGCCGAAAATCAAGAATCCCTTGATTGTGCCGTTGAGCATTAAATCCCTCAGCTCAGAGAATGATCGTGCTCCCCGGAGAGTGCTTTTATTTGAAAGTTTGTTGTTTTCTCGCACCGCATAGGGAGTGGCGCAGAGATCTCTATGTCCCTGATAGTTGCTGTGCTCATGGGTAAACATCAGGCCGTTATTATCCTTTCCAATTTTACCGGTCAAAAGTAAGAGATTGGCGATAGCCTGAAGGTCTCCGGCAGATTTTTCTAACAAAGAGCCCCCGTTGTAAACAAAGACAACGTTTTTATCCGGCTCCGAGACAATGTCGGCAAATTGTTGGATTTTATATTTATCGACGCCGGTTATTTCTGCTGCTCGTGAAAGTGATATCGAGTGTTGATTCTTAAATTCAGAAAAATTGTTAGCACGTTTGTTTACCTCGGCAGCATCAAATCTTTCGTGTTTGATTATTTCCGAGATGGCGGCGTTAAGAAGCATGGTGTTGGTTCCCCGCCGTGTATCGAGCCACAGGGTGGCAAAATTGTTTATTTCGAGTTCCATGGAGCTTATCGAAATAAGTTCTGCACCTTTGCGTGCCGCTCGTTTGATATCGAAACTCAGCACCGGGTTATCTTCGGTAACATTGGAATTGAGCATGACGATCACATCGGCATCTTTTACCTGCCGGAGTGGCAATGTAGAAGCCGTAATTCCAAAGGCCGCATACAAGTCTCCGTCATCGTCAGTGCTGGTTAGATCGTACAAGCTGGCTATATTATTCGAGTTAAACACGTCGCGGGCAAGTTTCTGCACCATAAAAATCTCTTCGTTTGTTGCCTTGGGAGAAACAAAAAATCCAAGCGCGTCCGGCCCATACTTTTCGTAAACCGTTTTCAGTCCGTTGGCCGCATGGTTGATAGCATACTCAAGATTCGTGGCTTTTTGCTTGTTGCCGTCCCGAACCTTTGGCTCAGATAAACGGTTTTCTCTGATGATGTGCCGATGGCCGAAACGCCCCCGCATGCATAGTTCGCCCTTTATATAGCGAGATTCTTTTTTTGCGGTGACATTCCAAAAATCATCATCTTTTTTATTGAAGACAATATTGCAGCCAATACCGCAATAGTTACAGACCGATTCAAGGTGCGAGGGGTTCTGAGGCCACGGTCTTTCAAGGGGATGGTTGAAAGATATCGCTCCGGTTGGACATGTCTCAATACAATTTCCGCACGCAATACAGGTGGTATCCTGAAGCGGTTTTTCCATGGAAGGGCGAACGACCATGTCATAGCCCCGGTTAATATAGCCCAAAGCAGACAGCCCAAGAAGCATGTCACAGGTACGAACGCATTTCCCGCAGAGAATGCATTTATTAGGGTCGAGAAGAATATAGGGATGCCGATCATCAACCTTGAGTTTCTTTACCGTGCCCCCGAACCTTTTTTGGTTGATGTCATATTCCCCGGCCACACTTTTTAGCTCGCAGGTAAAAATGTCCGAGCAGCCGCAGAAAAGACAGCGTGCGGTTTCGGTGTGCACAGCGCTTGGGGCGATACCTTTATCAACTTCATCAAAATTGTTCACGCGGATCTCCGCATCGACTTGGTGCATAGAAGATCGATCTACCTTTTCAAAACTCTCAAAGTAGCTTTTGGGAATTTCGCCCAGATTTGTTTTATTGCTCAGAAATTCCGACGTCGCAGGAAGAATCTCGCCGGTTTGGATATATCGGTCAATAACCATCGCCGCTTTCCGCCCTGCACCGATCGCATCGATGGCGGCCGCTGGTCCGGAGACAACATCACCGCCGGCAAAAACGCCTTTAATGGTGGTTGCGAACGTTTTCTCATCGGCAACGATGGTATCCCATTTTGTTGCTTTAAGGTCACCCAGAGCATTTCCTTTGGTGCCGGTTAAATCGCTATCCTGTCCGATGGCCGCAATGATGGTATTGCAGATTACGTCATATTCGGAGCCCTCAATGGGAACGGGACGGCGGCGGCCACTCGCATCAGGTTCGCCGAGTTCCATTTTCTGGCAGTGCAGTGATTTAACTCTTCCGTTTTCCGCGATCACTTCCAGCGGTGCCACTAAAAATTCAATTTCCACTCCTTCTGCCAGGGCATCTTCGATTTCCACTTCATCAGCAGGCATTTCATGACGGGTTCGGCGATAGAGGACCGAAACTTTCGATGCCTTGCAGCGCAATGCTGTCCGGGCAGCATCGATTGCGGTATTACCGCCACCCACAATGACCACATGTCCTTTAAATTCCGGAGGACCTTGTTTTTTAACTCTTTCAAGAAAGTCTACACCGCCAATAACACCTTCGGTTTCCTCTCTTTCTATGCCCATCTTCTTGGCTTTTTGCGCACCCAGCGCAACAAAAATTGACTCAAAGCCTTCTATCTTTAAATCGTCCAGGCAAAAATCCTTACCCAGCCGGGCGTTGGTCTGGACGTCGATTCCATGATCTACGATGTACTGGATTTCTTTATCGAGCATATTTTGGGGGAGGCGATAGTCAGGAATCCCATATCTCAACATGCCTCCAAGCTTTGGGTGGGCATCGAATATTTTTATTTTGTAACCGCGCTTGGCTAAAAAATACGCGCAGGAAAGCCCTCCCGGACCTCCTCCGACAATTGCCACTTTGTGGCCATTGCGCTGCGGAATGATTGGCCTTTCAAGGTGGTCAGATTCAAGGTCAGCGACATACCGTTTCACAAAATTAATTGCTACCGCAGAATCCACATCTTTTTCTTCGGCAGGCGCCCTCACAATACCGCACACAGATGCGCCCGCAAACAAGCGGGAAGGGATTTGTTTCCCGGATAAGCTCAAGCGCTTCCTTATATTTGCCTGCGTTTGCTAAAGCGAGGTAGCCCTGGGGGTTGACATCCGCGGGACATTTTTCGTAGCAGGGGCCCCGGCAGTCGGCAAAGTGGTTGGAAAGAAGTGATTCCAGGGCGTTTTTTCTGGCCTTATAGGTTTTTTCATTATTTGTCTTAATTATCATCCCGTCACGGGCCTCGGTGGTACACGACAGCAGCAGTTTGTCGGTTCCTTCCACTTCAACCACACAAAGCAAACACGAGCCATAAGGCTCAAGGCGCGGGTCGTAACAAAGGGTGGGAATTTCTATATCATTTTCCCGAGCCACCGTGAGGATTGTTTTTCCTGGTTCGCATATGATCTCTTTTCCATCTATAGCAAGTTTGATTTGATTTCTCTTTTCCATTTTATTCGTATCCTTTACTCTTTATAGATTGCATCAAAATTACAGGTTGTAATACATTTTCCACATTTTATGCATTTATCCTGGTCAACAGTATGGGCTTTCTTTTTAACACCGGTTATCGCTCCTGACGGACAATTACCGGCACAAAGAGTACAGCCAGTACATTTTGTTGCATCAACGAGGTACATTACCAGGGAAGAACAGCTATGCGCCGGACACCGTTTGTTTTTGATGTGTTCTTCGTATTCTTCGCGGAAATAATTCATCGTCGTCAGTGCTGGGTTTGGTGCAGTTTGCCCCAGCCCACACTGGGCGGTGGCTTTTATCTGCTCGCCCAACTCCTTAAGCACATCGAGATCCTCGTCCTTTCCTTGGCCTGCGACAATGCGTTCAAGTATTTCCAGCATGCGAAGGGTTCCAATGCGACAACTTGTGCACTTGCCGCATGATTCTTTCTGGGTGAATTCTAAAAAAAACCGGGCCAGTTCCACCATACAGGTTGATTCGTCAACGACAATCATTCCCCCTGAACCCATAATCGCCCCGGTTTTATTTATTTGTTGATAGTCTATCTGGGTATTGCCCAAAGCAGCGGGGATACAACCGCCCGAAGGCCCCCCCATTTGCACGCCCTTAAATTTTTTGTCATTAACAATTCCGCCACAGATGTCGAAGATTATCTCGTTAATGGTGATACCCATAGGAACCTCGACCAGACCGCTGCGCTTTATTTTGCCGGCCATGGCAAAAACTTTGGTGCCTTTGCTGTCATCGGTTCCCATTGCAGCGAACTTTTCTGGCCCGTTCAAAATTATCCAGGGCAGATTGGCAAGGGTTTCAACGTTGTTGATATTTGTCGGCTTGCCCCATATTCCTTTGACTGCGGGATACGGTGGGCGGATGCGCGGGGTTCCGCGATGACCTTCAATCGAAGCAATGAGAGCAGTTTCTTCGCCGCAGACAAAAGCGCCCGCGCCCTCTTTTATTTTAAGGTGGAACGAAAAGTTAGTACCGAAAATATTATCACCAAGGAAGCCCCTTTTTGTGGCTTCCCCGATTGCGTTCACAAGTCTTACAATCGCCCGGGGATATTCGGCTCGGCAATAGATATATCCTTCAGAAGCTCCGATAGCGTAACCGCAGATAAGCATTCCCTCAAGCACCGAATTCGGGTCGCCTTCGAGAACGCTTCGATCCATAAATGCTCCCGGATCACCTTCGTCAGCGTTACAGACCACATATTTTATGTCGCCGGGCGATTGGGCGGCGAATTTCCATTTGACTCCGGTAAGAAACCCCGCTCCGCCGCGACCCCGAATCCCAGAATCAGTGACGGCTTTTATCACCTCGTCCGGAGTCATGGTGGTTAATACTTTTTTTATAGCCTTGTACCCATCGCGGGCAAGGTAATCGTCTATGGACATCGGATCAATATGACCGCAGTTGCGAAGGACAATCCGTTTTTGTTTGGCCAAAAAATTTTTTTCTGTTCCTTCTTGATAATCGAGAAGAGCAAGAAATTCGTCTACCGGCCTGTCCTGCAGGATATGCTCCCTTAAGATGCGCTGGGCTTTTTCCGGGGTAACGTCGCCATAAAGGAATTTACCCGCTCCATTTTTTACTTCCACAAGGACTTCCTTGTAACACATCCCCATACAACCAGTTTCCGCAAGCTTTATGTCTTTCAATCCTTTTTCGGCGATGAGGAGCTGAAATTCATTCAGCACCTTGTCCGCCCCTGCCGATATTCCACAAGTTGCAGTTCCAACGGTAATTGTATACACTTCAGTATCCTCCGATTTTATTGAGTCTTCGCTTCAGTTTTTTCTTGTTTTTGGTATTTTCTGAGTGTTTTTCGCAGTTTTTGCGGCGTGAGTCTGCCGTAGGTTTGATCATTAACCATAATCACCGGTGCCAGGCTACAACACCCGAGACAGGCGACCAGTTCAAGGGTAAATAACCCATCTTCAGTAGTATCTTTAATTTGCCTTCAAGCTGTAACTCATCTTCCACAATTTCTTTCAATACCTTTGCATTATTAACATGGCAGGCAGTGCCATCACAGAGACGAATGAGATTTTTACCAAGGGGGCGAAGACGAAACTGCTTATAAAAGGTGATAACACTATAGATTTCGCTTTCCGGTATTCTAGTTACTCCGCTAATGTACTTGATGGTAGTAACTGAGATATAACCGTACGTTTCTTGCGCGCTTTGCAAAAGCGGGATGAGCCTTCCCGGCTCATCCCGGTAACGCCACAGTTCAGTGTTAAGTTTTGGAAAATTTATTGTTGTAATTTCTCGGGTTTGTTCTACAACGTTCATAGGCATTCCCTTTCATGTGCGGTTACAGATT
>CAVSIB010000041.1:0-15930 GCA_963727835.1 uncultured delta proteobacterium
TATTGGAAGTTAGACTTCTTAAAAAAAAGAATTTTTTTCGAAGGAACTTTATTTGGAATTTTTCTGACCCGAGAGGAGTCCCATTTAGGGGTACGCCTTATAACGAAAAATTTCAGTATGGGTTTTGTTGATTTTTTCATATTTAGTATGAGAATGATATTTAAGCAAATACCAAATAACAAAAAATCAGCGGATAATAAGGTTTTTTTAAGGGAGAAGAAGACTAAAACTACCCTTCTAAAATCTAATCAACTTATTAACCTTAAAAAAATCGGTTTAAATATAATGTGATGGTGTAAACCGATTAGTTTTTCTCACCACCCGCTAAACTAATTATCTTCCCTAGGGTGTGGTTTACCTTTTTCTAACTCACCCAAGAAAGCGCCACCAACCTGTTTCTAGTTTGCCAATTATCTTTCAACTAACTAACGCTACAATGAATTTTAATGAGTTTGGGGACTGGGGGGTGGAGCCGGCACTGATTTTGCGCTCACTTATATAATATTCGCCTGTACTGCGGGGTTAAAATTTCAAGGGGGAAAATTATTATTGATTTTTCTAATAATGGTTGTTGAATGGGTTTTAAACTAACCAACTCTGAGGGATAGGGATGAAACTAATTATCTTTGAAATTAATAGACCCTTCAACCAGGATTAGTTTGTAAGAAGGGTTTTTAATTTGCAGAAAACAAAAAATTTTTAATACTCGCTCAGATGAGTCAGGAGTTAATGACTCGATCCCACAGCTTGGACTTAGAAGGGACGGGAAACAATTTATTTCTTGCATTTATGAATTAAAATTATTTTTGACCACAGAAATGATATAATAGTAAAAGAAATAATTAAAATAAACAACCATCTCGCCAAGGAAGGTGAAGCAATGAGGTTATCTATCTTTCAAGGAAGTACCGTCTTCTTTTTTCTTATCGCAATAATTTTGTTAGGGTGCGTATCTCCCCAGGCTCAAGCGCCACCAAACTCTCTGGCGAAGACCTCATTAGCCCCAGATAAAAACGCACCCTTTCCGGTCTTTGAACTTCCGATCCCTCAAAATGATGCGCAAAAGAATTATCTGGGAATATCAGGTTCGGGAAAGTTTAAGATTACGCAAATTAAAAGCCCGGTGATTATTATTGAAGTTTTCAGCACGGATTGCCCCCACTGCCGGAATGCTACTTCATCGGTTAACGAACTTTACCAAGCAATCCAAGACCGCCCCGACCTGAAAGGGAAAATTAAGATAATTGGCCTCGCGGACAATGGCGCTTACGAAGTTGATTTATTCCGGGCGAGGTATAAAGTGCCTTTTCCTGTTTTTCCTGAACAAGAGAGCGTAATCAGCCAAAAGCTTGGCGTTAACTACCTTCCTAAGTTTTTTGGCGTCAAGAACAATGATGACGGAACAATGGAAAAGTTTTATTCCAAAACCGGTGAGTTTTGGTTTTGGAATCCAAACAGGTTTTTGGAAAAGATAATTAAACTGTCAAAATTAGAAATAGGGGGGCAATAATCAACGGCTGTGTGGGGGACATTTCGCTTGTGACCGCAATGTCGTATATCCAGTTTTAGCCGAGGTAAAGCCTGTAGCGTTTTACACAAATCAAGGGGAAAAGGTGTTAGTTAGCGATGTAATTTAATTAAACTTTGGGTTGCGACTGTTTCGCCTTTTTATCCAAGGTCCAGTTAAAGTAAAATATTTAGGCAGGAGATCATTATGAAATCAGTTCGCAAGATCAATAAGGTATGGATGAGCAAGCCAACCATCGAAGGGGCCGGGGTCCATTTGAAAAGGGTCTTCGGTAATAACCAGGTTTCCCTGTTCGACCCTTTCCTCATGCTTGACGATTTTCGTTCAAATGATCCACAGTATTACATCAAAGGATTCCCCTGACATCCACATCGCGGGATAGAAACGATCACCTATGTTCTGAAAGGAGATGTCAAACATGGTGACAGCATGGGAAACAAGGGAGTTATTTCATCTGGCGATACACAGTGGATGACCGCCGGCAGCGGCATTATCCATCAGGAAATGCCGCATGGCGACAATGAAGGAAGCATGGAAGGGTTCCAACTCTGGGCTAACCTTCCGAAGTCCCACAAGATGATGGAACCCCGCGATCGTGATATCAAGAAAAGCCAAGTCCCCGAGTTTTCGCTCGAAAATGGTGTGAAAATCAAGGTCATCTGCGGAAAAGTTGGGAAATTTGAAGGTCCGGTCAGGGGGATCATCATTGATCCTGAGTACCTCGATGTAACGATTCCCGCTAAGTCTGAGTTCAAGCACCCAACAAAGCAGGGGCACACCGTATTTGCCTTCGTCATTGAGGGGCAGGGCTATTTTGATGAAACGAAAATAAACATGATGGGGAACGGGACGGTCTGCCTTTATGCCGACGGCGATCACCTTACGGTTACGACTGCGGAAGGACTGGTGAGGTTCTTGCTCATCTCGGGCCAGCCTATTGGTGAGCCGGTGGCTTGGCAAGGTCCGATCGTGATGAACACCGATAAAGAGTTGCAACTTGCATTCGAAGAATACCAGAATGGGACGTTTATAAAGCATAAAACGGCATAGGGGATGTCGTTTCAATTTACGTGTCGTATAACCAATTTAATTGGAAGGATGGCGTCATGATTGAAGAATGGCTGTTCTGGGACAATGCAACGTACATGAAACAGATTGGAATAGGGAAGTAGCTATTAAGAGGAGAAGACATATGGCATCTATCGCAGTGAAATCCATGCCTGCCCTTTTTGTCGGTCATGGTAATCCTATGAATATCCTACGCCACAATCGGTGGACAGAGGGTTGGAAAAACCTCGGTGCCACACTACCCCGACCCAGGGCGATCCTTGCTGTGTCTGCCCACTGGTACCTTCCGGCCACGATGCTGACGGCGATGCCGTATCCCCGGACGATCCATGATTTTGGCGGGTTCCCTCAAGAGCTCTATGGGATTAGGTATCCTGCACCGGGAGATCCTGCTCTTGCCGTGAGGGTAAAGGATTTGCTTGCCCCGATTCATGCCGCACTTGACGAGGAGTGGGGGCTTGACCACGGCACCTGGTCGGTCCTTTATCATATTTTTCCAGAGGCCGATATCCCGGTGGTGCAGCTTAGTATTGACCGAACGCAACCGCCCTCATTTCATTACAAAATCGGAAAACTGCTGGCACCCCTGAGAGATGAGGGCGTTCTCATTTTGGGGGAGCGGAAACCTCGTGCACAACCTTAAAACGTACAAGTGGGATCGGCTTGATGTAGGGGCTTTCGACTGGGCTTCAGGATTTGAAAAAAAAGTCCGGGGTCTGCTTCAGGCTGGGGAGGACGCCCAACTTATCGATTACCCAGCAATGGGGTCTGAAACGAAGCTCTCTGTTCCGACACCTGATCATTATCTTCCTTTGCTCTATGTGCTCGGGTCGCGCAGAAAAGAAGTGGGCGTAAGTTTTCCCGTTGAAGGGTTTGACGGAGGTTCAGTTTCCATGCTTGCTATAGAGATATCCGGGGAGGGGGAGGGGAGGTGATGAGGGCTGTTGCTGACAGAGGCATCAACAATTCCACAAGCCAGTGCCCAAAATCTATATGACCTTCCTTTGTCAAGGGAAACAGAGTTCCGATAGGCGGAAGAAATAACTTATGAGAGTCATGGCATTCAATGGCAGCCCAAGAAAGGAATGGAATACGGCAACCCTGCTTAAAAAAGCCCTTGAAGGAGCCTCATCGCAGGGAGCGGAAACTGACCTCATTCATCTGTATGATCTAAGCTATAAAGGATGCATAAGCTGTTTTGCCTGCAAAACAAAAGGCGGTGAAAGTTACGGCAGATGTGCGGTGAAGGACGACCTAACCCCGGTTTTTAAAAAGGTTGAGGAAGCCGGTGCCATCATCCTTGGCTCCCCGGTCTATTTTGGCAGCGTTTCCGGAGAGATGAGATCATTTATGGAGCGTTTAATGTTCCCGTATTTGATCTATGCCGATCCCCCGCAATCGCTTTTCCCAAAAAATATCAATACAGGGCTTATTTATACGATGAATGTTACAGAGGAGCAGATGAAAGAATCCGGTTTCGGTCAACACCTCGGACGTAATGAAATAGTCCTGCGGATGACATTCGGGTCTTCCGAGTCACTTTATTGTTTTGATACCTATCAGTTTAAGGATTACTCAAAGGTGGTTGCGAACCGATTTGATCCTGAGAAGAAAGCAAAGAGACGGCAGGAGGTATTCCCGAAGGATTGCGAAAAGGCCTTTGAAATGGGGGCGAGATTCGCTAAAAAATGGATAGATAGGGGAAGATTTTTAACTTATTGACAGCAGTCTTTAAAATTTGGCAGTTTTTAAATAGACGATAAAAATCCTCCATTTTCCTTCACACCCAGACCCTCGCAGAAATGCCTGGCTTTTTATTTCCCAGAATATTTCATTATTATTGACTTTCCCCCCACCATTGGTTAAAAGAAAAGAAATTATTAAAATCCAGATAGCAATAATCACAGTAAAAAATGCTTGTCTTTCAAGCGAAACGCTGCAATGGGTGATAAAAGTAAAAACAAGGCCGGATTGCCAGATATAAAGGTGATAGGCCTTTTTTGTTTTTTAAAAGAAAAAGGCGCATGAAGGTTTTTGATTGCTTTAAAAAAAGGGGAGTAGAAAAGTGTTATCCCGCAATAGAGCGGTTTAAGGGTGTTGTGAAAAAACGAAATAAACAATGTTGGGCAACAAGGCAAACGAAAGGAGAACACGAATGCTTGAAGTATGGCACATGTGGGTCATCGTTGGCATTGTGCTCTGGATCATAGAAATCTTCACTGCTGGCTTCGTGGTCGGTGTCTTCGGTACTGCATGCTTGATCGTCGTTCCGTTCGCAGGTGCAGCCGTCTCGTTCAAGATGCAGTTGCTGATTTTTGGTACCGCCACGACAGTCATTTCCTTGGGTATCAGACCACTGATACTTAAGCATTTCTATGGTCGAGGGGCTAAGATCAAGACGAACGTTGATGCGCTTGTTGGCAAGTCTGGCTTAGTCACCGAAGTCATTGACCAGCCGTCCGGGACCGGAAGGGTTAAGATTGGAGGAGAAATCTGGCGTGCCGTCACGTCTGATGAATCACACCTTGAAATCGGACAGAAAGTAACTGTTCGGGAAGTAGAAGGGTGCAAGGTCGTTGTCGAGCTAACAACTGAACACAAAAGGAGAACACCATGAGCATTCCATTGATCATCATTGCAACTTTGGTCGTCTTTATCATCATATTCGCGATCAAAGGATTTAAAATCATCCAACAAGCGGAAACAATGGTTGTTGAGCGATTGGGGCGATACCATCGGACTTTACCATCAGGCATCAATCTGATTTGGCCCATATTCGACAAACCAAGAACTATTGAATGGAGGTTCATCAAGACCGATGTTGATGGAAAAACAATCGTTCGGAAGGAGACCATAAGCACAATTGACTTGCGTGAAACCGTGTATGACTTTCCCAAGCAAAATGTCATCACTCGGGACAATGTGGCGATCGAGATTAATGCCTTGCTCTATTTCCAAGTCACAGATGCAAAGAGAGCGGTTTACGAAATTGCCAATCTTCCAGACGCGATCGAGAAATTGACTCAAACGACACTCCGCAATGTCATTGGGGAACTTGACCTCGACCATACGCTCACATCACGAGACACCATCAATCAGAAGTTGCGAGCGATTCTTGACGAAGCTACCGACAAGTGGGGGGTGAAAGTCAATCGCGTGGAATTGCAGGACATCACCCCCCCGGCGGATGTCAAGGTGGCGATGGAGAAGCAAATGCGTGCAGAGCGCGACAGACGAGCCATCATCCTTGAGGCGGAAGGTCAAAAACAATCGAAAATTCTTGAAGCAGAAGGTGTCCGTCAGTCGGAGATCAACAAGGCAGAGGGAATAAAACAGGCGCTTGTTCTGAGGGCGGCAGGCGAAGCACAAGCGCGCATTACAGTCGCAGAGGCAGAGGCTGAAGCGGTTGCGAAAGTTACCAAAGCGATCAAAGATTCAGGTGGAAATCCCACCACGTATCTCATCGCTTTGAAGTATATTGAAGCCATGAAGGAAATGGTAAGTGGCAAAGACAACAAGGTGGTCTACATGCCATACGAGGCATCCGCCATGCTCGGATCGATCGGCAGCATTCGCGACATGTTTGGGGGATCGTCGCAATCGAAAGCATGATTGCCCAACAAGATAAAACAACAGGGAAAACAATAGAAAAAATGCCAGGGTCATCCATTAAAAGGCGCCTTGTCAAGACAACAAAATATCCACTCGTAAAAAAGAAAGCTTTTTTTACGCTGACTTCCTGTGACATTCGCATCATCCCTACCGGTGTCGGAGTTTCTTCTCTATGCTGTGGCATTTAATCTGAAAAAAGCGGCAGGCGATGGTGGGTTAAACAGGGAAGAGTCCATCAAAAAGGGGTCAGGAGGGCCCACAAGACCCCGGTGGAGACAAAAGTATGTCTCCACCGGAAGAGAACAAGGTCCAAGATAATGGCAATGAAGAGGGAAAAATACGAAACCGGAGATTATGCAAGGGTTTTGAGTTATAATGTTAATCAGATTTTCAACGATTTAATACTGCTCTTTTTAAAAACCAATCGGTCCACACTCAAACCTAAAAGGATGAGTATGGAGCATCAGTTTATTCCCTTGTTTAAAAGTATACATGTGTGCTGTTTCAGACAAATCAAGAAATTGCGAATGAGGAAAAATGTAACTTGGTCTCTAAAACCAATGGAAATGATCTATAACTTACGAATTGAGCCTTCTTGATTATCTTGAACTAGCCTGCTGTCCCTTCCAGAACTTCTATTCAAAATACTGTCTTTTTTTCGTGAAAATAAGCAATGCACCTTATTTTCTTTTTATGAGTAGAGCCTAATTATAAAAATATAATCATATCCTTTCTTCTCCTCTTTAAATGGCCGGTCAAAAACTTGTCCGGCCATTTTCTTAAGAAAGTGGCAAGGTTTTTTACTTCTCAAAAATTCAAATGTTAAATAGGTTAATTGTTATAGAATGGAATTCAAGGCAACAAGATTTGTTTACCCCAGGAGGTAAGCACAATCGTGGCAGGGAATTAAAAGAAAGAAACCCTTTATTCAGGTTTATCCTGTGAGAGGGGAGAGGAGAACGGAATGTTCAAGGACGATGAGAGCGATTCAGCAGGAAAGAACGTTTATGCTTTTCCCTTTAGAACTGAACGACTCACTTAACCAGCATGCAGTAATCAGGAAAGGAGAAATACGATGAGCAAGAAGAAACTCGGTCCGTCAACATTACTTTACCCCATGCCGGCAATTGTCGTTGGTAGCCAGGTAGACGGTAAGCCAACATTCATGTCCGCATCGTGGTGTGGTATCGCTGCTTGGAAACCCCCGGCATTAACCGTGGGACTTCAACCAATCCGCCACACCTTAAAGGGGATAAAGGAGCACGGAACCTTTTCGATCAATGTTCCCTCCGTTGCCCTGGTGAAGAAGGTGGATTACTGCGGACTCCACTCTGGGGAGAAAACGGATAAGTCCAAGGTTTTTAAAACGTTTTATGGGGTGCTTAAAACCGCACCCCTGATCGAGGAATGCCCGGTGAATTTAGAGTGTAAACTCAAGACTTCGGTTGATTTGGGCAGCCACATCCTTCTGATCGGGGAAATTGTTGAGACCTATATCAATGAAGATTGCCTGACTAATGGGAATGCTGATCCGAAAAAAATCGATCCTCTCATCTTTGTAACGCCCACGTTTCAGTACCACCGTCTGGGAGAAATTGTCGCCAAGACGTTTGAGGTGGGAAAAGAAGGATATTAAAAAAACCAAGCAATCGAAAAGCAATAAAGAAAAGATTATAAGGCATTAATAAGTTATCAGAACATACCTGGAGACATTGTTCTTGGTAAGAAGGCGGTGGGGGAATTTTTAAGAAAAAAACTCATCTTGATTTTTTTTAAATGCTACATTCAACCAGCAAGTGCAACGCAAGAGGAAAAGACCTCTGATGGGGTTTTATATGGTTTTTTTGAGTTTGAGCTTTGTAGAGCATATTGAATGCAACAAAATCTTACTTTCGATGCATTGAGATTCAACAAAAAAGGCCACTGACATAAAACTATTTTTAAGTTAAATCTACATTATCATATTTAAGGAAAGATTTTTAGACTGTTTACAAAAAATCTTAGAACTTGGTAAGGTTCAAAGAGAGGATAAAATTCCTCCATTTCCTTTAACACCCCCTCAGAAATGCGAGGTTTTTTATTTGCCAGAATACTCCATTATTATTGACTTTTTTCTTCCCACGGGTTAAAAGGAAAGAAATTATCAAAATCCAGAAACCTATAATCGTTGTAAAAAAAATGGGTGTCACTGAGGAAGGGATTTCCATAAGTGATGAGGAAAGAAAGCGCACGGGCAAAACCCATGGTCATCGTAAGGCGAACGTTGAAGAAATACGATTACCCGCCGGACAAACAACAAAAAGCTTTTGATACATTGCTTAAACAGGCTGCGGTATTTGCAGATTACTGGGTGAAGCAGTGACTGAAGTTGCCTTCCCGTCTCTCTTGGGCAAGTTGGGGATAGTCTGGACTCTGGCCGCAAGGAGGGGGGCTGAAGATTGTCTATTTTTTCAGGGGAAGAGCACGCCATAAAACGGTCGCGTGATAAACGGCGAGTTTGCAAAATTTTTGACAATAAAAAGAAAGGAATTCACATGGCCACCATTACATTTAAAGGATTTTCTGTCGAGACGTCAGGCGAACTCCCCCAAGTCGGTTCAAAAGCAAAGGACTTCACTCTCGTAAAAAACGATCTGTCCGAGACGAACTTGACGTCTTACGAAGGAAGAAACGTTGTTCTCAACATCTTCCCCAGTATTGATACGCAAGTTTGCGCCTTATCAGTGCGACGGTTCAATACTGAGGCAGGTAAGCGGGAGAATACCGTTGTGCTCTGCATAAGCGCTGACCTTCCCTTTGCACAAAAACGTTTCTGTGGTGCGGAGGGATTGAAAAATGTGATTATGCTGTCGACATTTCGTAATTATGGTTTCGGAAATGATTATGGCGTAGTCATGACCAACGGTCCTCTGAAGGGTCTGATGTCGCGTGCAGTGGTCGTAATCGGCACTGACGGTGTCGTGAAGTATACCGAGCAAGTTTCTGAGCTCACACAGGAACCCGACTACGATGCTGCTTTGGTCGCATTGGAATAGGTGGTTAAGCGGACGCTGATAAGCGGTGTCACTGAGCTTTAACGTGTGTGCCAGGCAGGGTAGCACAAACCTTGCGGGGGGAAAGTTTCCGTACTACCATGTTACTCGCCGAGCCGAAGGTTAGGAAAAGGCATTTGCTTCGTCGTGAGGCGGGGTTTTATACGGATCAATATAAAAACTGTTTGGCTTTGCAGATAAAAACAGAGGTGAAAAATTATCAATAGTATTGGTTTTGTTCTTAATAAGGTGTATTTGAATACCTGAAAATGTGAAACCGGTTGATAATTTCAATTTAGAAAAATATCTGGGGAAGTGGTACTAAATTGCGAAGCTGGATCATTCTTTTGAACGAGGTTTCACCCGAGTAACAGCAGGTTACAGTTTGCGGGATGACGGCGGTGTCAGAGTACTAAACCGTGGTTTTTCTGCAAAAGAAAATTCATGGAAAGAAGCCGAAGGGAAAGCCTATTTTGTTAAAGGATTAGATCAAGGTTACCTGAAAGTTTCTTTTTTGGCCCCTTTTATGGTTCTTATATCGTGTTTGAACTTGACCATGAGAACTATCAATATTCACTCGTATGCGGTCCTGACAAATCTTATTTATGGATTCTTGCACTAAATAAAAAAAGATATAAAAGATACCCTCATAGCAAAAGCAGCAGCGCCAGGTTTGGACACGAACAAATTGATATTTGTCGATCACGACTAATCGCCGAACATCTATATGATTTTCCTTTGTCAAGCGAAAAAGAGTTTCGTAAGGCGAAACGAAGGAAAATTTATTTTGTCATGAGTAAATGAAACTTGGACAAAGGACTGATCGATGAACCGGCACCGCTAAATTTACAACCTGAATAATACCGACTTGGTCGAGAAACTACCTCTCTACAAAAGAACTTTTTTTAAAGACTCGTTACTCCATATGTGGTAGCTCAATGACCTTTATGAAAGGAGAAGTAAAAATGCAAGGAAAGGAGGATAGCTGCTATGCCAGAAGTCGAACTTCCAAATGTAGAAGAACTTGAGGAGGTAAAGGGAAAGAAGTTTACAAAGCGTGTGGCGCTTACCACTGCCATCTTCGCAGTCCTTCTGGCCATTACTTCGTTAGGTGGAAATAATGCGATGAAAGAAATGCTCCTTGCCCAGCAGCAGGCATCTGACCAGTGGGCTTTCTACCAGGCCAAGGTGGTTCGTGAACATCTTTACCGAATTCAGAAGTTACATTTAAGAGTGGATCTTCTTGAGCGGGGAAGTTCGATGAAACCTGAGGCGAGGGAAAAACTCGAATCAATGCTTAAGAACATGGCCGAGGAGGAGACTAAATATGGCGCTGAAAAGAAAGAGATCGAAAAGGAAGCTAAGAAGCTCGAGCAGGAACGCGATGTGAACCGGAGTAAAGACCCGTACTTCGACTATGGGGAAGTGCTGCTTCAGATCGCAATTGTGATGGCCTCCATCTCCATCATTTCTGGCTCTTGCCCGGTCTTTTATTTTGCTTTGGTAAGTGCAATACTGGGAACCCTTTTTTCACTCAATGGCTTCCTGTTGATCTTCCGAATCCCTTTCTTCCACTAAGAGGTAGAGGAAGTCAGATTGGGTGGTTTTTAATGGTATCTGGTATTCGGAACAACCTGATAAAATTAATGGAAAACCGTTTTTTTTTCCATGCATGTTTACTGGTGGTAGTATAGACTCCTTGAACCTAAAAAAGAAAACGAATAATCCCGATATGCCACTTTCTGAATTTGAGATCAAAAGAGTAGAAAAAATTGTTTCTCAATATTGCGAGAACAAAGTCCCTCCACACATAAGGGATCAACTCCAGACCACCTACAAAATAGTAAAGAATGAAGTGTGGATTTATGAAAAACGTCCTATCTGGAACAATCCTTCGAAATGGGGAGAATTTCCTGTCGCAAAAGCAAAGTTCACATTAAAAACAAAACTCTGGATTCTTTATTGGCAGGACAGAAATTTAAGATGGCATATATACGACAGAATAGAACCTTCAAAACAACTTGAAGATATAATCAAAGAAATTGACAATGACCCAACGGGAATATTTTGGGGATAAAAGCAAAAAAAATAGAGGGCAATTGAAAATGAAGCGGGGAATTTACTTGTGAGCAGGTGGCATTCTTTTTAAAGCTTGGGTTTTTCGGACTGAGGGGTTGAAACCACTCGTGGCCTGGTTAAAAGTTTCTCTACAGAAGCTACTATGCTCTATGAAAAGCAGGCTAAAAACCGTCAAAAGTAAAAAAAGAACCCTACGCACAGGTTTGAGATCGAGCTTTTTAACGCTCAGAAATGAGTATTTTGTTTAATGGTAGCGCTTCTATGCCGAACTGAAGTATATAAGAATTATTGTCTTGCTTAAATAATTCATAATTCCCCATTACGGCGGTATCTGTCACCCCTTTCATATTCCGATGTTTGATAGGGTAAGGCAAAGGGAATTGACAATCCCCACGAGCTTAGGATGAGAACTCTCAAACCCTTCCGCAGAGGTAGCAAGCCCCTGCAAAGATAGTTTTACGAGTTGTGGATTCTTCTCCTCGCGTATTGCCTCGTGAATCGAAACTTCGGCAAAGCCGGTAATGCTCTGAATGTGTTCGGGGTGGGTCTTGGAGATTTCGGAGACCTCGGTCTTCAAGGTGGAAAGGAGATTCAGTAATTCTCTTTTTTTCTCGTCATTTAAGGATTGCGCCTCTTTGACCCTCGCTTCAATTTTGCTAATTGTCTCCTGGATCATATTTTTATCCTTTCTTTGTATGTCTTCAGGCCCAAGTGGACAAATTTTTCTAACCTGAGTTTGCGTTATAGATTCAGGGATTAATTTTTAATTGTCTATGGTAACATAGTAAAAACTTTACAAATTAAGAACCAATTAATTTTCCCTTCCCTTCTTTTTTCACCCCTTCTCTATCTTGGGACCTATGATAACTGCTTCACTTTCTCACGACGAGCACAGGGATTTTTGTATCTTTATGGATGACCCCGAAGGTGACGCTTCCGAGGAACGCTGCCCTTAAAGCACTTCTGCCATGAGACCCCATTACTATGAGATTAACTTTTGATTTAACTGCCTCGTTGACAATTTCTTCCACCGGGTGTCCTGACCTGATGACTTTTTTTGATTGAACACCATTTATTTTGCAGATTCTTTCACCCTCTTTAATATAAGCATCCGCAGCCTGTCTCAGATAATCTTCTATCGGCTCTTTGAGATGAGTTGGAGAATCTACAGCAGAAACTGTCTGGGCGAATAAAGCGTCGACATTGATATCGATTACACTTAGCAAGGTGATTCTTGCACCCAATTGTTTTGCGAGACCTGCTGCATATTTAACAGATTTACTTGCTGTTTCGGAACCATCGGTTGGAACAAGAATTTTAGAAATCATATATCCTCCTTTTCCAATAAGTTTAAACGATAGTCGGTGCTAATTTCTGCAAAGTGAGATTATGAAGTTTCCCGTTTAGAGCTACCCCTTACCTTCTTTTCGTACTTAGCAAGAAGCTCTTTCATAGCTTCCTCAAGAAGATCATTTGCTGCCCTTTCAAGGTCAATGGCAAGCTTCTTAAATTCCTTAAGGAGATCGTTTCTTATGAGGGTTGAAAACATCTTCTTTTCCATGTGCTCTTTATAATATCAAAACATCAATAAATCAAGAAGAAAACACTTGACTGCTTAATATAATGATATATTGATATATTAAAATAATTAAAAAACCCGATCATTGAATCATGAAATTAAAACCAGTAAAAAAACAAAGTGCTTGAGATTTCTATGGTGGTGACATAATGGGCGGTTTCTATGACCGGGAGAAATCTCAGGCATTTTGCTTTTAGAAATGTACAGGAAGAAGTAATTAGGAAATATCAGTAGTGTCCCAATGTTTTGGACTATAAATCCTTAAAAACCTTCAATAGCAATGGGTTCATCATTTTTGACAATTTTTCATCGACTTGAATTTGAAATGCAAAACCACCATATGGAAAAAACAACAACTTACAGTTGTTTTTTGACCAGTTTTTAAAACGTGGGGACACTACTGAGGAAATATATAAAACAACATCGTGAACAAGAGAAATCTCCCAAGCAATTAAAATTGTTTAAGATGACCCGCCCTGTGAGCAGGGCATCTTACTTTCTGAGAAGTATAATTAAATCAAAAGAACATGATAAATACTTATTGACTTTTTCCCCTGTAGTGGATAAAGACAAAAGAAATTATTTTGCCCGAAAATAAAAGATATTGTTTAGGATGATTACGAGGAAAAGGGATAGGAATCGAATGAGGATAAAACAAGGCCAGATTGCCCCAGATATAAAGGTGATGGGCTTTTTTATTTTGGAATACCATCTAATCAGTCTCATCTGAGATTTTGATAGGGGTGTCAAACTGACCCGTATAAGACTTCTAAATAAACGGTAGGTCTTTCAAGTAAACGTTAAATGACAATTAAGAAAGGAGGGAAATTATGAAGAAGCCAACACGTTGGTTGATTGCATTTGCTTTGTTGTTTTTTACCATTGGAATTTTATTTTCAGCCGCTTATGCGGATGAAAATAAAGAATCTAAAAAACAAACACCTGTAAAGGTTGCTCCGAAAGGGCAGAACGTTCCGAAAGGGACAAACCCTCAACATGGACAACATCCTGGCGTGGCGCATCAGCCTAGCATGGCCGCCCTGAACACAGAGGGGCGGATCATCGTGTGGATCATCATGTAGAAAGGCATGACTTCCGTGGACGTGACTATCGTCATTTCTCCGTCCATGAGCGTGAGATTTGGCGTGGCGGAGGTTGGCGCCACGAATGGTATCAGGGACGGCTCGGTTGGTGGTGGACAGTCGGCGGAATGTGGTACTTTTTCGACGCGCCAATATATCCCTATCCGGAAGTGGTCCCGGAGGTCGTATTTGAGGCTCCAGTAGATGTCGAGCAACCAGTCGAGCAACCAGCCGAGGAACCGCAACCGCCTTTGAGGATTAAGCCTCAACCGCAGCAATATCGGTATTGGTGTGATAACCCACGGGGGTATTACCCAGAGGTACCTTCGTGTCCGTCTGGATGGCGCCAAGTCCCAGTCTCTCCACCTCCACCGCCGCAGCAATAAAGGGGTGAAACTCTATTTGAAACTTAAAAACTATCACTATTATCTAAGGAGGACTGCTATGAGAAGATTGCTAAACTTGATGAGTGTTGTAGTTTCGTTGGCATTGTTTGGAGGATGTGCAACCGCACCTCGGCCCACTGTCTCGGTGATGCCCGCTCCCGGAAAACCGCTTGAGGTATTCCAAAAAGACTGCGAGGAGTGCAAAGCGTTTGCCATCCAGCAGATGGGTGGTCAGAAGGCAGTGGACGAAGCACAGCAAAAGGCTGCTACTGAGGTTGTGGTAGGAACCGCCTTGGGAACTGCTGTTGGTGCCGCCATCGGCGGCGGGGTGGGACATCCGGGTGAAGGAGCTGCTATCGGCGCTGGCACTGGCCTGGCAGCCGGAACTGCTGTCGGAGGTAATAGTACGGCGGCTACTAATGCGCAGCTTCAGCGTCTTTATGATAATGCATACGCGCAGTGTATGTATGCAAAAGGAAATCAGGTGGCTGGGGTTGAGGAAGCGCCACCCCCTCGATAAAAATTTCGGGCTTTTTGCCTTAATGCGCAAAGCGCCTTCTCGCTCTTTTAGTTTACGTTCACCGGGAGTTATAAAAAAGAGCACTATGCAAATTCTGAAAAATTTAGAACTCTCGATATGAACATGGTATGCTTTCAATCAAAAGGCAAATTTAAAAAATAGGAGTACCTAATGCCGAAGATTCTGATTATCATTTTTAGAAAAAGGACAATCATATCTTAGGGCTGGAGATTATGAAAAAGCGATTCCTTATTTTGAAAAGGCAGTGAAAAAATCCTTTTTCTGCAAAAACATTCTCTGTTACCAGGGCGTGAATTATGCCACCTGGCCGCTATCAAGAAGCGGTGGATGCTTATAAACAGGCTATCCGCCTTAACGCGGATTGGGCCGAAGCCCATTATGACCCGGCCCTAGATTATCTTTCTTTAGGAGATAAAGACTCGGCACTTGAAGATTATAAAATTCTAAAAGACCTGGACAAAAAAAGCAAATAAATTGTTTAACTTGATTTATAAGTGAAGAAAAGGAAGTCATGTCAATAGGTGTGTAAAAAGCATTTAGGCGGCCATCCTTTCCAGTTTTTTTGACTCCCGGTTCACGACGCCATCGACATACGTTTTTCCCGCGTAAACATCAGGCAACAACCAATGACCTTTTAAAGTGCGAAAGTTTTTCTCTGCGACTTGCAACAGTTTCCAGATCATTGCGGTGGCATTCTGAACCTTCTTGAACCGTTTCGCTGCATCGGTCCTCAGTCTCACCGAGCTGAAGGGGGACTCAACCACATTCGTTGTCCGAAGGTGCGGCCAGTGCTCCTTCGGGAATGAATAGAAAGTGATCATTCTATCCCAATCGGAGAGAAGTTTCTCGGTCGCCTTGGGAAAGCCCTTCCGATAGCGCCCAACAAATGCATCTCGACGACGCTCACACTCCGCAAGCGTTGCCGCATAGGGAATCGGTTTGAGCTGTTCTGCCGCTTCGGCACGCAGCCTCTTGGGAAAACAGTCAAGGACATTCCTGATCTTATGATTCCAGCACCGCTGC
>CAVSIB010000042.1:0-119268 GCA_963727835.1 uncultured delta proteobacterium
TCCTACAGAAAATATCTCAGATTGCCGGCAAAAATAATTATCTCGATTCTCAGGAAGACAGGATATCGTATTCGTATGACGGCACACCGTTATTGCACTCCCTTCCCGAGGCGATCGTCATCCCTCAAACAAAAGAGCAGATCGCCGATATTCTCAAGCTTGCCAACCAGGAACATTTTGCTGTTGTTCCCGAGAGGATCGGGATCCGGATTGAGCGGCGGGTCGATTCCAGTGGAGAATTCAATTGTGTTGCTGATGTCCCATTGGAACAAAATCCTTGAGATCGACACAAACAACCTAACGATTACAGTCGAGCCGGGAGTTATCACTGCAGATATCCACAAAGCAGTAGAAGAACGTGACCTATTCTACCCGCCCGATCCGGGCAGCATGACCATTTGCACCATCGGTGGCAACATCGCAGAGAACGCAGGAGGGTTGCGCGGCCTGAAGTACGGGTGTCACAAAGAACTATGTCCTGGGTTTAGAAACCGTCCTGCCGAACGGCGAAGTAATTTTTTCCGGCGGCAAATCCGTTAAAGATGTGGCGGGCTACAATTTGAAGGATTTCTTCGTCGGCTCAGAAGGAACTCTCGGAGTCTTCACAAAGATTCTTCTGCGGCTCATACCAAAACCGGCGTCGAGCAAAACGATGCTCGCATATTTCCGGAGCACGAACGATGCAGCCGAAACCGTCTCTGCGATCATCGCTGCACACATTATTCCGGCTACAATCGAATTCCTCGACCACACCACCATCAAATGCGTGGAGGAATACGCGCACCTGGGACTTCCGACCTCCTAGAACCCTTCTGCTCATTGAGGTGGACGGCCAGTCAGCCGTCGTCGAGGAAGACGCCGCGAAAGTCGCCGGGTTATGCAAAAGTGCACAAATGCGTCGAACTAAAGTAGCGAGTCATGAAGCTGAAGCTATACGTCTGAAAACAGCCCGTCGGGCGGCATTTTCCGCGCTGGCACGCGTAAAACCCACAACGATCCTGGAAGACGTTACCGTTCCCGAAGTGAAATTGCTTCGATGCTCGAACGGATCGATGCCATCGCAAAAAGCATGATGTCAGTTTGGAATATTCGGACATGCCGGCGATGGCAACCTTCATCCCACATGCCTGACGGATGAACGAGACGAGAATGAGATTCATCGGGCGGAATCGGCGTTCGAGGCAATCTTCAACGAATCGATAAATATGGGGGGGACAATCACTGGGGAACACGGCACAGGTTTATCGAAGAAAAAATTCCTTGCCGCTGTTGCAGGTATCCCCGCCGTCGAAATGATGCAATCCATAAAATTTTCAATCGACCCTAACGGCGTACTGAATCCTGGAAAGATCTTTCGATCAAGCCCAAATGTGAGGGAAATCTCCCTCGTGACAGAAACCAGATAAAGAAATTTGAAGAATTGGGTGCATGGACGTGATCACGGAAATTTCGAGCTTTCATTCTAGGAATAAGTAATATGAACGGATTCATCGGCCCCGATATTCCGAGCTATGATTTTATCACGAACTGCATGCACTGCGGACTGTGCCTCCCGACCTGCCCAACTTTCTCGCTGACCGGCCTCGAAAAATCTTCGCCTCGAGGCCGCATCCGATTGATGAAAGCAGTTGCCGACGGCACGATGGAGATAACAGATGGCTTTGTCGAAGAAATGAATTTCTGTCTCGATTGCCAGGCATGCGAAACGGCGTGCCCCGCAGGAGTCAAATACGGATTACTGGTTGAAGCTGTGCGGGGTCAGATCTACAAACAGGGAAGAGTCTCCTGGCTTCAAAAGGTTTTAAAAAAGTTTTTCTTTGAGATATCTATTGAATCCCAAAAAAAGTTAAACCTTCTCTCAAAATTTTTTCGATTCTATCAGCAATCCGGTTTGGAGACATTGCTGACAAACACAGGCATCATGAAATTCTTGGTGCCAAAAATGGAAAAGCTTCAACACCTTTCTCCCCGCATCGATAAGGAGTTTTTCTGTGAATCATTTCCCGAAATCATCAGACCCGCAGGCGAGATAAAACACCGTGTAGCATTTCTTTCGGGCTGTATCATGAACGTCGCCTTTACAGAAGTAAATACTGATACTGTAGAAGTTCTCCTGCGAAATGGCTGCGAAATCATCGTCCCGCGGATGCAGGAATGCTGCGGATCATTGCAAGCGCACAACGGAGATTTCGATTCGGCAAAAACTTGCCCGCAATAATATTGATATTTTTTCGCGCTATGAATTTGAGGCAATCGTCATGAACTCTGCAGGATGCGGCGCATTTATGAAAGAATATGAGCACTATCTTGCAGAAGACGACCAGTATGCAGAAAAAGCGAGAGATCTTCTGCAAAAGTCAAGGATCTGACGGAGTTCTTAATTTCCATCGATTTTGAAAAACCTTCCCGTCCATTGAGCGTACGCGTGGCCTACCACGATGCATGTCATCTGGCCCATGCTCAGCATATCACGGCAGAACCTCGTGCAATACTAAATCAAATCCAGGAATTAACATTGTTGAGCTTCCCGAGGCTTCATGGTGCTGCGGAGCGCCGGGATCTATAATGTTGTACGGCATGATGATTCAATGAAATTGCTGGCACGGAAAATGAAAAATATTGAGACTACAGATGCAACTATTATTGTTGCCAACAATCCAGGATGTATGTCGCAGATAAATATGGACTCAAGATTCATAAAATCGGTGGAGAAGTGATCCATCTAGCAACCCTCTTGAACAGGGCTTACAAGCGATAAAGTAAGAAGGAGATAACCAATGGATGCTAAAAGTTCACGTAGAGATTTTATCAAAACAGCGGCTTTCTTTGGAGTTGGATCTGCAATACTGTCCCAGAAAACTTTTTCGACCGCCGACCAGGCAATCTCTGGACCGGAAAGGGATTAGTTATTTCGAGTGCAAACGGGCTCAAGGCGATTGAAAAGGCGCGTCAACTCATCGACGCAGGGAGCGATGCATTAGACGCCGTCATTGCCGCTGTCAATATTGTCGAAGACGACCCGAACGATATGTCGGTTGGGTTAGGAGGATTGCCCAACGCGGATGGCGAAGTGGAACTCGATGCTTCGGTGATGCACGGTCCGTCTCATCGCGCAGGAGCGGTGGCTGCGCTGAAAAATATCAAAAATCCTTCCAGCGTCGCAAAGGTGGTAATGGATCGGACAGACCACGTGCTCCTTGTCGGGGAAGGTGCACTGAAGTTTGCGAAGATGCACGGGTTTAAAGAAGAAAATCTTCTCACCGATCAGTCGAGAGAGGAGTGGGTACGCTGGAAAGAAACTCTGAGCAATGAAGATGATTACTTCCGCCGCATACCCTCGAAGATAGGGATATCGGAGAAGGAATCAGGAAAGCACTTCAAACATACGGTACTATTAATTGCCTAGGACTGGACTTAGGAGGAAATCTCTCGGGAGTTACAACAACAAGCGGATTGTCCTATAAAATTCCTGGAAGGGTTGGTGACTCTCCGATTATCGGTGCCGGCCTGTATGTCGACAACGAAATTGGTGCAGCGGGTTCAACTGGACGAGGTGAGGCCAATCTTGTAAACTGCAGCAGCATGATGATCGTCGAATACATGAAACGGGGAGAGTCTCCGACGGATGCTTGCCTATTGGCATGTAAGAGGATAGTGCAGCACACCAAAGAGAAACGCCTGCTGGATTTAGATGGAAAGCCGAAATTCGATGTGAAATTCTACGCGATCAACAAAAAGAGGGAATATGGCGGGGCTTCAATCTGGAGCAACGGAAAATACGCTGTAAACGACGGAAACCAAAGCAAACTATTGGCATTGCCGTACCTTTATGAAAGGCCGGCAAAAAGTGAAAAATAAGTGTCCCCTTTGTCGAAAATGGTTTCATCGTCATTTGAGAGATGTTCTAAAAGTTGCGTTTCGTAAGTGAATTTCTAAGCAGACCTAAAGAAGTGTTTCTTTATAAGAAATAAGTCGAAGCATATATTTTAGAGTGAAAATTCGTAATTTGCAGTTAATACAATCTGAAATATTCATTGCCGGCATGGTTTGCTGAATTCGAGTCTAGTATAAAAGTGAAATATTCTTGCCTTGCTAAGCGAAGTTTGCTATATTAATCACGAATTGCCAAAGTGGCGGAAGTGGTAGACGCGCTGGACTCAAAATCCAGTCTGGCTTACCCCAGGTGAGGGTTCGAGTCCCTCCTTTGGTACAAAGGCCATCGATCGATCGGCGGTGGCTTTCTGTTCTGGACAGAATTGCGTTGATAAAATCGGAGGTCATGCATCAAATTTCTACGATGTGGGTTTATGAAATCTATCATTGTTTCCTTTGAGACTGACTTCCGAAATATTTTCTTCCTTTTCCCGCATTCCCCCTTTTTCTTCTTTCGATCTTGTCGGGAGCAGCTAAAGCGCAGACAATTACTCCAATTGCTCCCTCTTTTGACCAGCACCGCATAGTCCAACCCGATACCTCACTCCAACTCTCTCATCAAATAATACTACCAATTCCGAGACAGTCTATCTGGATTCAATAAAGCTGCAACGTGCTCAGACTACGCAATTGATTACGCAACCGGCAAGATTCATCTATCTCTTCAACAAAGGATGGATTTTAAATCACATAAATATATTATCATTATATTTTACAATTTTTTACCCTTTTCATTTCAAACTATTTATCGACATAAAGATGTATTTAATCCGGCATGATTCAATAACAAACCGAACCGATCTTCAGGTTACTTTACTTTTTAAAAGAAGCATCACCAAATAAAGCAAAAACATAACACTTTTTTGCCTCATATGTAGTTACCGACTAACTATATCGAAGTTTCGATATGGTAACCCCTTAAAAACATACTTCTTTTTTTTATATTAAATTAGATACTTTTCACCTTTATGATTTTTTTTAGCATTAAAAACAACTCCTTACAACAAGTTTAAGCATCTGAAAGAAAATGAAATGCTTTATATACCTACCTATATGAGTTCATTATACAAGGAATGTATTTATATGTCAATTTAGATTTACTATAGAAAAAATAGTTATAAACATTCTTTCCATTGTGCTTACTTAAATCTAATCGGTATAATATTGTTATGATATAGAGAGGAGGATAAAACGGACAATAATTTTCAAGTGGAATACGTTAAGATTGATAGAGAAAATGAACTAAAGATATTAGTGATTTCAATTTAATAATTAATTCACATCCTTCTTATAGGACACAATAAAAAAAGACCTGTTAAATCTAAGTGAAGATTTTAATAGGCCTTTTCCATTTATTTATACAATAAAAGCTGCTATTACAAACAAATTTGCTGCTATGATAATTGAAGCTATGCTGTAAGGCAAGATTGTCTTAACGTGCTTCATAAGGGGAACTTCTGCTATTGTTGATGATAATATTGCAGTTTCACCGAGAGGTGATGCATTATCTCCTAAGGAACCGCCTGCAAGTACTGCTCCAACTACTAAAGGCAGGCTGGACTTTGAAGTTACAGCTAGTGGGATGGCTATTGGCATTAAAAGTGCCCAAGTTCCCCAGGCTGATCCCATAAAATATGAAGCCGCACATCCAATCAGGAATATTACTACTGGTATCAGAACTGGCGGAATCTGAGGACCTATATTATTCGCAATAAATTTTACAAATCCTAAATCTTCTATAATACTGGATAATCCCCAACTCAGTACTAATACAATTATAGGCGGCATCATTTCGTTTCCACCAGATAAAAAATGACTTTCTATTTCTTTCATAGGTATTTTTCAAATAAATAAAATACAGTGGTAAGGACAACTGTAATTACTGCAGATAGAAGTATAGATTTTTCAAATTCTGCATTCATCATAGCGCCTAAAAGCCCATGTCCTTTTCCCTTACCGGTATACCAAAAGAAAAAGAAGGTTGATATTATTAGCACAGTTAAAGGTAAAATTAAATTAAATGGACGAGGCTGCACTTTTTCTTCAAATTCGCATTGTTCATGAGCTTCATGACCATGTTCCTGCCCTTCTTCATCATCTTTTATATTGGAAATTTTATTAACTACACTATCAAATTTCAGGTTAAATAGAGTAATTCCTATACTTACAAGTATCATTATAATAGCATAGAAATTGAAAGGAATGCTTTTAAAGTAAAGATTATACGCAGACATTTTTAAACCAGCCTTACCAAGTGAAGAATTAATGACTTCTATTATATACCCAACATATGTGGTTCCAAAAGGTATTAAAATAATCAAAAGGCATGATGTCACATTAAGGATCACTGCCATCTTTTCTTTACTGCCTTTGACTTTGTCTGTCAATGCCTTTCCAACAGTGCCTGCTGCTATATCATGAAAACAGCAGTCAATAAAGGTAAATAGTGTAATGAACCAAAAGGCACCTAAAGCACCCTTTTCAGTTTTAACGTATTTATTAGCAAACTCTGCAAATCCTTTAATTCCTCCTGATAGGGCCATAATTTCTCCAAAGGCACCAAATACAAATAAAAACATAATTATATATACGCTTTCTTCATTAGCAGCAGATTTTACTATGTGATCAACTGCATATATACATCCATTAATTATGTTACCTCCAGCCAAAAGTATTCCTCCAGCCAGAATACCCACTATCAATGCTGAAATTATTCTTTTGTACTCATGGCTAGAATAATAACTATTAATGGTATAAATAGCGAAATTAGCCCTTAACTCATAATATCAACTCTCTTTACAAAATTCTTATATATATTATTTGAATTTTATTGTTTTTTATGTAATCAAAATAAGTTTCTCCTAAGGACATAGCATATAAAAAATCATTTTACAATTAAATAAACGAGTTTTACAATATTATAAAAATTATAAGTTATAACAAAGTGATTGGAGGTTAGCTATAATATGCAAGTGAAATTTTATAAAAATATGAAGATAGCTTGCTAAAATTTGCTGTTATCGCTGCTAAACACAATGGTAAATGGGTGTTTTGTAGCATAAGAAAACGTAATACATATGAAGTTCCAGGTGGTCACAGAGAAAAAAATGAAATAATTCTTGATACTGCTAAAAGAGAATTATTTGAAGAAACAGGCGCATGTGAGTATGAGATAATACCAATTTGTGTATATTCAGTTATTGGAAAAACCAGAGTTAATGCTAGTGGCGCGGAAAGTTATGGGATGTTATATTATGCAGACATCAGAACCTTTGAAAAATTACCAAAATCAGAAATAGAAAAGTATGTTTGTTTGAAAACCTGCCTACAGAATGGACATACCCACTTATTCAACCCAAATTAATTGAGAAAAATTTGTGAAGTAACAATGCTTCGTCGCATTAAAAAAATCCTATAAATCTAAGGTTAAAAAATCATAAAATACTAAGATATTTCAATAACTCGCTGAAAAAATGCTCAGACAGATTGAAATATCTAAGTATTTTACGATTTTTTAACCAAGATTTATTAGGATTTTTTTAAATCGTTCCTTCAGCATTGTTACTTCGCTCCCACGGTAGTGCAAGGAAAAAATTCCTCCGTACCTACGGAATTTTAGGTGTGAATCTTTATAGTTCATTAATTTAAAGATTTATTACTATTTTTATTGATAAACCTTGTTTACAGTGCATTTTTCGTAGAGAAACGGATTATAGAAAGTACATAACATTTTGTTCATAAATCACATGGGCTTACGCCCAAACTCCAATATTAAATAGTACTAATATTTAGAAACTAAGCTTTATTGTAGAGAGAACTTATTTGTAGTTCTCAAATCACATGGGCTCCGCCCAAACTCCAATATTAAATAGTACTAATATTTAGAGACCAAGCTTTATTGTAGAGAGAACTTATTTATAGTTCTCTAAAATGACATGGGCTCTGCCCAAACTAATATGTGTATATTACTTCATGTCTATGCTTTTTTCCTCTTCTTTTTACTCATTTATAGATATCTCTATATTTCTATATTTTATACATATCTATAGAATAATAAGGACATCATGGACATGAATGGCTTCAAATCCTTATATCTTGGGGTTTTAGGTGATGTCCTTGCTCATGTCCTTGAGGCAATTCACAATTCACAATGCACAGTTCACAGTGAAGGATGATTTTTCTCCGCTATCGCTTCGAAAAATCTAAAACTTAATGCTTGCGCATGGCATAAAATATAGTGTTCAGCGCAGCTGACACTATTAAGTTCTAAGATTTACCTGAGAGAAACGAAAGGTAAATCCACCTTCACTCTACTCTCTACTCCCTACTCTTCTTTACAAATGCCCTTTGATATCCATAAACTCTTCCAAAGCTAAGTTTTCCAGTTCCATTTAAGTATTGTTGCCAGCCTTCTGTTTTTCTTAAAATATCATTAATTTCTCTTGCTTGAATAGGCTGCAGCTGCTTTACATCACCTTCAAAAGTTCTACCCATATTTCCATTGCACAACTTTGTCTCCTTTTAATAGTTCCTTTTTTTCATCTTCACCTTAAAATCACTTCCATGAAAAAAAATACCTTCTAGCTAGCAATATCCAAATTATTCCCTACATTTTTCAGGAAGCAGGATTTATTAAAAATTCTATAGATTAACCCTTCCTTTGAGCCTATTTCTGTATGTCTTTCTTGAACTAAAAAAGCTTCTTTTTCTGCATTAGCTTCAAGGAATAGCTTTTCCCCGCCTTTCCAAAGCACCGAGCTTCTGCCCATATTTGATCTACAATTTCTTTATTCATTTCCTGCCACAAATTTTTTCTGCTCTTATTTACTCCTACAACCACAGGCCAGTAACGCCTATTTCCGGTTTTATCTCTCAAAAACCATTGTCATTGGTAGTTCCAAAAATACACACTGTCTTGGAAACTTTGTTACCCGTTTTCCATAAGCTTCTCTGTAAATATCTTCTCTTTTGGATATAAAGTGCTTTACAGCCTCCGTTTCCGCCCTTTTAGTTGCCGAAAGCTCTGCCATCTCAATAATCCAGGCATCTTGAAGCTGTTCATAAGCATCCTTCCCTTGAACAGTGATTAAAGAATCAGAATACCAGTTTTGACCCAAAAGATTTATAATGTGACTTTTTCCAATTTCCTGCCTGCCAACTAAAACCAGCATATAATCAAACTTTATTCCAGGCTCAAATACACGGGCAACTGCTGCTGTTACAGCTTTTCTCGTTACTGTCCTTGTATAGGTATTATCCTCTGCGCCAAGGTAATCAATGAACAAGGTTTCAACTCTATTTTTTCCGTCCCACACAGTTCCCTCAAGGTAATCTCTAATTGGATGATATTTATTTTTCTCCTCTACAACTTTAAGTGCATCATCTACTTTTGCCATTGAATTTATACCGTATACTTTTTCTATGTATACCTTAAAGCGGCATCATCACTGTCCTTCAAGGAATCACCCTGTGATACATTTTCCAGCTTGTGCCAGGGAAGGTTACCTATTATAAGTTGTCCTATGTGAGAACTCATTTAAAGCTATTTTTTTCTTTAAATATTGGTCGTTTTCAAGGATTAAAACTATATTGCCTATTGTACTTTTAAAAACCCCTCTTTTATCACTCAAGAAGCTTAAGCCACTCCGCACTTGAAGTATCAAAATCCTCAAGCATGAAATCCTCTTTTGCTGCTTTTAATTTTTCTTCTCCAATAGTGCATTTTACTTCTTCATCTTTCCTTATAAAATCCATCATAGCCTCATAAGATGGCATTTTTACAACCGGTGTTCCTTCCTTAACCTCAGAATCCAGCTCTCCAAATTTATGAAGTCTTACTAAATCAAAAGCATTGCAAAGCTTACCAGAAACTGGATCTGTTCCATGATGTGAATAGGCAAAATCACCATTTTCATAAATTATAAGTCCTCCTGAGGTTGAACCTTTGGCATAAGTATACCTGTTTTTATCTGTACTTACATAGTATCGCTTAAAAATTTATCAATTGCAACTGGTACAGAATAAGTTCTGCAAAATGCGCCTACAATTCCAGCCTTTTCTCCCGGTTTGCCCTGCTTATCTGCTGATCTTTTTATAATTTTCCTGCATCTTGAAGCTTCTGGCCAAGAACCTAAGTCATGCCAATCTTCATATCTATTTAAAACCTCATCTGGATTTAACCACTTTCCCTCCTGATGCTTAAAAATAAATTCTCCATTTTGTGAGGTAGAAGGCCAGTACATAAGTCTTGAGGGTTCATAGGTTGTATCATCAAAGTAATCTATTCCTATATCCTCCGCAACTTTTCTTGATACTGCTTCATTTCCTCCGGTGTAACGTTTCTGCTTAGTGGAATAACCAATCTAAATCTTGGCTTGTCCTTGCCATGCTTATGTGTTGTGTACATGCAGCATTCAAAATCAAAAAGCATCTCTATCATATCCCACAAGCCATCCTGTCCATAATCAGCATCTAGAGTGATAACGCTTCTATTTAAAACTGCTTCTCCTTTTCTTCTACCCTCTTTTAAATACCCTCCCACAAAACCTCCAACATCTTTTATGTCATCCTGCTCATCCTTAGGCAGCTTTTTATACTCCTCATAATTTTCCGGCGTTCTTATGGTTTTGCTTACTCTTATGTAAAAACTGAGACCACTTAATCTCTTCATTTTTCCATTTTAATTGTTTTCGATTTCTGCCAACAGCAATTGTAATAATTCCATCGCTAATAATAACACCCCGAACTTTATGTCCACATATAAATAAATATACAACCTAAAATTTCAAAACTAGTTGAAAGTTTTTTTACAATAAGTTCACAGTGCACAATTCAACAGTTCACAATGAAGGATAATTTTCTGCTAATGCCGAAAATTTTAAAATTAATTATACTTGGCCAAAAATTATTTAGCGAAGCTAAATTTAAATTGTAATTTATCTGACGTAGGAAAATAAATTCTCCTTAACTGTGAATTGTGCATTGTGAACTGTGAACTCGAAAAATATTACTTGTACAATACTTAAACTTTGAATTTTAAGTTTTCAGGTAATAAATTTCATTCCTTTTTATAGTATTCTGCTTCAAACCCTGCTGATTTTAGTGGAAGTCCTGGTGCCCATTCTACGGCTTCTGCCATAATTTCATTTACTTCTTTTAAATAACCAAAGCCTTTTGGCACGTCCAGTATAACTTCATCATGTACATGAAATACTATTTTATAGCCTGCTTTATTTAGTCTTAGCATGGCTTTGGCTAAACAATCCCTTGCAATTGCCTGAACTATATTTTCTGTAAGCTTTCCTCCATAGGTACTTATTCTTCCCCATGCCTTAGAATTCTTTTCTATTCCTTCATAGGTTAATTTGGATTTGTAAAACCTTATATCCTTTTCAATTCTTGGTTTTACATAGGCAAGCTTTCTTCAGAGGGCAGCTTAATAAATAAAAATCCTTTAAGTACAAAAAATTCAAATCCGTATTGCATTTTTACTACTTTCTTTTCCCCTACTGCTTTTATGGCTGCATTCTCAATTTTTCTCCAAAGGCTTACTATATTTGGATTTGATTTTCTCCAGGCTGCAACTATTCCCGAAAGTTCTTCTTCCTTTAGTCCAAATTTCAAAGCTCCCATAGCCATAAGTGCCGCAGCGCCACCTTGATAACCACAAGCAGAGTTTGCGGCTTTTCCTTTTCGTCTAAGTGCATATTCAGAATTTCCACTTACCATTTTTTCTATTGGAACCCCAAACATCCTGCTGGCTGTCATTTCATAAAGCTTTCCGCTGTTTTTAAAGGTATCTATAACCCATTTTTCTCCTGCAAGCCACGCTATAACTCTAGCTTCAATGGCACTAAAATCTGAAACTATAAACCTTGAATTGCTGGATGGAATAAAGGCTGTCCTTATAAGCTGAGACAAAACCTCTGGCACACTGCGGAACAGAACCTCCAGCATTTCATAATCACCTGATTTAAAAACCTGCCTTGCCTCACATAAATTTTTCATATCATTTCGAGGTAAATTTTGAGTTTGCACTAGTTTTCCAGACCATCGTCCTGTGCGGTTTGCTCCATAGAACTTCATAAGCCCCCTCACTCTTTCATCCTCACATAAGGCTCTTTTCATGGCTTCATATTTTCTAACAGAAGTTTTAGACAGCTCCCTTCTAAGCTCAAGCTTTTTTTTTAACGGAGTTATCTTTTACCGTGCCTATGAGCTATTTTACCTTTTCTTTTGATAAACTTTCAAGCTTATGCCCTTCTCCTCAAGCCATCCTTTTAACTGTGCAGCACTATTGGGATTTTGGAGTCCCGTTAAAGCTGCAGCTTCCTTCATTTTTTTATTTTCGATTAGGCTTCATAACATTTTATGCATTACGAACTAATACCTTGTCTATTTTTACTCCTGCATCATTTATTTTCTGATCAAGTGCCCAAAGCTGCCATTCTCTATCCGGCACAGGAAACTCCTCTAATTTTTTTCTTACAGCCCTTTCAACTTCTACATCCTCTTTGCAGTAGGTTTTAAATATATTCCATCTTTCCATATGCTCCTGTGGTAAATTGCGTTTTACTTCGAGAATTTGCTTTGCAAGGCATACAAAAATATCTAATAAGATTTTTTCCTATACCCATTTTTTGATGATTTAAATTTAAACACTTAGCTGCTCCATCAAGACTTGCTGGAAGTCCAAGTGTTAGCGCATGAACAGCACTGCACCGCCACTGTTCCGGCTGCATTGGCTTCTTTAAATATTTTGCTAAACAGGTTCTTTCAAAATTTGCATTGAAAGCTGTTTTTATAACCTGTGGACTTACTAAATCTTCTATGATTTTTTGTGGCAATTTTTCTTTACAGGCTAAATCTATTATCTCAACAGGTCATCATCATAAGCATATGCAAATAACAGTATTTGAAAATCTTCTGCCTGTGTATATGCATAAACTCCACATTTTTTTGTATCTACGCCGGATAGGTTTCTATATCAATGGATAGCAAAAAATCACCCCCCTAAGGCAGAGTACAGAGTACAGAGTACAGAGTACAGTGAAGGATGATTTTTCTCCGCTATCGCTGCGAAAAATCTTAAACTTAATGCTTGCGCAATGGCTTAAAATATAGTGTTCAGCGCAGCTGAAACTATTAAGTTCTAAGATTTACCTGAGAGAAACGAAAGGTAAATCCACCTTCACTGTACTCTGTACTCTGTACTCCGTGCTCTGTACTCTAGCCAAAGTTGTTCACCTTATTTTTACTGGCACTAGTTTAGAAAATCGTCTTGTACTGCGTCAAAATCTTCTTCTGGCCTGCTGTGTCCATCAATGCGTTCTCCATCTGATAATTTTTGAAGGTTTTGAAGTCCACAGGCTATTCCTTTACTTTCGTTAACATTGTAAGCATAAAAGGTGATGCTTGCCCTTCCGTAGCAGCCGCTGTAAAACTTGCTTTGGTCTGTTATAGCTTGTACATCTTTGTCAACAATGCCAGGTTTCATGCTGCTGTTTGCATTATTAAATTAACTATTTACATAAGCTTCATTGTCCGGCATATCAATGTCTCCATCTTTAAGTGGTATTTTTAAATCCTCTGGCACATTCCCTCCTAGTCTAGTTATGCCTTCCTTTTTAGCTGCTTCAATGGCTGCTTTTATTTTTTCAAGTGCCGCCGTATCCGATTTTGGTATTATTAGGCTTACTGAATATTTGGGATCACTTCCATTAATACTTGCAGGCTCCCAAACATGGACGTAGCTGAATCTTACTTTTCCTGTGACAATTTTCATAAATAAATACCCCCGTTTTCAGTTCACAGTGCACAATGCACAGTTCACAGTTAATGTTGATTTATCTGCCTTACAGTTAGATAAATCTTAAAACTTAATAAAAACAATACATAAGATTTTCCGCAGTGAAACGGAAGAAACTCCTCCATCACTCTACTCTCTGCTCTTTACTCTCTACTCTGCCTTAATTTTTACTGCTTCTTTTAAAAGTTCTTCATATTTGTCTTTAGCAATTTCTGTTAACTTTTTGGCTCCAAATTTATTTAATGAGTGTCTTTACCTCCTGCTGCTTGCCTTTTTGGAAAGTTTTGCTAGAACTGATCTTACTTCTTCTAGAGTTGGTGTTTTTGATTTTTCATTACTTTGAAGATTTTCTTTTGGGGCTTGTACCTCTTTGGGCGGGTTTGAAGACCTGTATTTATCTGCACTTCTGCTTTCATTTGCTCTAGTGCTTCGGCTAAAGGAAATACTGCATTTACAATATTGGGAGAATCGATTTTAACGTTGATATTAATATCCATTTGGAGTGGCTCCTTTCTTTAGATACTCTATGGATATAATATGCTAGATGAGGAGGAATTGCTGAAACAATATTTTAATTTGAGAAGTTTTTGAAATTGTTAAAGTAAAACATCAATATCTGAACGGAAAGTTTCACGCCGGGCAGACGGTGGCCGTCTTCGGCAAGGTGGAGCCTTCGCGGTCGAGCAGCAACCTGAAGATGATTCAGCCGCAGTTTGAGGTGCTTCCCGATGCAAGCGCCGACGCCGAGACCCGGCTGCTGGAGGTGGGGCGCATCACGCCGGTGTACGAGTCGCTGGGCGGGAATAAGCTGACCTCGCGGTGGCAGCGCAAGGTGATCTTCAACCTGTTGGAAAGCGTGCGGGGCGCGGTGCCCGAGTACCTGCCGCAGGCGCTGCTTGAACGGCTGGATCTGCCGGATCGCGAGACGGCGCTGCGCGACGTGCATTTTCCGCCGGAAGGAACGCCGTTCAGCCAGTTGCAGAGCTCGTCGACGGCGGCGCATCGGAGGCTGATCTTTGAGGAGCTGTTTCTTTCTGGAGCTCGGGCTGGAGCTGAAGCGACGCAGGATGCGGGAGCGGGCGGGCATCGGTTTTGCCACCACGGACAAGGTGCGCGAGGCGATTCGCGAGGTGCTTCCCTTCCATCCGACGGCGGCGCAGAAGCGGGCACTGGGCGAGATTGTGACCGACATGCGCGCGCCAAGCCCCATGCGCAGGCTGCTGCAGGGCGATGTGGGTTCGGGCAAGACGATTGTTGCGTTCCAGGCCATGCTGGTGGCGATGGAGAACGGCTACCAGGCGGCGCTGATGGCGCCCACCGAGATTCTGGCGACGCAGCATTTTCTGGCGGCGCGCAAGCTGCTGGAGCGGTCGTCGCGCAAGCCGCGGATTGTGTTGCTGACCGGCTCGCTGGATGAGGACAAGAAACGGTACACGCGCGGGCTGATCAACCGGGGCGATGCGCAACTGGTGATCGGAACGCATGCGCTGATTGAAGAGAAGGTGGAGTTCGACCGGCTGGGGCTCGTGGTCGTGGACGAGCAGCACCGGTTCGGCGTGATGCAGCGGTTCAAGCTGATGAAGAAGCCGAATCAGCCGGAGCCCGACGTGCTGGTGATGACGGCCACGCCGATTCCGCGAACGCTGGCGCTTTCGCTTTACGGCGACCTGGATCTGAGCGTGCTGGACGAGTTGCCGCCGGGGCGCACGCCGATTGTGACGCGGCGCGTGACCGGCGAACGGGCTGAAGAGGTGTGGGAGTTCGTTCGCAAGCAGGTGGCGCTGAAGCGGCAGGCCTACATTGTGTATCCGGTGATTGAAGGGACGAAGGACGACCAGCCGGAGCTGGATTTCTCGCACGATCCTGAGGGTGAAATTGAAGCCGCCGGCGCCGCGGAAGACGGTCCGCAAGGGGAAGACGGCCGATCTGTTTCCCAAAGCCGCGCAGGAAGCGAATCCCGGCGCAAAATCGGGCCTGAAGTCGGCTGTGGAAATGCACGAAAAGCTGCGGAACGGACCGTTGGCAGGGCTGCGGGTGGGCCTGCTGCATGGGCGGCTGGATGCCGATGAAAAAGAGATCATCATGCGGCGTTTTCAGCGCGGCGAGATTGACGTGCTGGTGGCGACGACGGTGATCGAAGTGGGCGTGGACGTGCCGAACGCTACGGTGATGGTGATTGAGCATGCGGAGCGGTTCGGGCTGGCGCAGTTGCATCAGTTGCGCGGGCGCGTCGGGCGCGGGGCGGCGAAGAGCTACTGCATTCTGATGACCGGGCCGCGCGTTTCTCCGCTGGCCGAGGAGCGGTTGAACGCGATGGTGCGCACGCAGGATGGGTTTGAGCTGGCTGAGCTCGACCTGACGCTGCGGGGGCCGGGCGAGTTCTTCGGGACGAGGCAGGCGGGGCTGCCGGATTTTCGTGTCGCAAACCTTGTGCGGGACCGGCAACTTTTGGAACTTGCCAAGCTGGAGGCGGCGCGGTTTGCCAACCAACCCGACGGCACGCTGACCGATGCCGAGAGGGTTTTTGGTGGACAATAAAACCGGACGAGCCGTTCACGTTTATCATTGAGAAAAAGGATAGGATGAATATGAAAACGATGAAAAATAGACGGAGGAATAAGAATCCGGTAAAGCCCCTCTTTTTCAGCAGCCGATAGATGGTTTATTTTAAAAATCCAAGACATGGTTCCAATTCCTAAAACTTATAAAGTTCGTCAAGTTGAAAAACAATTTTTTGTATTGCCTCATCACCGCCCAGAAGTTGAACAAAGCGTTTGAGCTTGTAAACATCCTTATGGGTAATATGTGTCTGCTGTTTTTGAATCTTCTCCATCGTGACAAAAGTATCAAAGGGGGTTACTGCCAAGGGTATTCCCAAATCGCCACAGGTATTAACGATGATAGGAGCAGGCCTTCTTCCCCCGGTAAGCACAATACCGGTAACTTTGGATGAGATGAGAGGCGCATTTAAAGTATCCGCTTCAAGACCAAGTAAAATAATTTTATTATAGATCCTTCGAAATAAATGTAATGAGCCTTTTAGATGAGAAGAACTTATCGAGGTGCTTTCCACCAAGTTTTCCATTCGATTTTCACCAGTCAGGACCTCACCCTGAATAATATCAACAATGTTTCTCAACGTTAAAGAGGTCAATATTCTATCCTGAGGCACAAGGAAAATCGTCGGCGTCCCTCTTTTTTGGAAAAAAGGAACAAGTTTATTATACGCTGTATCCATACGCTCCAAAGGTATCTGGTTAACAAAAACAAACTTAACCTTGTCTTTTAAAAATGAGTCAATAGCAAGCACAGAATACATACTCATATTTTCATTTTGAAACTTGTCTACCAAAAGAACCGGGGCATTGAACCTGTTCACTAAAACCCCATCAGGAAGGTAAGGAGAATCAGGTTCATAAAAAATTTTCTCGGATCCCATAATAATGAGTGCATCCTTTTCTTTCTGCACTTTTTCAAAGCATTCCTCAATTCGCATCAGCTGTTCTTCCCGGTCCACTTCATCACCGGGAACTTCTTCGGGGAACACCGGACATAAAAGGCTTAAGTCTTCAGGAAGATTAAAATACTCTTTCATTAACAGTGCATCTTTATCGATGATCTGGCCATTGTGTGAAACCGGACGGGTAACAAAGGGTTTAAAGAAACCAACGCGCAATCCTTGAGAATGAAGCATTTCACCTACACACCAGGCAGCGAGACTTTGTCCCGACCGAACACCAGTAGAACTAATAAATATTTTTTTCATTTTATTTCACATCACTGATAGTTATTCTAAAGATTTTTTTATTAAATCAATAAGGTGCTGAGGGGCAATGGGTTTTGGCAAAAACAGATTTGCACCCAATTCCATGCCTCTTTTCTTATCATCAGAACCGCTTTTGGCAGTAAGCATAATTATCGGTACAGCCTTATACTCATCAAGTGCACGAATTTTCTCACAAAGCTCAAATCCATTCATACCGGGCATGAGGATATCAAGGATCATAAGATCAAATTTCTTTTTGTTGAGTTTTCCCAAAGCATCATCGCCGTTATTTACAGTTGTAACCTCATAGCCACTGGGCGAAAGGAGTGCTTCTAAGGCTATTAATACAAGTTCATCATCATCAACTACTAATATCTTCTTTGCCATTTTTATCTTCTTTGTTTAAATTTAAATTACTCGATATCGCCGGAAGGATTACCCTAAACGTAGCCCCCTTCCCTATCTCGCTATCCACTTCTATCCTCCCTGCATGCTTTTCCACGATCCCATAACAGATGGAAAGTCCAAGACCAGTCCCACTTCCTACCGCTTTAGTGGAAAAGAAGGGATCAAAAATCTTATACTTAATTTCTGGAGAAATCCCTGGACCCGTATCAGTAAAGGAGATGATAATTTCTCCCGGCGTTCCATTCTTGGCACGATAAAAAGAACGTATGATAAGCTCTTTATCCGAATGCTGCATATCTAAAGCATCCCGAGCATTACTAATGATATTTAAAAAAACTTGTTCGAGTTGCGGAGCACTACCCATTACCTTAGGCAAGTCTCCTGAAAAATCCTTGGTTACCTCGACATGGTGGTCAAGGAGCATCTGTCCGGTAATAAGAAGAGAATTATTTAAGGGGATCCTAATATCTAAGGCTTCAAACTTCATTTCGGTTTCACGGGAGAATTCTCGAAGGTGGTTGACAATCGTAGCAATCCGGTCGTTACAACGTGCAAGTAAGTCTACAAACTCAATAATCTTTTTATGCGAGGAGTTTTTTTGTTGTTGATAATCCTCCTTAAGTCGAAAAATGATGGTCTGCGATGCCATAAGGGGATTGTTTATCTCATGTGCTACTCCGGCAACCAAGTCTCCGAGTTCCCGCATTTTTGCCGATTGGATAAGAGACGCCTCAGCTTTTCTCAGCTTGTCCTCTAACCTTTTCTTTTCCGTCATATCTTTAAATATTCCAACCGTTCCTATTATTTCTCCTTTAAAATTTTTTAGCAGAGCTGCTGAAGTGTTTATCGGGATTTCTCTCCCACTTTTATCGATCATGATCATCTCATAATTAATAAATTTCTGATTCCGGTCGGAGGATATTCATAATCTTTCGAGCCTCTGCTATTCCGTCCAGATAAAAAAGGGAAACATGGCTCCCAATTAATTTTTCTTTTTTATCTTGGAGTATTTCTTCCAAGCCGCGATTAACATAGGTAATCGTTCCTTTTTGGTTTGTGGTTATGATCCCATCAGCAGAACTTTCAAGGATGTTTTCCAGATAATCTTTAGTCTCGATTAACTCCCATTCGAGACGTTTACGCTCAGTTACATCACGAGAAATTTCTAAATAACCAATTAAATCCCCTTCCATATCTCTCATTGCGGTTATTACCGCTCGACTTAGAAATACTTTTCCGTTTTTTTTCTTCCGACTCACCTCTTTTTCTAATGCATTCCCAGCTTGGAGTTTCTTTAATTCTTCCCACTCAATAAATGATTTGTTTTTTTCCACGTAGGTTTTATAAAGATACTCCCCTAATATTTCTTCTTTCTCCCACCCAAATATCTTGCGTGCACCATTATTGAACTCCAAAACCTTCCACTGAAGATCCGTAGCAATAATGGCATACTCCGTAGAGCTTTCTAAAATATTAGTTAACAGGGTCGATATTCCTTTGTACTTTTCCTTGGATTCCAAAAGCTCTTGAGTACGCTGATTAACTAAGCATTCCAGGTTTTTCGTATGCTCCTGGATCTGGGCCGCCATCCGGTTAAAAGAAAGGGCTAATTGTCCAATCTCATCGTGTTGAGAAATGCCTACTCGCAGGGAAAATTCCCCTTCTGCCATTCGTGAGGAAAGGTGGGTAAGCTCTAATATAGGTTCGCTCAGAAACCGGGCAAAAAATACTACCAGAGATAACACGATGGTTAAACTAAAGATTGTTAAAATAAAGACCACTTTTTGTGTCCTACCTACTACTCCAAAAATTTCGTCCTCATAGCTTCCGGCAGCAATCACCCAACCCAGTTGGGACAAATAACGAAATCGGGTGATTTTCATCCGCGATGATTTTTCACCGAATTCGACATTTACCCATGGATAACGGATTTCTCCCGTATTTTTTGCTCCTAAAGAAATCGCCTTTTCAACCATCTCTTTGATAAAATAATTTCCTTTCGAGTCCTGGCTGTAAAGAATATTTTCCTTTTCTTTTGTAGGATGAACAATGAGGTTTCCCTTCCGATCAATTATAAACGGATAACCAGTAGCGCCTATGATAATACCTTTGACTAGTTTTCTAATTTTGGAAAGTTGAGTAGTGGGGATGAATGCTTCACCGTTTTCAAGGGATAAACTAATTTCACACAACGCGTGGATAGTATTTACCACATGATCCAAATCTTTTTCAGCTCCATTTTTTAAAGCTGAATTAAGCTGACTAGTTGCAAAATAAGCAAGCAGGCTTAAGGGGATAATTACTAAAGGAGCAATAACTGAAATCAATTTGTTCTGTATGGTCCAGTCGGAAATTTTTTTCATAATATTTTCAAAATGGTATCTACCACATAAAAACAAATCTGAAATCGTTGTTTGAAAATTTATTTAATAATATTATCAAATAATTAGCTTAAATTCAAGCTATTTGTAATCATTAAATTTTTAAAAACATAAAATTATAAACTTTTATCGAATAAAAATTTTTATCGTTTAGTTCATGTATTTAAAAATATAGCCAAATTGTTTGGTGGCTATCCCCACTCCCCCCATTTCAATGGGATTTTTTATAAGGAAGTTTTTAATAGAATATTCTTGTCGATATCAGGTGGGAAAAATAATCACCATGGTAAACAGGTTGGACTTACTCTCTAATTTAGGCCCAAATTAGGTAATGATACCCAAAGTATCATTAAACACAATTGGAAGAATGCGTTCTATGGGAAATTTTACCTCGTATCAACTTTCCTTCAAATATCTTTCTATTTTTGCATCTTTTTTTAATTTTTCAAGGTATAAAGGAATTTCTTTATCGACCTTATCCTTTTTAAGATTTACTGCTAAGCGATCTTTTACCTGTTCATACGCCAACGTCGCCGCCGGCTTTTTATCCGTTACTTTAATTATATGAAATCCGTACTCAGTTTCAACTATACCACTCACTTCTCCTGGCTTTAAAGAAAACGCCACATCTTCAAACGGTTTTACCACCTGACCCCGCATAAGGTAACCAAGATCTCCCCCTTTGGTATTACTGGGACACTCAGAATCTTTCTTAGCCAATTCTGAAAAATCCTTTCCATTTTTTAACTGCTTTTGTATATCCTCAATCTTTTTCCGTGCCGCTGCCTTTTGTGCTGCATCTGCTTTAGGGTCAACCTTAATCAAAATATGGCTGGCACGAACTCGCTCAGGTATTTTAAAAAAATTCGGGTTGCTGTCATAAAAGGCTTTGCTTTCTTGATCAGAAACCAAAGCCTTTTGGCCAAACTTCTTTTCAATAAATTGCTGAACCGCAAGTTCCCATCTTGAACTCGTCCTTGATACCGGTCTCAGATAGATTAAGTTTCTTCAAAAATTCATTTAATGCTTCCTGATTGGGTATTTGTTTTTTCCAATTTTCATACCGTTCATTAAGAATCTTATCATCAACCTGAATACCTTCTTTTTTGCTTTCCTGATAAAGCAGTTCAATATTAATAAGACTTTCAAGAACATTTTTCTTTATTTCAGAAAGCTCGGCGCTGCTCGGAGTCTTTCCTGTTTGAGAAAATTGCTCATTTACCATTACCATTTTTCGATCAAAATCCGATTTGGGAATTATTTTTCCGTTCACTACCGCAATTTTTTCCTCGGCAATACCTTTTTCTCCGGCCCAACTAAAGGACGTTGTCAATAAAAAAATCAAGCTAATCAAAGTGATTACAATCCATCCCTCGTTTCTTTTGTTCATCCTATTCTCCTTTAAAGGTGATCTCATGAAAAACCCGAACTGGGTTTAAATAGCACTGTCAACAATAAGGTAATAAGTGTAAATTGATATAGCACCCTTCCGTGCAACGCGCAAGCAATTTTATTCCTGACCAAACCAACAAAATCAATGGCTCATCCTCATGTGGAACCTCTCGAAACTGTCCTTGTGATATAATCCGTCGCCAAAAAAAAGCTGGTTTTTCAACAGCTTGTTAGGAATCGATAAAAACTGTTCTTATTTCAATCAATTTTTTTGCTTTTTTTGTTTCCCCATAAATTTATTGACATCCCAACTAAGCGAGCATAGATTGAACTTAACACTCAGCTCTGATAAACATAACCATTGCCTTTACAATTCTATCAAAACGACGCTGAGGACCACGGGCGTAAGCCCGTGGGTGAAAGCGTCCCAGCCGAAGGCTGGGAAAAGGGCTCGGATATGATATGCTCAGATCATGGAAATAAGGCTGAGTGCTCATGGGGCATATCATCACGAATTTCACGTTGTCTGGATCCCGAAATATCGCAAAAAGATATTGAAAGGGGACCTGCAACGATTGGTTGAGAAGCATTTAGGAGACATTCAAAAACATCATCCAGATATTGAGATTTAAAAATACAGCGTTCAAAAAGATCATGTGCATTTGGTTATCGTGATACCGCCGAAATATTCGGTTTCCGAAATTATAGGAAAAATCAAAACTAACACGAGTCGAGAGATACGAAGACGTTTTGCATGGGTCAAAAAGGTGTATTGGCATAACGAGTTTTGGTCACCTGGATTCTTCTCATCGACCGTTGGCATAAACGAAGAAGTCATAAAAAGATACATTGAGTTTCAGGAAAAAATAAGATAAAGGGCAACTGCATTTGTCTTTTGATCTTTAGTGCCACGGGCGTGAGCCCGTGGGTATCTACTCTTAGTAAATCCTCATTATGCTCACCCAAGAAATAAAAGAATTATTTGAAAAGCAGGCCTCACTGTATGATTTTACCAATACCTTTCTGTCGTTTGGTCTTGATTACATCTGGAGAAAAAGGGTTGCCCAATCACTATGTCTGCCGGACAACGCTCGGGTGGCGGACATTGCCACGGGAACTGCTGAAGTGGCAATCCATATCGCCAACCAAAATCCCAAGGCAAAGATTGTGGGTCTAGATTTTTCTCCCAACATGCTAAAACTTGGAAATAAGAAGATTCACAAATTTCATTATAACAATATATTTTTATTAAGCGGTGATGCTACAACCCTTCCATTCCCTAAAAATTCATTTGATGCCCTCACTATTGTTTTCGGAATAAGAAACATTATCAACCGAGAACTGGCGCTCAAAGAATTTTATTCGGTTTTAAAACCACAGGGCCAATTGATAATAATGGAATTCGGCTTTCCTGAAATGCCACTATTCCGATCACTCTACCTTTTCTATTTTAATCATCTTCTCCCCTGGGTTGGTAACCTCTTGGTCTCCTCAGACCATGCATATACTTATCTGAGAAGACTCGGTCCACAAATTTCCTGCTCCTGAACAATTTATGGAAACACTCAGATCTGTTGGTTTTAAAAAAATACAACGACTCTCCTTCACTGGCGGCATTGTAGACTTATTCAAAGCCTTTAAGGAGTAACCTGTTTTTTTAAATCATTAAAAGTAGCGTCGTGGTACAATAATTGCTTTGGCATTAACAATCTCAAAATAGATAACGATGAATGCCGATGCCTTGGCCGGAAACACGCCATAAAATATTCCCACCACCCGTATGACCCCTGCGATTAACCCCTGACATTATGAGTTGGGTTATTGTCAAGATCTTCGCGATTTTTCCGGTGACCTCATGAATGAGCCTAAGCTTTATTGATAATTACGTTTTATGGCCTCGATCATTTTCCATAAAAACCCTTAAGAAAAAATTCCTAATAAAAATTACAATACCTATTGTTTTTGCTGGAAAAAAATTTTATTATTAAAAAATATATTTCTGGTTTTCACCTTTTAAAAAAGCAATAAAATAATAAAAAAATTTAATCTCCAAACTAAAAATTTTTTCAGGAGAATCTTGTTGTGAAAGAAAAGTTCTTTCCATTAGCCATGTATAAAATTACCCGGAATAAAAAATGAGGCATTTCCTTGTTATTACAAAAAGTAAAAAGGTTTTTAAAACCATTCAAGGATGCTTTCGCCAAGGTTACTCGGTTGAAAAAGCTTCCAGCAACAATGTTGGATTGGAAATGCTTCGGACGAAGCGTTACGACTTCATTTTTATTGACCTAGCGCTTCTTTCTGAATCAGTTAAAGGCAACGAATATAAATTAGCTTTACAAGCCTTTTGGCAGTTGAATCCTTCCGCAGAAATAATTGTAATGTCTCCTCCCGAAATGATCCGAGAATCTGTGATGGCCGTCAAAGCAGGGGCGAGTAATTATCTGACCTACCCCATTAATCTGGATGAAGTAAAATATTTAACCGAAAGTATTGATGAATCATTGATCGTCCAATCAGAACTTGATTATCTTCGCGACCAATTTTGGCAAAGCGATTCATTAGAGATCGTCCAAACTAAAAATCTCTTAGTTAAAAAAGTTTTTGATAAAATCCGTTCAGTCGCGCCAACTAAAAGTACAGTACTTATTTCCGGGGAAACCGGTACCGGCAAAGGCGTGCTGGCCCAATTAATCCACAAACACAGCAATCGAAAAGATTCCCCTTTTATAAATGTCCATTGCGGAGCAATCCCTGACACACTTTTAGAAAGTGAACTTTTCGGCCACGAAAAAGGTGCTTTCACTGGCGCGGTCCGTCGAAAATTAGGGAAATTTGAAATTGCCAAAGGCGGAACGATTTTTCTGGATGAAATTGGTACTATTACACCATCCGCCCAGATTAAACTTCTTCAAATTCTCCAGGAAGGAACATTCAATCGTGTGGGCGGCGAAGAAACCATTCAAGCCAATGTAAGAGTTATCGCGGCCACCAATACCTCTCTAAGAATGATGTGTGACGAGGGTCAGTTCCGGACGGACCTCTATTATCGCCTCAATGTGTTCCCAATTGACATACCACCCTTGAGAGAAAGAAGAGAAGATATTCCATTCTTTGTTGAAGTGATTTTAAAGAAGCTAAACAAATTTCACACAAAAAATATACACAGCATTCATCCCCGGTAATCGAAGCGTTCAAACAATACCTGTGGCCAGGAAATATCCGGGAACTTGAGAACTTGATGGAGCGAGCTTATATTTTGGAAACTTCCCCAGTATTAACCCCCGAAAGCTTCCCGAGTGAAATTTTTTCCTCCAAAGACTCCGCTCCGCTCATATTTGTTGACTCTTTACTCACCCTTGCCGAGACAAGACGCCGCAGCATTGAACATTTTGAAAAGCAGTATCTTAAAGAAATTTTGACCCAACACAAAGGAAGGATAAAGGAATCGGCATTGACCGCCGGTATCAGCACTCGACAACTAAACAAATTAATGACACGCTACGGAATTAAGAAAGAAGAATTCAAGCCAAAAAACCTGCCGTTAAACTAAAAACCATCTCACGCTATCCTCATGCCAAGAGTTCTGTTTAAATTCATTATGTTAAAAATAGGAATTATTAGTTCTTATTAATATAATTTGGGAACTTTTATTTCCTATTTAAAATATTAAAATGAATTCAGTAGGTTAAATTAATATTTTAAATTTTAAAACCCTTTTTAAAATCAATGAGTTACGCTTCTATAAATTATCGGAACTTTAAATTCTGGTTTTATTTTCTCTATTTTAAAAAAACTTTAAAAATCATATGGTTATAAATTTGGCACACTTATCGCTAGAGGTATTTGACATGGCAAGCAATCCTGAAAAAAAAATAAGCAGCCCGACAAAGAAAAAAAAAGGTAACGATAGTTCGTCATTGGTCACCTTACGGGGGGTGGTAATACCAGTAGATTGGAACTCCGAGGGAAAAGTGATTGCCACTGCTATTTCCACACACCATGAAGATGAATACCTCATTGTGGATGAAGAAAATACTATTGAAATGAATAGGCTTATTAATGAAGAGGTAGAACTAACCGGTATTTATAAAAAAAGGGGTGACAAGAAGATTATAAAAGTAAAAACTTGCACCCAGATCACTAATGAATCACCAGCGCATAAATCTTCAGGTAACAACGTGTAAACAGGAGCATGTGTGAATAGAAAAAAAGTTTTTCTTGCCATTATTATTATAGGCCTTTTAATAGTTTATTTTCTCTTGCTATCAAACATTTTGGCTGCGCCAAGTGTAATGAAGGGTATCGTTATTTCCGATTCTAGAATTTTATCTGATGATGGAAAAACCTATAAAATTATTAATTCGGAAAATACATTCAACTCACCGGATTGCGTTGGAAAAAGGGTCGAAGTTGTTGGCATCGTTGAAGACTTTGAAGGGGAAATTGAAATTACCTTGAACTCATTTAAAATCCTCTCGGATTTACCTAATAAAAGGAGAAGTTAAATGATTACATTCAGTGGGAGCATTTATCTCCCGTTCTTCCAACCATAGGGGGCACAAGACATATATGGAAAAAGGAGTTTTTCTTACTGAAGAAGTTGAACCTCCCGGTATACGTTGCGACTCTGGAGTTCCAGAGAATAGTATAAATTTCTATTCTACAACGTATTTAAAATACCAAGAAAAGTCGGCCATTAACTGGTCTTCAAAAACCCGAAGTATTCCCGCATTCAAATGCAACAAAAAAACAGAAACTTTTCGAAAAAATTTTTATCCTGGGATATCCAACCAAGATTGGAACGACTGGCGTTGGCAATTGAAAAACCGAATAAAGAATCTTTTTCAATTGGAACGTTTTTTCCCTCTTTCGGAAAATGAACTAAAAACCTTATCTTTTCGTCGCTCCCTTCTCCCCCTTTCTATTACACCCTATTATGCCAGTCTTCTCGATGGGACTGACCCATTTCAGCCTCTCCGCAGAACAGTTGTCCCTGATATAGCGGAACACATTCACGGCCCTGGAGAATCGGAAGATCCCCTGGGGGAAGAAAAAGACACCCCTGTCCCTGGCCTAGTCCATCGGTATCCGGACCGAGTTTTATTTCTTGTTACTGATACCTGTTCAAATTATTGCCGCTATTGCACTCGATCCCGAATGGTGGGGAATGAAAATTCCAACCAATTCAATTTTTTTAATTGGCAAAAGGCCATTGCCTATATTGAATCACAACCGACTGTTCGGGACGTGCTTTTGTCCGGAGGTGACCCTTTAACTCTTTCGGACGAAAAACTGGAATGGCTTTTATCCCGACTGCGACGCATTCCCCATATTGAATTTTTACGAATTGGCACTAAGGTTCCTGTTGTTCTGCCTCACCGAATTACCCCTTCCTTAACCAGAATTTTAAAACGTTACCATCCTCTTTGGATGAGCATCCATTTCACCCATCCTGAGGAATTAACATCAGAAGTAAGTCAAGCTTGTGAACGCTTAGCAAATGCCGGGATACCTCTAGGAAGTCAGACGGTGCTTTTAAAAAATATCAATGACAATCTAGAGGTTATGAAAAAACTAGTTACCGGGCTCCTCCGCATACGAGTAAGGCCCTATTACCTTTATCAATGTGATCCGATCTTGGGGTCAGAACACTTCCGTACGCCGGTAAAAAAAGGTTTAGAGATTATTAAAGGCCTGCGCGGGTTCACTACCGGGTACGCAGTGCCCACATATGTCATAGACGCTCCTGGTGGGGGAGGAAAAATTCCGCTGCTCCCTGACTCTGTAAGTGTGCGAGATGGTGATAACTTGCTCCTCAAAAATTATAAGGGCGACACCTTCTCCTATCCTGATCACAAAGAAGAAAAAGAACCAACAAGGACAGACAGTACGTTATGGCAATAAAAAAGGAACTACCCCGGGTTGGAATTACGTATGACCTGCGGCAAGATTATCTTGCTCAAGGCTTCAGTGAAGAAGAAACTGCTGAGTTTGATCGCATTGATACCATTCAAGCGATTGAACAAGCCTTAGAGGATTTGGGTTTCAAAACTGATCGTATCGGCAATATCTTTAACCTAACGAAAAGAATCGCTGAGGCTGAATCCTGGGATTTGGTGTTTAATATCGCCGAAGGTCTGAAAGGATTTTCCCGGGAGGCCCAAGTTCCTGCATTGCTTGATGCCTTTAACATTCCCTATACGTTCTCTGATCCCTTAGTACTGTCCCTTTCTCTTCATAAAGCATTGACCAAGCGGGTAATGCGTGACCTGGGTATCCCAACCCCTGATTTTTTTGTTGTAGAAAATCATTCAGATATTGACCTGGTTGGCCTCCCTTTTCCTCTTTTTGCCAAGCCAATCGCAGAGGGGACGGGTAAAGGGATCACCCCTTCGTCGAAAATTGAGAGTCCGAATGAGTTAGAAAATGTTTGCACAAATCTTTTATTTAATTATAATCAACCCGTGCTGCTCGAGACTTTTCTTCCGGGACGTGAATTCACCGTTGGGATTCTTGGTACCGGAAATGAAGCGGAAACGATCGGTACGTTGGAAATCGTATTGCGTGATCAAGCTGAACCAACCGCCTACTCTTATGTCAATAAAGAACGCTGCGAAGATTTAGTAGAATATCGAATGGTAAATGAATCGTTATCTCGCAAAGCTCAAGAAATCGCTCTCAAAGCCTGGCAGGGCCTGGGATGCCGTGATGCTGGCCGGGTTGACTTAAAAGTTGACATTCACGGAACACCCAACCTCATTGAGGTTAATCCACTTGCGGGACTACATCCAGCGCATTCCGACCTTCCGATCTTGTGCCAGGCTGTTGGGATAAGCTACCACCAGCTTATCGGAAGAATCATGGCCTCTGCCCTGAAACGCGCAAAGTCTTTGTTTGTTGAGCCGGTAAAGCAATCACCTTTTAAAAAATATTCGGAAACTTTAAACCCTCTAAGTTTGGATAGCTAAAACAGCCGATGAAAGCGGTTATCTTGCACGATCGCATACCCCCGGATGCAAATTTTGATCAGCAAGATGTTTTATATCAGTCAGAAGCAATTGCCAATCTTCTCATAGAATTAGGGTATGACCCGGTAGAAATAAGCGTATCCCTTAACCTCAAGGAACTTATCGAAGCTTTAACGGCCATTAACCCTTCTATAGTTTTTAACTTAGTTGAATCAATCGAAGGTCAGGGTCGCCTTATTCATCTTATTCCCTCAATGCTTGACTATCTCAAACTGCCCTATACTGGTTCAAAAACAGAACCCCTCTTCTTAACGTCAAACAAAATCATTGCTAAAAAGCTTCTTATCAAAGCGGGTATTTTAACCAGCCCTGCCCTTTCGCTCGAGGAACTAAAATACAATAAAAAGGTGAAAGTAAACGGCTTATATATTATTAAATCTGTCTGGGAACACGCCTCGCAAGGCATTGATGAAAACTCAGTAATCACAGTAAAAAATAATGATCACCTTATAAAAGCACTCCAGTTTAAAGAAGATCAACTCGGAGGCGAATGTATCGCTGAACAATACATTGAAGGCCGGGAATTCAACCTTTCTCTTTTGGCGTCACCAAAAGGGCCCGAAGTTCTTCCCCCGGGTGAGATTATATTCGAAGATTATCCTCAGGAAAAAATTAAAATAGTATGTTACCGTGCCAAATGGGTTGAAGGCTCATTTGAATATCTCCACACGCCCCGAACCTTTGAATTTTCGGCTCTTCAAGATTACTCTTTACTGCGCAAGCTCAAGAAAATTGCAAAAAAATGCTGGAAGCTTTTTAAGTTGCATGGTTATGCCCGAGTAGACTTTCGAGTGGATAAATTCGATAATCCCTTTGTCTTGGAAGTAAACGCCAATCCATGCATCTCACCTGATTCTGGTTTTGTTGCTGCGGCCACCCAAGCCGGCATAAGCATGAAGCAAGCGATCGAAAGGATAATTGGCGATGCATTTCAGCCCACGTTTTCAGGATTAGAGTATAAAATCTCACCTAAGATAATTAAGCAGTGCCCACCCTTTTTTATGCTTTCAACCTGAAGGAATCACGATACCTTATTCTAAACATTTCATCCTCGCAGGAGAAAAAATAATTATGCAATTGAGTGCCTCTGAAGATTACCGGATAAAAACACAACCAAATATTACCATTCGACCGCTCATTGCCCAAGATAAGGAAAAACTTTTTCATCTCATAAGACAACGGGGCACGTTTAATGAAAAAGAAATCGAAGTCGCCATAGAAGTCATTGAGGATACGCTTGCCTTTCCCGAAAAAAAAGAATATTACACGTTTTGCGCGCTTGAGGGCAATGGAGATATTGCTGGGTTTATCTGTTTTGGCCCCATCCCTATGACCGACAGATGTTACGACCTTTATTGGATTGCGGTAGAAGAAAAATTTTCCAGGAATGGCATTGGCAAAAAACTCCTTGAAGCTATGGAAGATTTTGTGCTTAAAGAAAAAGCACGTCGCATCTATATCGACACCTCTTCTACGGCTCCATATATGGCGGCAAGAACCTTTTATGAAAACCATGGTTTCCGTTTGGTTACGGTGCTTCATGATTTTTATCGGCTCGATGATGACAAGATAATTTTCATGAAAGCAATATCCAGTAGTGAAATGTGATATAAAAAACGCACCGTTGATAAAAGAAGGCGAAATGAAAATAAATATTTTTTTTATTTTTATAACCTTATTGTGCTGTTTTTTATTTTCGGGCGCTTGTTGTGCGGAAAAGCACAAAGAACGGGTGGGAAATTCTACTGATGTTATCAATGAGATAATGGGAATTCCTAAAAAAGGGAGCCCTTCGGATCTCTTAAAGTGTTGCAGGGGGGTCGCCCATCTTCCCCAATGTATTAAAGGGAGGATTTATTAAAGGTCGAAAAAGGTGTTGCCTGCGCTCATGATCCTGCAACCGGCCAATATTTTTTTAACATTGGAGATGGAAGTCGGTGTTTTCAAATTGGCGCTGAATCAATTGATTTAGTTCTGGTCATCATATCAAAAAAGAGAGCTTGATAGGCTTTTGACCAGTAAAGTAAAGCTGGAGGGGGGGATATAATGTGTGCATGGCTGCCGGCCCGGTAGGGAGAAGGGTGGAAACAGGAATAGACATCCTTTTAAAAGCTGAAATTTTATCGTACTCCCGAAGTAAAGGCTTGTTTGCGGGGCTTTCCTTGGAGAGTGCAACAATTTTTAAAATAAAAGAACTTTCCGCCCGCGATACCCTGATCGATAAAAAGATTAAACCTACCCTTCCCGGCCAAAAATTGATAAATACTTTACAAAAATATTCTTTACAATAAATAATCTAAAAAAATTTCTCGCCTTTCGATGCAGGAGGAAAAAAAAATTTTTTTACGGGTGATTCTTTCAATCACCAAAGCACCGTACAGGATGCTGCAAAAATCCTCCGGACAAAAAAGCTTTTGCAACAAAGCAAATATTGTTATAATCCCCCTGCGATGAATAACATCAAAAATAAAACCCTATCCGCATTACGCACGGTAAAAAAACAGTGCCCATCCTGTGGAACATCAGAAATTTTTGCCCGAAGACGGTATTGTTCTCAAGAATGCCGTTACAAACTCTTTCGTCGACTTCATATTTTATCTGGTCTTCTGCGAGCGTTAGGGACCCGGCATGCGACCTTTTCTTTTACTGAATCTTCTTTAGTCTTAGATATTAAACCGCAAGGTTCCAAAAAAGTTTACCGTTTTATGTATCATCGTTCCCATAAACAAAATCCATCCCAAGCACTCTACCATCTGACTGATGAATTAGGCAGTGTTTGGTGGGATAAAAAGAATCGAACCGGCAAAAGGTATCAAGCGTCCCAAGAAGTGTTGAATATGGCCATAAAAAATACCATCTGTCCTGACGCGGTCATTCCTCTTGAAGTTAAAAGCCCAACGGGAGTAAAGAAGTTTTTAACTTCTCTGAAATTAACTCATAAAGACTTACGATCAAGCCACGCCCATCAAATTGTAAAATCTGCCTATCGGAAACAGGCCCTTAATCATCACCCTGACCGCGGAGGAAATTCCGCGGCCTTCAGGAAAATCAATTCTGATTATCAAGAACTTATACAGTGGCTAAAATCACCGGTTTTACAAATTCAGAAGGGTATTCCAGGCAAATGGTATTTTGACGGGGAAAAATGGAAAAGTCCCCTTCCTTTTTTTGTTCAATGAAGATATAAGCCAAAAAAAACAACATATATTTCCCCTACCATGCAGGAGGTATAAATGGCACAATTGACGTTCTTGGGCGCAAATGGAACAGTAACGGGATCACGTTTTCTTTTGGATTCTGAAAAAACAAAATTACTCATTGACTGTGGTTTATTCCAGGGTTTGAAACAAGATCGCCTAAAAAATTGGGAGCCCTTTCCAATCCCCCCTACGGAAATTGACCACGTCCTCTTGACGCATGCCCATTTAGACCACAGTGGTTATTTACCTCGTTTTATCAAACAAGGATTTACGGGAAAAGTTCACTGTACCTGGTCTACCTTTGATCTCTGCACGATTATGCTCCGTGACAGTGGCCACCTACAAGAGGAAGATGCGTACTGGGCCAATAAAAAAAAGTTTTCAAAACACGAGCCCGCACTTCCTTTGTATACCGTGAAGGATGCTGAAAATTCCCTAAAATATTTTGACCCGGTTTTTTATGGACAAGACCTTTTTGTTACCGACTCTCTTCGTGTAGAGTTTAGGGATGCCGGACATATCTTAGGTTCCTCTTTTGTTGATATTAAAAACACCTTCAACAATAGAATCCGAAAAATTTTATTTAGTGGCGACCTTGGTCGTCCTTGTCGGCCAATTCTGAGAGATCCGATCCAGGTATTTGAGGTGGACTACCTTGTTCTTGAATCTACTTATGGCGACCGGCTCCATGATCCCAAACCACCAGAGGAAGAATTAGCCCGGGTAATCAATGAAAGTGTGAAACGGGGAGGATCGTTGATTATCCCCGCCTTTGCCGTGGGCCGCACCCAAGAGTTACTATTTTGCATTCGAGAATTAGAAGAGCAAGGGAAAATCCCCTCCCTCCCGGTTTTTGTGGACTCACCCATGGCGATAGATGCCACTATGGTATTTGAAAAACGAAAAGGAGATTATAATTTGGAGGCCAAGTTATTAGAACTGGAAGGGAAAAATATCTTGAAGCCGCGACAAATTAAATTTTGCCGCTCCACCGAAGAATCCAAACACCTTGATGAACAAAAAAATCCCGGTATTATTATCTCGGCAAGTGGTATGGTAGAAGGAGGCCGCATTCTTCATCATCTTGCCCACCGGCTTCCACATCCCCAGGATACGGTATTGTTTATCGGATTCCAGGCAGCAGGAACTCGCGGCCGAACTATATTGGAAGGAAAACCCACGGTTAAAATTCATGGCCAACAAATCCCGATCCGTGCCAAAATTGAAAATATCTCTGGTTTTTCTGCTCACGCTGATTATAACGAAACCCTTGCCTGGCTTATGGGATTTAACCGACCACCGTTAAAAACCTTTATCGTGCATGGAGAGCCAGAGGCCGCACAATCGCTTGCAGAAAAAATCACCACCATACTTTCCTGGGAAGTGATTATCCCAAAATTTAAGGAAAGTTTTGAAATTGATTTTTAATTTTTTTTAAGAAAGGTGCCGTCATGACTCCCGAAAAGCAATACCTCATTGATGTAATGACCGTCAAAGATACCTGGCGGCTATTTAAAGTCTTGGCTGAATTAGTTGATGGATTTGAAACCTTATCCGAATTTTATCCCTGCATTTCCATCTTTGGCTCTGCCCGCGTCCGCCCGGGAGATGAGACCTACGAAAAGACCGTCGCCCTTGCCCGAGAGTTAGCAAAGAATGGTTATCATATTATTACTGGTGGCGGCCCCGGGATCATGGAAGCCGGCAACAAAGGAGCGCGGGAAGGAGGTGCGAAGTCGATCGGGTTGAATATCCACCTTCCCCTGGAACAAAAACCAAACACCTATGCTGATGTTAAACTGGAATTTAGGTATTTCTTTGTCCGCAAGCTTATGTTTGTCAAGTATGCTCAAGCCTATATTGGCATGCCAGGAGGTTTTGGCACGCTGGATGAAATCTTTGAAGCATTAACCCTCATACAAACCAAAAGGATAAAACCATTTCCGGTCATTTTGGTAGGGTCTGATTATTGGAACGGCCTTTTAGACTGGATCAAATCGACACTTTTGACAAGGAATTTGATTTCCCCTGAGGACTTAGAATTAATCACAATACTTGACAGGCCAGAGGATGTCGTAAAAACCATTAAGGAAAGAATCGGCGTCTTATAACATTATCTCTGAAATAGAGACAAAACTAAGGGAAGATAAAAGGGGTGTCATTGTACTCTTCTAACAGCACTCATAGCACTTTTATATTTTTTGCCCCTGTGCTTATGACAAAAATTTGTCCGTTATTGCATTGCAGATCTACTGGTGTCACAAAGAATCCCTGGCGATCGAGAGAGTAAGTCAAGGTCTGACCGATTATTACCTCATTATCAAAAAACTCAACGCGTATCTTTCGGCCCGCTCGTGCCGTGGTAATTTCATACTGATCAGGAAGCGATTTGTCTCCCATTAAATCCTTAACAAAAAATTTCGCCTTTAACTGGTTCATGGCAATTCTTTCAGCCTTCCATTAACATCAATAAACTACCCCGCCGCAAGCAGCGGGGTATTAAAAGAGCATTAACTGCCGGTCTTCATGGAGCTTATGATAATCGTATCCTTGCTGTTTGACGTAATTCGTGATCGTATGTTCATTTCCATGCTTCCCTACAGTACTTGCAATATATCCATCCGTCCAGAATTCTCCTCCCCAAAGCTGTTTTTTTACCTGGGGGCATCGTCTGAACACTTCCCGTGCCGTAATGCTTTTGATCATCGATACAATTCGCGTTACGCTGTACGCTGGCACTGTCTGCACGAGGAAATGCACGTGATCCTTATCGATACCTATCTCCAGAAACTTCACTTGATAACGTTTCTCAATTTCCATGCACACGTCTCATAGGTGCTTTATATAAAGCACCTATTTAATACCCTCACCACTAACGGCATTTGTCCTTTGCCCGCAAACCGGGCAATTGGGATCCTTAGCAACTTCGATACGATAAAATTCGGTATCGCTTCCATTCCAAATTAAAAGGAGCCCCTTCAGGTCTGATCCGATTCCGGTTAAATATTTTAAAACTTCATCTACCTCTAAACAACCAATAATACCGGCCGTTACTCCAATGACCGGAAAAACCTTTGGGGGAGGAGCCTCAGGTATGATGCACCGGAGGCACGGGGTATCAGGGGGGTGAATAAAAGTAAGTTGACCAGCGATTCCTTCGATCCCGGCATGGACAAAGGGCAATTTTTTTCTTACCGCATATTCATTGAGAACATAACGAGTTTCAAAGTTATCCAAACAATCAACGATAATATCGGCGTCTCCTGCCAGCCCCTCAATAGTGTCCCGAGAGATCGTTTCGAAAAAACACTCAATGTCAAGGTGAGGATTAAGTTTCGTAAGATTTTTTTTGGCAGAAAAAACTTTTAGCTGGTGAAGGTCTTCGTCGTTATAAAGAATCTGGCGGTTGAGATTGGAAAGCTCAACCGTGCCATAATCACAAATCCTAAGCTTCCCCACCCCCGCAACGGCCAAGTAGATCGAAACCGTACCACCCAATCCTCCTGCCCCAGCAATAAACACGGTTGCCTGTTTAACCTTCTCTTGTCCTTCAATTCCCCAGTCTGGATAAATGATTTGCCGGTTATAGCGATTTAATTCTTCAGGAGAAAATTTTATTTCCGAATAACCCACTTTTCGATCCTTATTGCTCAATTTTTCTTTTTACTCTTGGCCCCCTTCGACAATAAGTACGCCTGAATAAATTGATTGAGATCACCGTCCATCACCGAATCTACATCTCCCACGTCAATATCGGTCCGATGGTCTTTTACCATCCTGTATGGCTGCATGATATAAGAGCGGATTTGGCTCCCCCAGGCGATTTCTTTTTTATTGGCATTCATTTCTTCCAACTTCTGATTTTTTTCTTTTTGCTGAAGTTCATAAAGGCGAGCTTTAAGAATCTTCAGTGCCATCGCTTTGTTCTTATGTTGGGAGCGTTCGTTTTGACATTGCACGACAAGCCCGGTAGGAATATGAGTTATCCGAACAGCTGAGTCAGTTTTGTTAACGTGTTGCCCGCCCGCCCCGCTGGCCCGATAGGTATCAATCCTCAGTTCATCTTCATTAATTTTAATAAAAATATCATCCTCCACATCCGGATAAACAAATACTGAGGCAAAAGAAGTATGACGGCGTCGGTTAAAGTCAAAGGGTGAAATCCGAACCAACCGATGAACCCCCACCTCGGCTTTTAAAAAGCCATAAGCATATTTACCATTAACCGTAAACGTGGCGCTTTTTATCCCGGCCTCCTCTCCCGGAAGGGTATCTGCTATTTCGGTAGAATAATTGTTTTTTTCAGCCCAACGAAGATACATGCGTAGCAGCATGGAGGCCCAGTCCTGCGACTCGGTCCCTCCAGCTCCGGAGTGGATGACCACAATCGCGCCATTTTCATCTTCCTCCTCCTTGAGCATCTGCTGTAATTCAAGGCTGGAGATGCTTTGCTCGATTTGAAAAGTCTTTGTTCAACTTCTAATGCGGTCTTCTCGTCGTTCTCTTCCTGGGCTAATTGAAAAAGTATTTTAGTCTCTTCCAAAGCATAGCGCTGACTTTCCCAGGAATCAATGCCGTTTTGGAGCAATTTTCTTTGCTTAAGAACTTTTTCGGCCTTTTCATTATCAGACCAAAAATCAGGCTCGTTGATTATTTTTTCAAGGGCAGCAAGAAGAGCGATTTTTCCATCAAGATCAAAGATACCCCCTGAGATCTTTAAGTCGATCTTCCAAGGTAGTTATTTTCTCTAATAAACCAGGTACCATCTTAACCTCCAACGTTATTTTTTTTCTTTTCCATCGTCTTGCTTTTTCTTAAAAATAATTTCATCCTTGCTGGTCATCCCCAGCTCTTCGCGAGCCACTTTTTCCACATACTTTCTGTCTTCCTGAAGAAGTTTAATCTCTTTTTTCAACCTTTCGTTCTCTGATTTGATCTTTTCGCTTGCCGCCTTAACTTTTTCGCTCTCCTGCTCTATTTTCTTGAGTTTCAAGATCCCATTATCTCCAAAAATAGTCCAATAGGCGATCAAAAATATTGAAAAAATAAGCAACAAAAATTGGATTTTTTCTTTCAATTTTTTCATGCTCGCTATTGTAATGCAACGGGAAAAAAATGTAAATGCAAAGTTTAAAAAGCAAAAAGCCGGGAAGTTAATTCCCGGCTTTTTAAGGTCACTTGCTGGTAAAGGCAGGTTTCCGTTTTTCGAGGAAGGCGGTCATCCCCTCTTTCTGGTCAGGGTGCGAAAAACAAAGGCCAAAAGAATCACCTTCAATCTGACAACCACTCTTAATATCAAGATCATATCCCGCTTCAATCGCTGATTTAGCCAGACGCAAAGTCCAGGCACCTTTTGAAGCGATCGTAGAAGCCGCTTTTTTTGCCACGGCAAGAAGATCTCCGGCGGGAAAAACCTTATTAACAATTCCAAGTTCTTTCGCTTCTTGTGCGCCGATCATTTGTCCGGTATAAATAAGTTCTTTGGCCTGGGCTTTCCCAATCAAACGGGCAAGTCTTTGGGTGCCCCCAAATCCGGGGATTATTCCCAGGTTGATCTCCGGCTGGCCAAACTTGGCATCGTCGGAAGCGTAAATAAAGTCGCACGCCAAAGCCAGTTCCATCCCTCCGCCCAAAGCAAAACCATTTACCGCCGCGATAATTGGTTTGCCGATGCTTCCCATGGTCTCCATCACACTGTGCCCGATCTTCGAAAATCGTCTTGCTTCATGAGCGGTCAAACTCACCATTTCTTTAATGTCAGCGCCAGCCACAAATGCTTTTCCTTCTCCGGTAAGGATAATGACTCGAACATTCTCATCCTTTTCTAATGATTGAAAGGCGGCCAGAAGCTCCAATAGCACCTCCTGGTTGAGCGCATTCATCGCCTGCGGCCGGTTGACCTTTAGCAAAGCGATGCCATCAGCAATTTCTAACAAAAGTGTATTATAGGCCATTCGTTTAAGCCTCCTTATAAGTTATTTTTTTTAATTATTATAATATATTGTAAAAATAACTTAAACTATCAATTTAATTTTTTCTTTTTTTATTTCTTATAATCGTAAAAACCTTTACCAGTCTTCCGGCCTAAATTGCCCGCGCGAACCATCTGTTTAATCAGCGGACACGGACGATATTTTGAATCCCCGAATTCAGCGTAGAAGGTCTCCATAATCGCCAGGACCGTGTCTAAACCAATCAGATCCATAAGAGCGATCGGCCCGATCGGCTGGTTACAGCCCAGTTTCATCCCATTATCAATATCCTCTTTGCTGGCAACTCCCTCCATCAACGTAAAGGCAGCCTCATTCAGCATGGGGATGAGAATCCGGTTTACCACAAATCCGGGGGAGTCTTTTATCTCGATGCAGGTTTTCCCGGCTTTATTGCCCACCTCTTTAACCACCTGATAAGCCTCTTCCGAGGTCTCTAATCCGCGGGTAATTTCCACCAGCTGCATCACCGGCACGGGATTAAAAAAGTGGAGACCGATAACACTTTTCGGACGATTCGTAAAAGAAGCAAGCTCGGTTATGCTCATTGATGAGGTATTGGAAGCGAAGATCACTTTTGGATCACACAAATTGCTGAGCTCTTTGTAAAGACTCTTTTTAAGTTCTTTATTTTCTAAAATCACCTCAATGATTAAATCGCAAGGCTTCAGGTCATCAAGCTTTAGTGTCCCCTTTATTCGTCCCAGAATGGCATCGCATTCCTGCTGGGTCATTTTTTCTTTCTGAACCAAACGGCCTAAGTTGCCTTTGATGGTTTTCAGTCCACTCTCCACAAACCGGTCTTCGATATCCCGCATCACTACCGTATAACCTGCTTGCGCCAACACCTGGGCAATACCATTACCCATCAAACCCGCTCCGATTACTCCAATTGTTTTAATATCCATAAAAAAACCTCCTTCATGAGGATTGGTAACCTTTATTAGACTCGCTCAAAAATTGCCGCCATGCCTTGTCCACCACCAATACACATGGTTACCAAGCCTAAATTTAAATTTTTTCGTTTCATTTCGTTCATCAAAGTAACAACAAGACGAGCACCAGTACATCCGATCGGATGCCCCAACGAAATTCCGCTTCCCAAAAGATTGGTTTTTTCCATGGTTAAATTGAGCTCCCTCATGCACCCAATAGACTGGGAGGCGAAAGCTTCATTCAATTCCACCATATCAATATCCTTCATGGTAAGCCCAGCCTGTTTCAGTGCCTTCCTCGTCGCCGGAACTGGCCCAAGGCCCATATACGCCGGATCCAATGCTCCGGCGGCAAAAGTCTTGATTTTCACAATCGGGGTTAACCCCAATTCTTTTGCCTTCTCTTTGCTCATGAGAATAACAGCTGCGGCCGCATCGTTGATACCTGAGGCGTTCCCCGCGGTCACGGTCCCGTCTTTCTTGAAAACCGGGGCTAATTTTGCCATTTTATCCATGTTGGTATCCATGGGTCGTTCATCAGTATCAAAAACAATGGGATCACCCTTCTTCTGGGGGCTGACAACCGGAACGATTTCTTGCGCAAAAATACCTTTTTTAATCGCTTCCCTGGCCCGCACATGACTCAACACACTGAATTCATCCTGTTCTTTACGGCTGATACCGTATAATTCCGCGATATTTTCCGCGGTCACTCCCATATGGTAATCGTAAAAAATTTCGTAAATCCCGTCAAAAACCATTACATCGATAATCTCGCCCCGAGAACTTACATCCATCCGATAACCCCAACGGGCTTTCGGCAATGCGTAAGGAGCGCAGCTCATGCTCTCCATACCACCGGCAACCACCACATCAGCTAACCCGGCCATAATACTGGTGGCGCCAACGGTAATAGCCTTCAAACCGGAAGCACAAATCTTATTCACTGTCATGGCATTGACTTCTTTGGGAAGTCCGGCATGAATCGTGGCCTGACGAGCAGTATTTTGCCCCTGGCACGCCTGAAGAACATTCCCCATAACAACTTCATCAACATTAACCGGAATAGCTGAATTGTCCCAATCCTGAGCCTTTTTTTCCAAAGCAATCAGACCTTGGTCTTTTAACTTGTCGGGGGCATAATCGTGAACCTCTTTACTAACAACAGGCCTTAACCCAGCCTTTTTTAAAACTTCCTTTAAAACCAATGCCCCTAATTTAACCACAGGAACATCTTTCAAAGATCCGCCAAAACTACCAATCGGTGTTCGCACGCCGCTTACAATAACTACTTCTTTCATGAGAATTACCTCCTTAACATGTTAATCTTTTTATCCAATTTACCCAATAATTTTCAGTAAATTCAATAAGGCCAAAAACAGCAAAGTCCCAACTTTTTTAAGGGGTTTATCTTATCCAGAAATAAATAAAAGTCAAGGAAGTTCTTTTTTTGGTAGTGACTCATTTTGATTTTTTGGGAGTTTTATTTAGCTTGACACCTTATTTAAACAATGTAAAATGGATACATGAGGCGCTCAAGCAAAAAACTTCCAAAAGACCCAAACCAGTTGGCTTATGAAATTGTTCGTCTTTCAACTGATGAACCAGAAGAAGAAAAACCAAAAAGAACCACCCCAACCACAAAAAAAAATCTTCTGTAATTTAGAATACCTTTCCCAAATCGGACGTAAAGGGGGGTGTAAAGGGTGGTAAAGCAAGGGCGGCTAAACTTACACCTGAACGCCGTAAAGAAATTTCACAAAAAGCCATCCGCACAAGGTGGAACCATAAGAAAAAAATTAATTAAAATTAATAGGTTTTCATCGTTCCACAAACCACACATTCTTTTCTTAAATTCATTTCAAAAATATCTTGCCACATCCTGTAAGTTGTGGTCTAATGGTTATACAATGAACGCAACCGAAATTGTGTAACTAAAAAGTTAGGGGGTGATTACATGGTAAGCGCAACCAATGATCTCAAAAATGCTATTAGGCTGGCAGAACAAGAACGTGATCAATTGCTCAGAAAGCTCCAACCCTATGAAGCATTAAAAGCAAGAGTTGCTCAACTTGAAACCTTTATAAATACGGGAAAATCTTTATATAATTTGGAAGAATTAAAAACAGAACAAAATCAGGAAAGCACTCCTGAAACTCAACCTTGGAACTACAACAATTGAAAGGCCGTTGTTTGATGCTATTAGGGAAATTTTAACTGAATCAAATAGAACATTGAAAATAGCAGAGATCGAAAAAGAATTTAGAAAAAGAAATTGGAAATTAAGTTCTGAAAACGGGAAACAAGTATTAAGAAGTGCGTTATTGCGTTATCCTAAATATATTTAAGAAAGAGTTGAATGGTGGTGTTTTATATTTCAACTTAGAACGTGGATAAGAAAAGGGGGTGGTGTTATGAGGAGGAAAAAAGCGCCGTGACCAGAAACGGTCTTGCAGGCGGCGCAAAAAACAGAAATAAAAAAATAGAGAGAAGTGGGTTAACCTTGGCACAGTTCACTTCTCTATCCTGCACCTTTAAAAAGGTACCTTCTGCCCGTGTGGTGAAACTGGTAAACACGGCGGCCTTTAAAGCCGCTGCCTGACAGCATGTGGGTTCAAGTCCCACCACGGGCATTTGCTTTGATTATAACATAATTTATAGGCTTGTCAAGTATTTTTATTTGACCTGCTTAAGTATGAGGTTTTTAAAAAAAATGAATCAAAATGAAAAATAAAGCTTGACATACTTGAGCCACTCAAGTATATTTTTGTTAAAAGATAAACTTGAGGGAGCAAAAGCCATGAACAAGCTAAATATAAAAAAGAGAACACAAATTATAAGTTGCCTTGTAGAAGGTAATTCGCTTCGTTCAACCGCAAGGATATGCGATGTTGCCTTTAATACTGTTTTAAAGTTAGTGCCAGAGATCGGACGAGTTTGCGCTGAATATCAAGATCGAGTTTTTCGTAATCTACAATGTAAAAAAATTCAATGTGATGAGATTTGGAGTTTTTGTTATGCGAAACAAAAGAATGTTCCGAAAGAAGAAAGACGGTATTTTTGGATATGGTGACGTTTGGACATGGGTAGCGCTTGATGCGGAAACAAAACTTGTTCCTTCATTTATGGTCGGAAACCGTGATGCTCAAAGCGCCAAAATATTTATTGATGATCTTGCCAATCGCCTCGCCAATCGTGTTCAACTAACAACTGATGGGCATAGGGTTTATCTTGAAGCGGTTGAAAATGCTTTCGGTGGTGAGATTGATTATGCCATGCTTATTAAGGTGTATGAATCAACACAAGAGGAAACCCGTTATAGCCCGGCAAAATGCACTGCAAGCGATATAAGAAGTATTAGTGGGAATCCTGATCCAAAATACGTTTCAACCAGTTATGTTGAGCGTCAAAATCTTACTATGCGAATGAGCATGAGACGCTTTACCAGACTAACAAATGGTTTTAGTAAAAAAGTTGAGAATCACGTTTATCAATTGGCGCTTCATTACATGTATTATAATTTTTGCAGAATCCATAAAACGCTTAGGGTAACTCCTGCAATGGCGGCTGGGGTTACAGATCATGTTTGGGAACTTGAAGAAATAATTGGACTTTTAGAATAAACAATGGAATGATAAACCATTACTATCGTAATTTACAAAAAGGTGATTTTTAAAATTAAGTTATGTTGCCCCCCTTGTTGGGAACCCAAGAAGAAATAATTAGAAAGCTAAAAGGGCTTGCTCGGGTACATACCTTCGCAACTGTTCAAACTATATGCCATATATTCTATGATGTATTCAAAATTACATATTATGCTCTCGAGCGAAAAAAAGAGGGACTAAAAACTCAAAGCAATGTTCCTGTTACTCTAAAAGGAAATGAGATTACAAGATTGCTTAAATTAATTGATTATCATCACTCTAATGATAAAATCTTTACCGCTGACCATGAATTGACACAATGTTTTGGTAAAAATTTCAACGAAGATGATGCCTTAAAATTTTTTCAATATTATATTGAAGGTAATACAAAAGATAAACACGGCAGATGCATCCATGTTGATTTGGAAGATGGTGCAAAATTTATGTACAAAAATTTTGAGACAGATAAACATGAAATGAAATCGGAATATTATTTGCCGTCCAGGGGGAAGCGGTTACCATGGATAAAACATACATTACGCAACTCAACAAATATTTAATACTAGAATAGATAGGGAACAAAGAGAAATAATGTATATTTGTAAATACGAGTTACCAAACTACGATAAAGAAAGAAACAAATGTTATTGGGTGGTAATTGTTAAGAAAAATAAAAAAAGACAAAATTTCTCCTTATAACTTTCGCACGGCTTTCCCAATATTTAAATACAATAGCCTACTTAAGCGGTTAGAGCGATATCAACTGATTTTAAGGGTTCCAGACACTGCTGTCCCGTTAACATATTGATTCCATTTTTGAATCATTTTTTTTCTAATAATTTAACGGGACAACAGTGGGTTCCAGAAGGTTAAACCACATACAAAATAAAAAAAGACTTGACAAAATAAATCTATGCTATAAGTGTATTAACACTCATTATAATAGATAGTCTATTCGGCAAATCTGGCTGGTGGGATTGTCGATTAAGAGTATCTATTAAATTTGCACCAGCAAGAAAAATAAGCCCCCTGCTGATTAAAACAGGGGGTTTTTTTTACCAACCCTGAAACTGACCTACTACCTAAAATTTATAAATTCATTTAATGAATATTTCCTTAATGGATGTTAAGCAAAAAAAAATTTCAAGCTGGCAAACTGCCCACAAACGTCAAAAATTGACATTTTAACATTCAAAATGCGTCACTACCCTTTTTTTATAGATGAACCTAGAGTGTTATTAAAAACTAATAGTTAATTAATTTTTAATAATCAACAGGTTTTAAAAATAATTTAATTTTTTACTTTGAGTTAGCGGACCATTTTCTTTTTCCCTGCTTAAGGGATGAATCTACCGATAAACGCCTTCACTTGACTTTTCCCCAAATATATATAATAATTTAGTGAAAAAACCCAAACGGGGGTATAAATTAAAAAGAAGGTTTTGAGGAAAAAATTATTTAATAATAAGTGAGCATAAAACAAGGCTGGATTGCCAAAATAAAGCGATGGGCCTTTTTTATTCTCTCCGGGTAAATACCCCGCGGGTTGCCGCGAAGGAAATAGTTGGGTTTTGCTCTGAATACCCCGCTGCTTGCGGCGGGGTAATTTATTTTCGGCACCGTCTCTCAATGGTTAAAATTTAACAACGTTTCAGGTTAGGAAGGCGCATAACGCGCAGCACATTTGGCAGGGTAAGATCATTCTTCGTATACTTCATCCCATCAGAAGCAATGTCTTATCAAAAAAATACAAAGACAATTTAAAGAACGGAGGCTTAAACATGGCAGAAGAAAAAGGAATGAATAAACCGGTAAAATTGAAAGCGGACTTGGCGGCATTTCTAGGTGCTAGCTCACTTCCTCGTACTGAGATAACCAAAAAATTGTGGGATTACATCAAGGCAACCAAACTACAAACCAAAACAATCAATGGTAAACCAGAAAATGCTGGCAAGAATATTGTAGCTGATGCTAAATTAATTAAAATATTTAACAACACCAACACTACCAGTAAGACTGGCAAATTAACTGATTTTACAAAGTTAAAAGAAGGTCAGACTATCGATATGATGCAACTGGCATCTGTTGTTAGTGCCAATATTGAATAGACTAGGAAAGCATTAGGGTCACCCATTAAAAGGCACATTGTCAAGACAAAAAAATATGCACTCGTAAAAAAGAAAGTTTTTTACGCTGACTTTCTGGGCCATTCGCATCATCCCTACCGGTGCCGGAGTTTCTTTGCTTTTCGGTGTCAGACTCTACTGCACCAGTCACCCATCAGGATCAAGGCTGACAGAGAAAACCTATCAACCCTTTCCGCCGTAAGCGGACCAGAAAATCTTCGGTTCCATGCCATCTCCAAGTGTAACGATTGCAGATCTCATGGTTATTGGCCACCCCAAATATGGTTAAGAGCATGGTCAGTAAAGAATCAGCTAATGAAATTTTATCGGGCGGAGTGCTCTCTGAATCAGGCCTCATGGATTTTCACCAACCCTATTCACAGTTGAGCACCCCGACCAATTAATGTGCAAATAATTTTTCCGGCATAAATGACACCTGATCTCTCATGATGTGATAAGCAGCTCTCGCCAGCTTGTGGGCCAATGCATTATGGGCTACCATGAAATTGGTTTTCTGCATCTTACGGTTGTAGTATGCTCGCGCATAATCATCGTAGCGTCTTGCATGTTCAGCCGCTTCGGAAAAAGCCCACGCCAGATATTTGTTGCCGTTTTTCTTGTTACCTTTGCCTTTGAGCTTTTCATTGCTCATCCAGCGGGTAGAAACCTTGCGGCAATAGGAAACATAATTTCCGACTCGATTGAAACGTTCAATTGGCCCCGTCTCCAGCATAATGGTCATGCCGAGTATCTTTCCAATGCCGGGAATAGTTGTTAGATTTTCGTAAATTCCTTTCAGTTTGATCCGCTTCTCGACGGTACTTTCAATAACGCGAATTCTGGAATTCAAAAACTCTATCGTTTCTTTACTGATAGTCCCGGTCAGATCCAGATCCGCATCCCAGCTAAGAAGAGGTTCTACCCGGTTTTCTTTGATGCTTTTGATGTCATTGACAGATATTCTGACACCGCAGTTTCTTGCCACGATATTCTGCAAACTCAAAATTAAGGAGGTCCTGAGTTTTACAAGTTGTCCCCGCTTTCTGAGAAGATCTCGAACGGAGCGTTCTTCTTTGGGGTAAATATAGCCCTGCGGCAGAATATTAAGTCTCAAAAGCTCCGCCAACCAAAAGGCATCGTGTTTATCATCAGAATGTTTCAAACCGTTGTACTTCTGGATGGCTGCTGTGTTGGCCAGATGGACTTTGTAGCCATTCGCCATCAGGCTGTCAACTAACCAATACCAGTTGTATGTGGATTCAATGACAACTCCGGAAACATCCTGCTTATGGGCATCAAGAAATTCACGGATTATGCCTAGGGCGTTTGGCAGTTTCTTCTTGGCAACTTTGCGCCCGTCCTGATCGATAATGGCTCCATAACTGTTATTTGCGTGTAAATCAAAAGCCGTGTATAATTTCATATCGCACCTCCTTGGTAAGATTGGTCTCTTTTCTGGAGCATATCAGACGGTGTTTACCTCTGCTATGCCCCTAGAGGTGCCTTTTATATGATTATCAGGTCTACACATTTGACAAAATAAGGTTTTGAGTAAGGGACATTTTAAAGGTGTCCCCTTTTTTTGTTCTTTGAAATTTTTCCCTTAAATACATCTTTGCCGGAAGCTTACGGGTTGCACATGTAACTAACACTAATACTGGTACTAACACTGACACTGATTCTAACATCTCACCTGGGTAACGATGAATAATAAGATTTTATCATCCTGATCATTACTTCCTGACTTAAGACCGCGATATCTTCGGTGGAGAGAAATTCCGTAATGCTGGCGTCAAAAAGGATTTGAAGATCAGGAGGGAACTCGGCATCCTCAAACCACAACACCAAGGTAATTGGAACGCGTGGGAAAACGGAAATTTTAATCCCCCCATCACCGAGCGCAACCGGTTTACCACCCAGACCTTCCGCGATTGATTGAAAAGCCGGAAGTTTGGCACTGAAAGTTTTGAGAAGCGGTTCTATGGATCGTCGGGCAAACGCTGGGTAATAAAATTCTCCGGAAGGAATTTCTTTGAAAGAAACCAATTTGTTTGCCGGGGGGATATCTTTAACCCCATTGAGATAGTGGAGGATCAAAATCAGATTAGAAAGATTTATGCTCTCTTGGTTTTCCGGGAGAGAAAATTCGAGAAGAGGGGTGGTGATCCGGCAGGTGTTATGAAAATAAGGGAGATAAATATCGCCGCCCTTATCGGATGGCCTCCATTCTGCGCCAGCGATTCTACAGCGTTCTTTTAGGTCCGATTTTAAAAGAACTGCCTGAGCAATATTGAGAGCTTTTAAATAGTCTTCCTCTCGATGAGATACCATGTGCTTTTTAAAAAGACCCAAATGTCTGATGCATCATTTACCACGAGTATGGTTTTGTTTTTTTCTTTACCCACCTAATCTCTCAATCTTAATAAGGCATGTCACTAAACCCCTACCGCCTAAAGGCGGTAGGGGTTTAGTTTATAGCATATAACCCTATCTTTTTCAAATAAAGAGAATATGATGGTGAGTTTTTTTGTATCGCTCATAAGGCAAGCATCAAAAGCGTTGGAAATAAAATTGGCGATGCAGGTATGAATTCCCTGTTGATCCAAGGGTGCCTTCTCGACTTTTTCTTGGAGGGTTGGGTTAAAAATTGAAATATTATTATTCCTTAGGGGCTGGGAGAACTGGGAATAAATAGGAGAACCAAAAACCGATAGGCAAGGATCAAAGCCGCAATCAGCCCAATGGTAAGTCCAAATTCCCCCAGTGCCGGAAAATATGCCTTCACAGCGTATGGCGGCTGATACGCAACAAAAAACACAGCGCAGCGGTTCAATAACACTCCCACAATATACATGGTTGCGGCGATAAACAACCCCTGAGGTGATTTTCGAATGTGCGGGGACATGAACAGAAAAAAAGGCACCACGGTCAACACACCAAATTCAAGCCAGAACATGAGCGCCGGTAGTGTTGATGTTTCAAAGAGATAGACATAGGTGCCCCGATAAATCATGTCGCCGATTTTTAACGCAATATATATCCCCAACAAAAAAGGGGTGATTTTGGAAAGGGGCGTTAAAACATGAATTTCCGGCTTGCGTCCGAAGGATTTAGCAGCAATCATGGATTCAAACACTACCATCGGGTAGCCGACGGCAATGGCGGAAGTAAGAAAGAAAAGCGGCAACAAGCGAGACCAGTAGAGCGGATGCAGCTTATAGGGTGCTATAACCATCAACATGCCCAGCGATGATTGGTGTAAACACGATAACACCACTCCGGCAATAATGAATACGAACATCATCTTATCAAGCGTATAATCTAAAACCCGCAGCAGCAGGTCAACAGGTTCGTTAAAAATCGAAAGTCTTCCGGGAAACCTAACCTTGCCGATAAACCGCTCGGTTACTATCGGTAAGAATTCAATATACAAAACCGTCAAATAAATCATCACGCACATAGCGACTTCAAACAGAACCGAATTGCCCTGCCACATCATCGGAAGCGCCGGATGCCAGATAGTATACCATCGTCCGATATCGAATATTAAGCCAATGACAACAAAGGTGTATCCCAGCAGCGCGGTGAGCAGGGCAGGTCTGATGATTGCGTGGAATTGCTCGCGGTGGAAAATATATACTAACGCACCCGTGGTGAAACCGCCGGCGGCCAGGGCCACTCCGCTCGCCACATCTACCCCGATCCAAAGCCCAAGGGGATATTGATTGGTGAGGTGGGTAACCGCGCCCAAACCAAAAACAATGCGATATAATCCAACCCCAATTCCCGTGACAATTAAAGCGACCAGGATTTTAACGCCCCCGGTAAAAAACTTTTTCTCAACAGGCGCCGCCTGTTCCTGTAGACTCATTATCTAACCCCTTATTCATCCGGTGCGGATTTAGATTTTTCTTTTTTTGGCCTCAAAAACCACATAAATCCTCCCAGCAACCCATACAGCGCAACCGGAGGAAGAAAATATTTGAATACGGCGTGCTGAATCGGTTCCGTATAGCCCGGTATCGGCGCATAGCCAAACTTGGGCAGACCGATTTGTTCAAAAGGCACACCCGATAGGTATAACCAGGAAGTTCCCCCCACTTCATGTTCACCGTAAATATGAGGAAGGTATTGACCCGGATATTGATTGATTCGCTCCCTGCCTATTGTGATCAAATCGCTTCGCTTTCCAAATGTCATTACTTGCATCGGACATTCCTGCACACAGGCCGGCACTTTTCCCTTTGAGAGCCTTTGATCAAAGCAAAACGTGCATTTCCTTACCCGGGGAGCAAAGGCATTGCCGTATTCATAGGCCGGAACCTGGAACGGGCAGGCGGCCAGGCAGTATCGACATCCGATGCATTTCCACGGATCATACCGTACCGCTCCCTGTGGCTCTTGGGTATACGCGGCCACAATGCAGGCAGACATGCACGCAGGAGAAAGACAGTGCATGCACTGAAACTTCACAAAGACCGGTTTGGCGGGGTTGGGTGCCTTTTCGTAACGGTTTACGACGGTGTAGGTGCCTGAGTCCATCCTTCGTTCCTTCGTAAATACCGTATAATCCTTAAAATAATCCAGCCTTCGACGAGGAAGGTCCTGATTTATCTGATTACACGCCTGCTCGCACCTTCGGCAACCGATACACAGGGTGGTATCCACCAAAACGCCATAGGCACCCGCAGCCGCGTTTTGCTGTTCTTGTGCTTGACCATTTCTGCTGGTAAGCAGCACGGGAAGGGTTCCCAGCGCTGCCAATCGTTTTAAGAAAACTCTACGATCCATTGTCCTTTAGTTTCTCTGGCGCTCAAGGCGCTTCGATTATTTGCCCCCGGCCCCGGCTTTAGGTTTTTCTTCATGACACTTGGTGCAATCTCGTGGCTGAACCTTAAGCTGCATTTTTTCATGGCACCCCACGCATTGGCGATGATAGGCGCCAAATAACGTGGGAACACTTTTCCTCGGTTCCCTGCGAATACTGTGGCACGTGCTGCACGGAGCGAGCTGTTTTTGCGCTTCCATTGGGGTGTAATGATGGCAGCCGGCACAGATAGTCATCCCCTGAGTATGAAAGGGCCTCGCTAACTTATCTTTGTTTGAAATATCCGTCAGCTTTTTGATAATGAGCAGATGAGGAAACGTTGCGGCCTTATACGTCTTTTCCAACGCACCGAGATTGAGCTGGTTTGCTAATTTCTCGGGCAAAAGCTGATCCGGTGCAGGAAGCATTTTCGCGCCCTCCGTTTTTTCTTCGGGACCACGGTGACAAACGCCGCAGGAAGGGGTTTGGGTCAGATCGTTTTCTATCAGATGATGGCAACCCGCGCAGGATGGCTCTGATTTTTTCACCTCATGACAGCCGATACAGCTCCATTTCGAACTCATCTCATGGTATGCCTCCCCCAGGGTAACGTTCCCGCCTTCTTTAGCACCTTTCAGAGTGTGGCACTTGTTACAGGCATTCATGGTCTCATGGTGGCAATCTCGACATGACCTCGTATATCCCTCGTGCGCTTTGTGATTGAAAGGAACTGCATTGAGCGTGGCATCGTCAATGCTGATAAGATAATGGTCTTTTTGTTTAAGATCAGGGCGCGGAATATCTGCCATTTCTTCGACAGTTCGCTGCCTCCAGTTATGGCAGCCCTCACAGGTAAAAGGCCCGGCTTCTTTGCCCTCCTTCTTCCTTTCCATATGACAGCTTATACACTCCGCGTGAGCCACCTCCCGGAATGAACGCGTCTCTCCCACAGCTTTTTCTTTATGACAATCCCGGCAGGAAGATTCGGTTCCTTTCTTGTAAATAAGTTTCTTTTCCTTTTCACTATAGATATGATGGCACAGCTCACACTTTTTCTCCAGGGCCTTATCGTGCTTATAGTGCAGATAATAATCAAAGTGCACCTGCGGCCAAACAGCACCGGTACACTCTTTTTCCCTTTTCACCTGTAGGTAGAAATCACCCCAGGGCAGAGGTTTTGCCTCTTTATTCAGTTTTTCCCCCTGCTTATGACAAGCAAGACAGTCTTGATGATAAACATCTTGTGCGGGTTGATAATACTCAGGTTTAATCGCGAGATATTGTATTTTTTCATGAGCTTTCTTGATATGGCACTCGCCGCAGGTTACCGGGCCACTTTTTTTGCCTTCTTTAATTCGCCCCTTATGACAACCAATACAGGCAGTATGGTAGGAATTCATGAGGGTCTCTTTATTCTTCTCGTCTTTAACCTTTGGGTAACTATAAGTAAATTGCCCTGTTATCTCCTTATTTTTATTCTCCGGATGGCAGATGCCGCAACCTTCTTTTTTGAGGGCATTCGTATGCTTGTCGTGATAAAATTTAACGGGTGGGCGCTCTAAATTGGGATATCCGGTGGAGACTAAAATGGGGAGCTTCGGCAAAACCTCGACTCTTACCTGTTCACCGGCAACTTTACCTCCTTGTGAAGGGTTCTTCCCTGTTGCACCAAAAATCCTGATCGTTCCCAAAATAAGGGAAAAAACAACTCCTACGCCTAGTGCGATTAAAAAACCACGCGCTTTCCTCTTCATCTCTGGTTCCTTTTTTGGGTTGCGCAATAGAAAAAAATATGCTTTTTATTTAAGAACCTCTTTCCCTTTGCTAATAAAATTATCTGGGTTTATATATTCCGAAGGAATTACCGGTTTTTCTATAAAAAAATTGGGGCCAACGATCAATTTATCTGCCTTTAGCTTCAGAAAATCTTCTCTCCCCAATTCCTCGCGGGCATGAGCGGTAACCACAGTGAAGGGGAGCCCATTCGGGATTTTTCTGCAGATACTTACACCTCTCATTTTTGGCATTACCAGATCAAGAGAGATTAAATCAGGTTTGCGCTCATTGATTCTTTCAAGGGCGTGCTTTCCGTTATCCGCGGTCACAACCTCAGATCTCATGTCTTTAAGAACAGTTTTTATTCTAAGTCTTTTGGGTTAGGACGCGGCAGCAGTTTCGCCTGTTCAACAATTTCGGGCACCCGGTGTTCCCATTCAATCGCCATAAGGTGAACCCCCGCCACCCCTTTCACCTCTATAAATTCTTCTATCTGCTCGCAGCACATTTTAATCCCTTCGGATGCCTGCTTTTTTTTGTCAACCCCTTCAATCCTTTTTATTACCTCCTCCGGCACATCCATCCCTGGTACTTTTTTCTGCATATACCGCGCCATACCAAGGCTTTTCAGGGGAATCACCCCGGCAAGAATGAAAACCTTTTCAGTCAGTCCCCTGTCATTAACTTGTTTCATCCATTCCCGAAACCGGTTCATATTATAAATACACTGAGTCTGAATAAAATCAGCTCCGGCCGCGATCTTTTTGGCCAATCGAAAAACTCTAAACTCATAGGGATCACCAAAAGGGTTTGCCGCCGCGCCAATAAACATTCGCGGGGGCTTGGTGATTTCTTCGTTGTTGAGAAACTTCCCGTCATCCCGCATCTTTTTGACCATACTAATAAGCTGCATTGAGTCAATATCAAAAACTTTTTTGCTGTACGGATGATCGCCAAATATCTGATGGTCACCGGAAAGGCACAGCATATTCCTGATCCCCAGCGTATACGCGCCGAGGATATCTGACTGCATGGCAATCCGGTTCCTGTCCCGGCATACCATCTGATAGTTTGGCTCTAAGCCCTCTTGGAGGGCGATAAGGGACCCCGCCCAGCTTGCCATCCGTACTATCGCGGTCTGGTTGTCAGTGATATTGACCGCATCCACCATCCCCTTCAGATGCTTGGCCTTTTCACGAATGGCATCCAAATCCGCACCTCGCGGCGGTCCAAGTTCGCCGGTGACGGCAAAAATGCCTTTAGTGAGTATCTTCTCAAGATTACTTCCTGATTTCATCTTTGAGATCCCTCGTTATCTTTGGAAGAGTACCTGGTCTGAAACTCTTCCAGCACAAATGTTCCCAGGGTCTGGTTTTTCCAGTCACGCGCGGGAAAAACATCCAGAATTTGGTCAAGTCTCCCTTGCGCCTTAAGCCGTTTATAGATATCCACCCAGGCACAGGGAATGTTCTTATCAACTTCGCAATGACCGTCTTGAGAACCTCCGCACGGTCCATTGAAAAGCACCTTGGCGCACATCGTGACCGGACATATGCCGCCGGTAAAAGCCAAGACGCAATCTCCGCAACATTGACACCGCTCCTCATACCACCCGATATCACGGTTGACTCCCACAAAAGTAGTATTCACGGCCGGGAATACTTTCATTTTCGGAAAACGTTCGGCTAAAAATTGAATTCCGGCGCCACACGCCATAGAAATCAGAGCATCGTAATCCTCGACCATTAGGTCTAACAGGTCAAGAAACTGAGGCTCGCATTGCCGTTCTACTGTATAGCCCTCGATGAGCGGAGAAGTCAGGTCTTTTTTAAAGGATAAGGCGAGTTTAGTGTTTAAGGTCTCAACTTCTTTTTGTCCGCCGGCAAGACATATTGCCGTGCACCCGGCACACCCCACAGTCAAGATTCTTTTAAAACCTTTGATCAACGTTTTAACTTCTTCCAGAGGTTTAACTTTTGCAATAATCATTTTTTAACTCCATGAGTACTGAAGGTAAAAATCAAAACACTATATCTGACTTCACGTTTGCTAAAATGTTTTCCCGGACTTAGGTTACGGTTCACCCACTGCGTAGGGATATACCCCATAGACCCCTTGGGAACGGCAAATAGTCCGTGCTAAAGAAATCATGCTGGGTATATCAATTCCTAACGGGCAATAACATCGTTCACAAAGAACACAATTCTTAAAGATTAATTCTTTCATATCTTCGAGTTCTTTACGATCAACCCTACCCTTTTTTTTATAAATTCTCCCTAAGGAGTTTATCGCTTTATAAGCAGGTACATACGTGGGATCCTGATAGTTGCGGTAGAGGAAACAACTTTCCGCGCAAAGCCCGCAATGAACACAAAAGGAAAGCAGGACTTTCATTTTTCCTTTTTTCTGAGTGAGCATCTTTTGGATTTTTGCTACATCAATCGGTCTGATTGTTGCTTCTGTCATCTTGTTTTTCTAGTCCCTTCCTCTCCGGCTACCATGTTCGTGTCCCGCGGCCAAAGCTAAATTCACTTCCTATAAAAAATCGGGCCAAAAAGAAAAAAATCATATGATCAAGCTTGGTAAACGTAATAGAAATAAGCATAAGTTCACCCGCAAGGATATGAATGATAAGCACAGTATGATAATCAAACCATTGTCGGTAACACATAAACCCGGTCAAAAAGGGAGTAACAATGATAAACCAGACAAAATAATCGGAGGTTCTGCTGAGCGCTCTTACTTTGGGGACTACCACGCGGCGAAGCAAAAAAAACAAGGCCAGAATTAAAAAAAGAACCGTAAGTTTATCCCCCAGTGATTCAGAAAAACTCCACAGGCGAAAATTCCACGATTCATAAAGAAGAAGGTTGTGGGCTAATAAAAAGATCGGCAGGATAAAAATTAAGATATGCAAAAGAGAGGTAAAAATCGCCACTGCTTGGTGTTGTCCAAAAATAGAATTTTTGAGAGAAACAGCAAATTGCATTTTTCCCTCCTGGACAGAGCGTCTACCATACCTTTCCTCATGATCCTTGGTCGGAGAATAGATGAGGGAATCCTTCCTTCGGGTAAGGTAGAAAAATTGAATCGTACGAAAAACAATCCCCCCTACAAAAACAAAAAAGGCAACCCATAGCAGAGGGCCCCGGATAAAATAGTAGAGATAGGTTTCTCCCATTGTGTGATTTCACCATCAAATAGAATACACCCTATCCTCCTGTGGGGAAGGAGAAGTTATTTTCTCACCGTGGGCAGAAGATGAGAGTTACCGGGGTGTAATCAATAAAATTCACCCCACTTACTAAACGTCAAGCCAGGAATGCGAATAAAGGGTTTTACCCATGAGAACACGGGTGGTCTTGGCATACTGGACTTCTTTTTCACTTAAGCCAGCGAACGAAACTTCCTCCCCATCCATTATTCTCCACACCAGGTTGCAAATTCCAGGCAGACCATCATTGACCAACTGTGCAAGCTCACTATCAAAAGAATCAACGATGGCAGAATAAAGGGTCCCGTATCTGTTCAGCATAATCATATATGTCCGATTGAGGATTCCCCGCAAATGATCGGGCGTGCCATTGGAAACATTCGATAACCCCACCGTTGTCTTGGCCCCCGGCGCGATATCAGCCACCATGCTCATAAATTCAGCGCACGAAAGCACCTGATTGATTTCCACGGAAACCGGAGTGACGATTGGATCAACGTAAATGTCTTCATTGATCACACCCGCCTGATTCGCGGCATAAACCAATTCCGTCGCCAACAAAGCTCTTTCATTGGTATCCCTCGGCATGCCATCTTTTCCCCAGAGCAGTGCGATCATCTGGGCGTTATATTTGGTTACCATCGGTAACATGATCGCCATGCGTTCGGGCTGCAATGAGATGGAATTGATAATTGGTCTCGCTTTCGTTGCCGCCTTAAGCCCCGCCTCCATCGCCACCGGATTTGTGGTATCTAAGGATAAAGGAAGGTCGGATACTTCTTCAACCGTCTTGACCATCCATTCCATGAGCTGGTCACCCTCTTTTCGAGCTGGCCCAATATTGATGTCAAGAACATGAGCGCCATTTTGTTGCTGTTTAATAGCCATTTCTTGAATGGGCTTAGGATCACGACCCTTCATGGCGGGACCTAAGGATATAGACATTACATTAATACTTTCGGCAATCCGCATTATTTTCATGAACGATACCTCCTTGTGTCCTTATTTTAGTGCCAACTCTTTAAATAGGCCGGGATATGGGCACCTTCTCTCGGGCCGATTTGGATTTCCCAATCAGGTAATTCTTCTTCTAACTCACCGCTGATGCTCGCCACATAACCAGGGATAATTAATTTTCTATGTTTCACTTTATCCAAAATGCCGGATTTTTTCAGAAAGAGCGCGATCTGGTCCGCGGAAAACTTTCCGGCCGCCCAAGCAGTTAAAACGGAGAGTCCTTCAGTATCGAGCACCAACAGCCAGGACGGAACGCGCGAGTTTTCAATCTCACCCGAAACAATAAAATAAGTAAGCGAAAAGTTCGACGTAATCAGAACCGGAGAACTTTCCGTTGGATTATTGACCTCGTAGATACCTTCTGAGGTAGCCATCGGCCGCTGAGGATCAGTATAAATATTCATCCGTTGTACTAAGAGCGGGAAAAGGCTTTCCCCTTGTAAATCGGAAAGGACCAAAATTCCCGCATATTTAGAAACCATGGTGCAGGCGATCAAGCTTTCTTCTAATAAGTTATTGCTCATATCACAAGGGAAGGCAATAGTCGGAAAACCTAAAGCCTGAACTCTCCCAACTAAAGCCGCCCTTCGAATACTAATCTGGTCTTTAAAAACTTTATTTAAGCCACGGCTTCCAGAATCAATCACCAAATCTTTAAGCCCCATTTCGGTTAGTTTGGTGGTTAACTCCATCACTTCATCAATACCATTTCCTTTAACCGCTAAAGGGAGATTTTTTTCTTTCGCCAATTTCCCCAACGCGTCTGAATTTTCCTTGGTAGCCGCATAAAGCAGCGGGCGGATCGGAGACGCTATTTCAGAGGCGGCCTGCAAGTTTTCTGATTTTTCGCTCATCAGAATTATTTTTTTGATCCCCGCACCCATTACTTTTTCAATTAACCTCAGAAATTTATTCTTATCCCCAGAAGTGTTTTTTAGGGCAACCAGATCAGGTTTAAGGATAAGACCAACGCGCTCAAATTTCAATTCTTGAAATCTTTTTAGACGCCCTTCGACTTCACCATCGTTCATGGTATCGGCCACTAATACCGCAATGCCGGTGGGATTCACAAACGTTTTTTCATGCCGAAATTGAACTGTCTCTCCTCCGCATTTAAAAATATCATCAGCACCAATGGTAACCGGTCTAATCGGGGGGGCAGATGCCTGAGCCAGTTGCACTTTGGCCTCTTCAGCTACATACGGACAACTCTCCAGCTCGGCCTGTCCGGCAGCCAACTTCATCGCAAACGCCAAACACGTGGGGGGTCCACATTCAGCACAGTTAGTTTTGGGAAGGAGTTTAAAGATTTGAATTCCTGTTAAACCCATGGGGTTCCTCCTTTCAGCTTCCTGACGTAATTATTTCACCTTAAACGTTCATAATTGATTCCATAGAAAGAGCCGGATGTCCTTTCTCTTTGAGAAACGAGAGTATTTCCTCTTGCTTAATTCCTACCGTCTCGTCGGCGATCATATCGGCGAAGTTTTCAATGCCCAACTCTTTGGCGCGCGCATTAATCCTATCCCGCAATGCTTCTTTCAAAGACTTTGGCATCCAGACTAACCGCTTAATGCCTCCTTCAGCTTGAAGAAATTTCTTCGAAGTAATGTAATGCTTGCTGTGGCCAACAAAACCAGGAGTAACATTACCACCACCTACCTGACCAGCTAAAGAAGTAAATTTCATCCCGCACGGGGTATCCATTGAGCTATCCCGATCAACAGTCATAACCCCATTACATTTATCCAGCACTGCGGCAATACATTCAAAACACCCGCATGAAGTCATTGGGCTTACCATAATGCTGTAGGCATTAACTTCACTGACTTGCTGCCGGGAGGCTTTGTTAACAAATGCGTTTACTCCCTTCCATTGGCCGAAACGAGGATTGATAACCTCTCCCTTCTGGATGGGTTGATTGGGGCCAGTAGGATTAATCTCATTCGAGGCTTTGCAGTCAAGCCAGTTATAAGCACCACAAAGTCCGGTTCGCTCAGGGGTAACAACACAGACATGGGAAGGGGCAAATGACTGACAGAGCGTGCAAGAATAATAAGTTCCTTCACTTTCATCGGTCATTCCTGCAATCCGTTCGTCTCGGATCCGAAAAGCATTTCTGGCTTTTTGGGTAAGTTCTTTAACCTTATCTTCTTCCGTGTAAATCTGAACCTGGACCTTATCGAAGATTGCTCCAAAGTCTTTATGGTACATTGCATGAAGAATGTTACCGATATCCTTTAACGTAAATCCTTTCTCCACCGCTTGTTTCGCCACGCGAATCCAGGCGATATCTCTTTGTCCAATGTGCATGAGTCCCTGGGCATAGTTAATAAGATGGTGGATCTGCCGTTCCAAAATGGGAAGAAAATCTTCTTGCATCTGCCGGCCAGCAACCATGACATAAATACCAAGAGGAAGACGGCTTCCTGCCGGAACATCAGTAATGTCCGGACCAAAAACCTCAACTTTTCCGTCTTCAACCTCATTCATGTTTTTCATCTCAGAAAATTCGGTCATCTGAGTCCGCCCGCCCCCGCATTCCAACTGGATATCTGAACCCCGAACCCGCTCACCTTCAAAGGCAGCTCCATACGCAAGCGGAATTGGAACTTCAGTAACCGCAACTTTGAGACCCCGCACTTCAATTGCTTTCTGCACCATCTCCTCATAGGGAACGTTAGACACCACATGCTCGTAGGTACATATTCCGGTAGGAAGAACTTCCGGAATCGGGGTATCAGCAATAACCGGAAATCCCCAATTAATAGCACCCGCTGCATTTGCATACCATTCATCTGATACAAACCCCAAAGCCAAAACAAAAGCAAAAATCCGGTCTTTGTTGTAAATGAGCACCTTGCGAAAATCACCGGGTTTTGCTCCCCCAAAAGACATTGCGGCACGAGTGGCAAATCCCAGTGAAAATACCGTCGAGGAAGTATCCGGGCCAAAAGATACTAAGCGAGTGGGCCAGCCTATCTGTACCCCAGCTTTTACCAATTGTTCTGACATGCTGGTGCCATTGTTTTTGGACGACATAAAGACATAAAGATTCTTGAGCTGAAGCTCATGAGCGATTTTTGACGCAATCTCTTCGGTTGGTGGCGCTCCAAGAATAGCGGCAAAACCCGGGGCAGTTCCGTCCACAAACTCCACTCCTCGTTTTCGCATGATGACATCATCGGCTGCTCCCAGCCAGATACTTTTCTCCCCAACCTGTTCGCCTCTTAGATAAAAGTCAGGGTGTTCAAGGTAGCGGATGGCTTCCTCAATCTCCTCTGCCCAAAGGGTAGCCATTCCGGCATCAAGCGCCGGAGCCAAATACGGCAAATGATGATGTTCTTTAACCGGAGGAGGTAAAATTTCCCGACAGCGCCTTAAGACACGCTGGCAGTCTCCTAAGGTTTTGACTGGGATCCCTATAATTCCATAAATTATCGGAAGATAATAGGCAGTATCCGGAAAACCGATTTCCTGGTTAGGTCCATATTTTTCCAATACTTGCTTGTATTGCTTTTCAACTCGGGTAACAATTTTATGAGCGCCACGAATGGCAGCTGAAGCAATAATTTTGGACAATTTGATTCCTCCTTATTTTTTTGCTTAAAAAGTTGACGCTCCTATTAAACCGCCTCCAATTCACGCCTCATTGCCATATCATAAAGCACTCTTTCCCGAGCTTTATCAAGACCGAGTGCTTTCCGCTTTTTATCGATGTGGGTTATCATCTTCTTTGCCATCTCGATGGGGTCGGTGGCAAAATCCCACATTCCCCCTACTTCTTGTTCTAAGCCTTTGAACAAATACTCCGTTAATGCGTCGCACCCCAAGGTAGGAAAGGTAGTCCCAAAAATCGTGTAGATGCCGGAGGCGACAAAATACTGACCAATTGCAACTGCTTTTTCACTCATCCACTCGGGTGCGCACCCGGCGGCCGGCAAATCACTGATGTCATCTCCCAAACCGCCTTCCTTCACTACCGCAGTGGCGGCCATGAGAATTCGGCTGTTATCAACACACGACCCCATGTGAAGGACCGGCAGAATACCCACCGCTTCACACACTTCTGCCAACCCGCTGCCCGCATATTTCGCGGCGGCTTCGGGAAGAAGCAGTCCCGCTTTTCCACAGGCCATCGCGGAACATCCGGTGGAAAGAACAATGACGTCATTTTTAATCAACTCTTTAATCAAGGTTAAATGGGCTTGGTCATGAACGGTCCGCACATTGTTGCATCCTACCACACCAGCGATGCCGCGAATTCTGCCCCCGATGATGTTATCATTGAGAGGTCTGTAGGAAGCTCTAAACATCCCCCCCAGGAGATAATTAATCGTCTCATGAGCAAAACCCACTACGGTATCACATTTGTGACCGGGTATTTTGGTTTTACCCGTGCGTTTTGGAAAATTTTCAATTGCCGCCTTCACAATCTCTTTAGCAGTCTCAAGGGGATTGTGGTCATCAAACTGGATATGCCGCGCCCCACTAATTTTGGCTTTAGGAGAGGTCGTGATAATTTCGGTATGATAGCACTGGGCAACATCATGAATTGACTGCATTTCACACTGAACATCCACCACCATTGCGTCAACAACTCCGGTCACAATGGCAAGCTCTTGCTGGAGGAAGTTACCCGCAATCGGTATCCCGTGACGCATCAAGATCTCATTGGCCGTACAGCACATCCCGGCCAAGTTGATCCCTTTAGCTCCTTTCGATTTGGCAAAGGCGATCATGTCTGGCTCTTGGGTCGCGACAACCACCATTTCGGAAAGAAGCGGATCATGACCATGAACAATAATGTTGATCTCATCTTCTTTTAAAACCCCCAGGTTGATAGATCCTTTGACGGGCACGGGGGTCCCAAACAAAATATCCTGGAGTTCAGTAGCCAGCATTGAACCTCCCCACCCGTCAGCCAAGGCTGCTCGGCTTCCTTGGGCGATGAGGTTTTTGTAGTCTTGATCTACCCCCATGTGGGTCCGGTGCATAAGTTCAACTATTTCACGATCAATCCCTCTGGGAATCAGGTTATATTTGCGCCAGATTTCCTGACGTTTTAGGGGAGCGCGTTTCGTCATCACCAGCCCCCCTTCCTGTTTTCCCCATTCGGCAGCTGCCAGTTCACCCACTTTAATCGCAATCTCTTCAATTTCCCTATCCTCGATGTCAATGCCAAAATCCAACGCAAGTTGCAGGAGTTTAGGCACGTCTTTAACTCCGTAACCGGGAATTTCTCCTTTGGCAGCTAATAAAAATACTTCTGCAACTCCCCGGCCGTGATCAGAGTGGGATGCTGACCCGCCGGCGATCATTCTCACAAAGTTCCGGGCCGCGATCGTTTCAATAGTAGCCCCGCACACCCCAACCCGTTTTTTTTCTTCCCCTTCAGCTTTCTTTTTTGGTGCCGGAAGCCGACACGGTCCCATCGAACAGGTTCGACAACAGCTTCCTTCCGCACCAATCGGGCAAGGCTTCATCGCATCAGCACGGTCAAATACCAGGCTCACCCCATCATTCTTGGCCTTTTCGATCATCTCCTGGCTTGCCTCACAAACCGTCCGTAAAGGCTCAATTTTTTCTTCTTTTATTTTTTTCTTTTCGTCTGCCATTATTTACCTCCTAAACTCAACATTGAGTAAGATTCATCCATTATGCCGGGGTCTTTCTTTTTTCACTCCCGTATACTTCCGATGAATACCAGTACCGAAGGCTGGTCTTAAGGTACTGAACCATATCTTCACTATTTTTCATGTTGTGCCGCCAGTCACCCTTTTCGGTGGGAGTACCTTCTTCATAACTAGGCCCTAAAAGTTCAACTTCTTTGCCAGAGAAATCTTTCTTTTTTTCTTTAGGATAATTAAACTCCCCGATTTTATCCTCCGTAGCTAACCAGGAATGCAGAATTTTTACCTGGGGAACTTCTTTGGCTTTCTTTTTCGGTTTTTCTTGAAGCGAAGCTTCTTCCTTTGCTCGAGATGGTTCAGCCATCAGCTCTTTTTAGCGGCCAAAAATGCGGTAAAAACCTCAACTGCTTCGGGTGAAATTGTTACTCCTCCTTCTCCCTCCTCATAAACTTTTACGACCGCAAGCACATGATCCGGACCAACCGTCAAAGGCGCATCCAAGATTTTAGCGATATTAATCTCAAGCTTAATTCCCCGGGTCAGGCTGGCAACAGCAGCAACTTCACCAGGGGCTGCTTTTGTAACCCCTTCGGAAACTGGAACAATGGCGGGGCGGGCCACTCCGGCCATATCAGCAACATAGTTTCTCACCAACTCAATCGCTTTCGGATGACGCATTACTAAAATATCAGCCCCGGCAAGCAGTAACGTTACCGCGGTCATGGCCTCAAGGGTGATACCCCGGTTTACGGCGTTTCCCATAAGGGGGTCGTCCGCAGTCTTCGCTTCCTTTGTTTTCCAAACCTCATCGGCCAAATTAGAAATCATCGGGAACTGTAATTTGTCATCTTGTTGGGTAAGCGCTGCCTGCCGGATTCGCTCCATAACGGAATAGGTATATTCAATACCATATCCGATTGCGCCCGTTGTGGGATCAATCAAAATATTTTCCGGCGGTACACCCAGGTTGCCGAGTAAGATATTAAGTTGCTTTGCTAAGTTAATATCAATCGGGGAACTGGCGACTACCATATGATTATAAGCAAGAGCTTGCGCGCCAATTTGTTTATGGTTTCCCTCTTGAACTGGGCCCTAAGGCTATTTTTTACCTGCGCATAGCCATAGCAACCTTGCGAAGCACTTCCGCATCTTTTTCTACATTATTCGATCCCCAAACAATGAGCGGAATATCAATCGCTTCCAGCACTTGCTTGGCAGTCTCAGCAGCTTCATCAGCGCTTCGATTGAGCCCATTGGGATCAGTGCTCTTTAACCACAAGAATATGATATCAGCCTTATAAACATCCTGGGCTTTTTTTGCCCACGCTACCGGATTTCCTAAAACATCTTTATAAGGCTCCAAACAGACTTCCGACCAGTCGTCCGGGGTAAAATCAGGAACCTGAATAGCAATCTTGGGTAGATGAGGTATCTCCCCTTCAAAGGAGTAAAAGGGATACGAATTTTCTCCCCCCACAGTCACTTTTTTTCCGTTTTTCTCTAAGGTAATGGGACGAATGCTGCCGGTATAAGCCAGCGTTGGTATTTTAAATGCCATAATCCACCTCCCTAAGGATTCTTATTTTAAACCCACGGCTATTTTAGCTGCTTTAACCGTATTCATCATTAACATGGTTATGGTCATTGGACCAACTCCGCCGGGAACCGGCGTAATCATGCTTGCCTTTTCCTTCACTCCCTCAAAATCCACATCACCACAAAGCACGGCCTTCCCCGACTCTGTCATGCCGATCCGGTTAACTCCCACATCAATAACCACTGCCCCTTCCTTAACCATGTCCGCGGTGATTGCTTTTGGTTTGCCGGCAGCAACAATCAAGATATCCGCTCGTTTGGTATGAAATGCGGTATCTCGAGTAGCGGTATGACAGATGGTAACCGTGGCATTGGCGCCTTTCTGTTTTTGGAGAAGGATATTAGCGATCGGTTTACCCACAATGTTGCTTCGGCCAACCACCACTACCTCCGCCCCTTTCGTTTCAACCCCGAAGCGGATCAAAAGCTGCTGGATACCGGCCGGTGTGCAGGGGAGGTAATCAGCTTCGCCAATCATAAGTTTTCCTACGTTTACGGGGTGAAATCCATCAACATCTTTTCTGGGATCGATTGCATAGAGTATTTTATTTTCGTTCAATATGTTTGGGCAGGGGCAGTTGGACTAAAATGCCGTGAATTTTCGGATCACGATTATAAGTATCAATCAATTTAAGAAGTTGATCTTCGGAAATGTCTTTCGGCTGGTTATCTTGGATCGAATAGAACCCAAGGTCTTTTGAGATCTTTTGTTTTGCGGTTACATAACTAATCGAGGCCGGATCTTCCCCCACGAGAATAGTCACCAACCCTGGGATTACCCCGTTTTTCTCTTTCAGGGTTGCAACTTCCTTCTTTAATTCTTCCCGAATTTCCTTTGCAACTTCAGTTCCGCTTATGATTTTTGCTGCCATTACCCTACCCTCCTCTTCCTATATTAATGGGTCTAAGATAGCTTTCATTCCTCTTACCGCGGGTGAAGATTCCGGTAAGTTATACGTTGCCTTCCCTTCACGGTCCCGTTGTGAAATATTTTCGTCATAAGGGATATAACCCGCAACTTCCAGGTGGAGCCGTTTGGCTTCTGCTTCTAAACGAGGATCGCCATCCTTTTCAACCTTGCTGATAAGCACCACCTTCCGTGCAATGGCAAGTTTTAATTCTTCGATAAGGTCAAAAATTCTCCGCGCCGCTTGGAGCCCGCGAACACTATGGTCAGCAACAATAAAGAGAAGATCAATATCCTGAGTCGTTAAACGACTGAAGTGCTCCATTCCGGCTTCATTATCAATAATAATATATTGATAATTTTTGGTAAGGACCTCAATAAAATGTCGTGCAAGGGAATTCGCAACACAATAACACCCCGGCCCCTCCGGCCTCCCCATCACCAAAAGATCATACTTATCCGTTTCCACCAGGGTTTCCTCGGCTTTCATCTCGAACCAAATATCTTTGGTCATTCCCGAAGGAACCTCAGTCCGGATTTTTTCCCTGATTCCCCCAATCGTTTGACCAACCGAAATCCCTAAAACATCATTGAGGTTAGCGTTGGCATCAGCGTCAACTGCTAAAATCGGAGCCTTTCCCTTTCGAATAAGGTAACCAATGATCAACCCTGCAATCGTTGTCTTCCCGGTTCCTCCTTTACCGGAAACCGCAATCTTGAAGCTCAAAGTAAACTACCTTTTTTAATAATTGGTCAAGCGATTATCTCTGCGAAAAATTAAGCAGAAAACAAACGCACCTTAAAATAAACCCATCACTTTTCAGGTGTTAACATCAATATCCAAACGCTACACCCGATCAAAGAGAGCCACCATCGCTAAATTATGGACATTGATAATGCCATTGATACCATCCGCAAGCCCTAAGGAAAATTCCGTCAAGGGAATACATTTCCCCGGCCAGCGACCGTGCCCCCTTTTAATATTCATGATAGGGCCTACCGGATGGCTGTCTAAGACCCCCCACACACACACTTTCCACGCCCTTCAATAAGACCCACCGCGGTTCGTACTTTTCCCTTCATCGAGAGGTGTGGGGGTAATATCTGGAACTTCGATATATTTTTTGTCAGTTTTGTTCTTAGGCCAAAAAATAGTTTTACTAAAAAAAATTGATCACTTGGTTATTCCGGTCAAAATTTGTGATCATACTTATTAGTTAATTTACTCGCCTTAATGAGCAAGGCAAAAAATACAATAAAAATTTCTGGGTCTAGACTAGTTGAGGGGATTATTTCTGAGCATTTTTAGTATCAGTTTATAGATATTTTGGTTCCGATAATTAAATCGAAACTCACACTCTTTGAGATGAAGATAAAAGGTTGTTTTAGGGATACCGTGAAACTTCATGAGCCTCCTTTTGGCAAAGGACCAGAATGATTCAATGCCATTAATATGTTTTTTTCCATTGGCGAATTCATTCTTTCCATGATGCACACGATAATGTTTTTTGTATCCCAAATCAACAAGGCCGTTGTAGCCACGCCAGGAATCAGAATGATGCTTGCTGGTTCTACTTTGCCGCGAATGATGGCCTGTAAGGTCTTCCGGGCACAATCTGGAACAATTTCTGTGTAGACCTTGCCGCCTCTTTGTAGAAGACCAAAAACAGGCGTCTTAGCATAAGCACCACGGCCACGTTTTCCCTTGACACGGTTGGCTCCGAAGTATGATTCATCAACTTCGATTTCTCCCTGAAAAGGAGATGATTGCTCACAAAATTCGGCAATCCTCTTCCTGATCAGAGAGTAAATAGGGGTTCACTGTATTACGGTTAAGACCGGTTAAAAAAGTTGATTTTATGAGCGTCCAAATCAAGAGAAAAATACCTTACAAACTCTCTAAATTTGGCCTCTGAAATTCTTGAACGTTTTATGTACTTGTTAGTTATTGTCATGACTAGCCTTTTAGCACATTTCATGCTGCTTCAACTAGTCTAGACCCAAATTTATTAAACCTAACGGTTCAAAATATTTTATTATTTTTCTAACTTTTAACAAGGCCTTGCCCTTAGGCCTTTTTAGAAAACGTTGACGCCTTGGGCAAAAAGAACAAATTTAAATTTTAAAAAGGGAAACAGAGGAGGTTTAATATGACAAGTTTTATTCTGCTTCTAATATAGGGAAAAATTCTTGTTCTGAATCCGGCGTTATTTGAATTTCCTCCCTCCAAGTTTTAAATCCTTGCTTGCGCACTTCCAAAAGGTGGGCACCAGGTTTAATTTTCTTTTTGATAAGCGGAGAGGTTCCAATCATTTTATTATCAAGGTAGATTTCAGCTTCACTGGGCATTGATTTTATCTTAATGCTCGTAAAATCTCCCGGGTTTTGCGGAACAGAAGGCGTTTCTCCACTTGTTGTATCTTTCCCTAGTTCTAATTCAAAAAAGATTTCTTTTTTAGCCCCTCTTATATATCCACACTCAATATCTTTTGTTTGAGTTTGGTATCCAGGACAAGAAATTTTGATCTTATAATCTTTTGTTTTATCACAGTTTAATTTAATCTCAAGAGGAGTTACCCCTTTAGGAATTTCGTTTATAGTAACAAAGGCTGTGGGAGGGTCAGAACGAATAACGGTTTTCCCTCCAGAACACGCAGCAATTCCGATCAATAAAAGCCAAATCATGCGCTTAACCATTGCTTTTTTCTCCCTTTGTTTGGTTTCCGATCCACAAACAATATTTTAACAGGTTCCTGTCAGAAATTATTAGTGCTTTTAATTCGTTATCCGGAAAATTCAAAAGTTTAACACTGTTTTGAAAGTTCCCATACTCAAGCGAAGAACGAGTTTTAACCTCAAAAAAAACCAGTGTCTTCCCCCTGGAACGCAAGGATATCAATCTCTCAAAAATTACACCCGAAGTTTTTTTCTAATTTTTTATTTCGAAGTTTTTTAAGAAAACCAATAGTTAACTCCTCCCCTCTCTTTCACAGTTCTATCCGAGAACCAATGGTTTTGCCTCACTCTATCAAAAATCTTTTTTCCTTCTTATAAAAAAATAGGTAATTATAATTTTTCCCTTTCCTTCTGCCCAAAAAACAATTCTCGGTCATTCAAAACAATTCGGGAATCGGAATAACCCCCCTAAAGCTTTTCCGATGAAGGGAGCAAAAGCCATACTGACGCAAAGCCTTAAGGTGTTCTTGGGTCCCGTATCCTTTGTTGTTTTTGAAATTATAATAAGGATAAATATGATGGTATTTTTCCATTATTCGATCCCGGATGATCTTGGCAATTACTGAAGCTGCGCCAATTAAAGGACTCATGAGGTCCCCTTGAATAATGGGTTTTTGAGGAATGACGTTGTTAATGGGGTGGGCGCCATCAATTAAGAGGTACTCCACTGGTTGGGGCAACTGACTCACAGCTAATGCCATTGCTTTTAAGCTTGCTTGATGGATATTTATACGGTCAATCTCCCGCTGATCCACAATCCCAAAACTAAAAGCAAAAGAGCGGTCAAGAACCATTTCGAAAACTTTTTCACGCGTAGCCGGAGAGAGCCTTTTTGAATCTAAAGGTCCTTTTATCGAATGGTAAGCGGGAAGAATGACAGCAGCAGCAACCACCGGACCTGCCAAAGGTCCTCGCCCCACTTCATCAACACCTGCTACATACCGATAACCTTGAGCATACAAGGCATTCTCAGGAGGGGAAGAATACACGGCAGGAAAAAGTTTTCCCATTCCTAAGGTTCCAAAGTTAGTAACGGGATAATTAATTTATCGTTTCCCTATTTCTTTAATCCGCGCGGCCTTCCCTTTAAGGTTGCGGATATAGTAAAGTCGAGACCGCCGAACGCGTCCGCGTTGGACAACCTCAACCTTATCTATTATCGGTGAATTAAGGGGAAAAATCCGTTCCACCCCAACCCCATAAGAGACCTTGCGCGCGGTAAAACTCGCTCCCATCCCACCTTTCCGCTTCCTGATAACCAAGCCTTCAAAAACTTGGATCCGTTCTTTTTCTCCTTCCTTTACCTTCACATGGACACGAACAGTATCCCCACCTTTAAATTGGGGTAACCCCATTTTTATGTGTTCTCTTTCAATTATCTCCAACGCTTTCATATTGCTTTTCCTGTAAACTGGTTAACTCTTTTTTAATATCTTTTAATAACTCGCGTTCCTCAGAAGAAAGTTTTTTGTGTTCTAATAAATCGGGGCGTCTCAACAAAGTCCTTTTCAGCGATTCCCGAAGTCTCCAGCGCATTATTTCTTTATGATGTCCAGATATAAGCACATCGGGTACTGTAAAACCCCGAAAATCCCTTGGCCGCGTGTAGTGGGGAAATTCAAGCAGGCCAGCGGAAAAACTATCATTGAGACTGGATTCCTCTTTTCCCAATACCCCGGGAATAAAACGGCTGACCGCTTCAATAATTACCAAAGCCGCTGCTTCCCCACCATTAAGGATAAAATCTCCTAATGAAATTTCTTGATCAACAAAATGCCTTATCCTTTCATCAACCCCTTCATATCTGCCGCAAATAAGGATGATCTGAGGAAAATTAATTAAATCTTCAGCAACTTTTTGGGTAAAAATATTCCCTTGCGGGGTTAATAAAACAGAGTGTGATCCTCTCTGATAATTTTTGGTTTTTTCAAGTGCCTCCACCACTGGCGCAGGTTTTAAAACCATACCCACCCCCCCCCCAAAGGGGGAATCATCCGTGATGTGGTGTTTATCCTTTGCAAAATCACGAATATTATGAACTCTAACCTGAATGAAACCTTTTTCCTGTGCCTTTCCTAAAATACTTTCTTTTAAGGTAGATGTAAAAAAATCAGGAAATAGGGTTAAAATATCAAAGGTAGTCATGATGTTAGGATTCCCTCTTGTGAGCCTTTCTTCCCTATCCCCTTATTCTCCAGCCTCAAACAACCCCTTCTGCTGATCTATTCCATGATTTCCAGTACTACTCGTTTGTTAATTTTAGCTGAGCCAGCTGCCAAAATAGTTCTTATCGCCCTGGCAGTCCGGCCTTGTTTTCCAATAATTTTCCCCAAATCTTCTTTAGCAACTTTAAGTTCAAGAACTGATGTCCTTTCACCTTCAACCTCAGTTACCTCAACTTGATCAGGTTTATCAACCAGTGCTTCAGCAATAAATTTTATCAACTCTTTCATCGCTCTATCCTCCACCCAAACAAAAACTAAAGATTCATATCTCTTCCCAATAAACTATGCCGCCTGATTTTTCTTTATTTTTTGCCAAATTCCCTCTTTTTTTAACAAAGAAAGTACTGTCTCTGTCGGCTGTGCACCCTTTTTAATCCAAGAAATAATTCTCTCTGATTTTAGATTAACCAGCATCGGATTACTTCGGGGAGAATAAAATCCCAAAATTTCCAAAAACCTACCATCCCTTGGTGACCTTGAGTCAGTTGCAATAATACGATAAAAGGGCTTTTTGTTAGTCCCAAAACGTGTGAGTCGAATTTTTACCATGCGTTCACATCACCTCCTTTTCGATTTCTGAAAAATACAATTGATTACTGGGCATTAGATGCCAGGAATCATTCCTTTGGGAAGATCTCTCATCCCAAAGTTTTTAAATTTTTTGATCATTTTACTCGCCATAATATATTTTTTCAAGAGTTGATTTACATCTTTAACTTCTGTCCCGCTCCCCCGGGCAATCCTCCGCCTTCGACTCGCATCAATGATATGGTGTTTTCTTCTCTCATCTTTGGTCATAGAATTAATAATGGCTTCAATTTTTACCAGTTCCCTTTCGTCAACACTAACTCCCTTTAAAACCTTTGGACTAAAACCAGGAAGCATACTGAGAAGTTGTTCTAAAGAACCCATTTTTTTTATTTGCTGAAGTTGATCCAAAAAATCTTCCAGGGTAAAAACTCCTTTGCGGAGTTTTTTTTCCATTTCCCGTGTCTTCCGTTCATCTAACGCAGTTTCCGCTTTCTCGATCAAAGAAAGCACATCCCCCATCCCCAAGATTCGAGAAGCCATCCGATCAGGATAAAAAACCTCCAGATCCTCCATCTTCTCTCCCATCCCCACAAATTTGATCGGCTTTTTAGTCACTGTTTTAATGGATAGTGCCGCCCCTCCGCGTGCATCTCCATCCATTTTGGTCAAAATCACCCCAGTAAGATCCAAAACTCATCAAATTTAAGCGCCACATTGACCGCCTCTTGCCCGGTCATAGCATCAGCTAGCAATAGAATCTCTTGAGGGTTAATCTTAAGTTTGATCTCTTGTAGTTCATTCATCAAAAGTTCATCAACATGCCACCTTCCAGCAGTATCAATCAAAAGGGTATCACAGTTATTCTCTCGAGCTTTATTGAGTGCTTTTTTACATATTTCTACCGGGGTTTCTCCCTTCTGCGGAAGGTAAACCGGGAGCTTCATTGATTCTCCTATCTGTCGGAGCTGTTCAATCGCTGCTGGCCGGTAAATGTCAACCGGTACTAAAAAGGGGCGACGGTTTTTCTGAAAAAGAAGTCGAGATAGCTTCCCAACCGTCGTAGTTTTCCCTGATCCCTGAAGCCCAACAAACATTAAAGAAACAGGTAATGGTCCTGTTAAGTTTAACTCTGCCTTTTCCCCACCAAGAAGTTGGATCAACTCTTGGTGCACAATTTTTATTACTTGTTGGGCTGGCGTGAGGCTTTCAAGCACTTCCTGCCCAACCACCCTTTTCCGCAAAATATCAATAAAGTCTTTTACTACTCGAAAATTGACATCTGCTTCCAGTAAAGCCAAACGGATTTCCCGCAAGATTTCTTTGATATTATCTTCAGATAGTTTTCCGTGCCCTTTGAGCTTTTTAAAAACGAGACCGAGTTTTTCGCTAAGATTATCGAACATAGTGAATTAAAATAAAATTTAAAATTCAGGATATCACGCTTAAAAATTTTTTATTAAAATAATTTTTTTAAATTTTGTCAAGAAAAATCAACCGATTTCAAATTTCTCTTTGGCCTTAATTCGTTTCTTCTTACAAAACTTTCTTCCTCTTTTCGCATTGGGAACGGTCTGACTTAAGGCAAGAAATCTTTTGGTTTAAAATTATCAAACATTTTTGTTAGTACCCTTATTGCTTGTTTTAACTATGAGAGGAGAGGTGGGCTAAACGGTTGAGGGCGTTGATATAGGCTTTGGCGCTCGCCAAAATTATATCCGTATGAGCTCCCTGGCCAGTAGCAATCAGACCGTTCTCCTCCAAACGGACAGTAACTTCACCTTGAGCATCAGTTCCTCCGGTAATTGCGTTTACTAAAAACTTAAGAAGTTTACTCTTCGTTCCGGTAACCTTGGCAATGGTCTTAAAGGCGGCATCTACGGGGCCGTCTCCAAAACCAGCCTCTTTCACTACTATGCCGTCAACTTCCATCTCTACGGTGGCCGTAGGAATAGCGACTGTGCCGCTGGTAACATTTAAATTAAGGAGTTTATACTTTTCGGGGATCCTTAAAAATTCCTCGGCAATGAGGGCCTCTAAATCTTCATCAAAAACTTCTTTCTTTTTGTCCGCCAAGTCTTTAAATCGTTTAAACAGTATATTAACCTCCTCATCGCTCAGCTCATATCCCAATTTTTTCAAACGGTCCTTGAAGGCATGTCTTCCCGAATGTTTTCCCATCACTAAAGTGGATTGAGAAATCCCAATTGACTCCGGAGTCATAATTTCGTAAGTAATTTTTTCCTTGAGCAATCCATCCTGATGGATGCCGGATTCATGTGCGAAAGCATTACTTCCCACAATCGCTTTATTTGGCTGGACACTTATCCCCGTGATTTGAGTTAGCAAACGGCTGGTGGGGTAAATTTGTTCCGTGACAATTTGGGTGTATATTTGCTTAAAAAAATCCTTCCGGGTCCGGATTGACATCACAATTTCTTCCATCGAAGCATTTCCTGCCCGTTCACCGATTCCGTTAATCGTGCATTCCACTTGACGAGCGCCGCTTAACACTGCCGCTAAGGAATTTGCTACCGCTAGCCCCAAATCGTTATGGCAGTGGACACCCAAAATGGCTTTGTCAATATTGGTAACATTTTTCCGCAAATGTTTAATCAAATCTCCAAACTCGTGGGGGATAGCATACCCCACGGTATCCGGGATATTGATTGTTGACGCGCCGGCATTAATTGCCGCCTCGACAACCTGACAAAGATAGTCCCTCTCGGTCCGGGTGGCATCCATGGCTGAAAATTCTACCTGAGGAGCATGCGATTTCGCCCGTTTTACCGCATGAACCACTTTTTGAAGTACGTCTTTCTGGGATAAGTGGAGCTGATGTTTGAGATGAAGATCCGAGGTCGAAATAAAGGTGTGGATAACCGGGTGCGGAGCTTCTTTAATCGCCTCCCACGCGCGATCAATATCCTTATCTTCAGCGCGAGCTAGTGCGGCAATTTTAGATCGCTTAATGCTTTTTGCAATCGCCCGGACCGCTTGAAAGTCCCCCTCGGACGCAATCGGAAAGCCTGCTTCAATAATATCAACGTTCAATTTTTCAAGTTGTTTGGCAACCTGCAGCTTCTCTTGAATATTCATGCTGAAACCCGGAGATTGTTCTCCGTCCCTCAGCGTAGTATCGAAAATTAAAATTTTTTCCATTGTTGTTCCATAAAGCCGTAAATTACACCTTCACATCACTCACTTTGTTTTCTCGCGCTTTCTTCCAAAGGGAGAGCAGCTTTCGCAATAAAGCTAACACGGGACCAGAAAAAGCATAAAGGAAAAAAATTACAAAAAGAGTAATTTGGGGTTCTGCGGCTATTAAAATAATCACACATAAGGTGATCACCAATATCTGAAAAGGTATCTTTCCTTTCAATTCAAGCTTCTTAAGGCTGTGATACCGAATTTTACTTACCATCATAAAAGAAAGAAAAAACGTTAGAAGCAGGATAGTGATATGCTTACTGCTATCTACCCATCCTGCATGATAAGCCATTATAATGGTGGTGGCGATCATCACTCCTGCCCCGGGACTGGGTAACCCTTGAAAATATCTGGTTTCCAAGCTCGAGGAATCGACATTAAAACGGGCAAGCCGCAACGCAGTGCACGCAACATAAAGAAATGCTGCCAGCCAACCAATTCTCCCAAAAGGGGTCAATGCCCAGGTATAGATTAACAGACCAGGAGCTAAGCCAAAGGCAATGAGGTCCGAGAGGGAATCATATTCCATACCAAACTGACTCATGGAATTACTTATGCGCGCAATCTTTCCGTCAAGCCAATCAAAACCAGCGGACAATAAAATTGCCCACGCTGCTTTGGTAAAATCACCATTGAAAGAGGCAATGATTGAATAAAACGCACAAAAAAGACTACAGGTAGTAAAAAAATTCGGCAAGATATAAATTCCTTTTCGCAGGTCTCTTGCTTGTTTTATTTTTTTTCGGTTGTCAAAAAATTGTCGTTTCACTCGTTACCCCTTTCGCAGTTTGGGTTATGAGTACTTTGATTTATTGCTATAATCTCCCCGACCACTCGGAGAGTCTATCTATTTTGCTTTTATCCACGGCATCATCGCCCGAAGCTGTTTTCCCACTTTTTCAATGAGATGTTCCTGATCTCTTTTGCGAAGCGCATTGAATTGAGGACGGTTTGCCTGGTTTTCCAGTATCCATTCTTTAGCAAATTGTCCGTTCTGGACCTCCCCTAGAATTTTCTTCATCTCATTTCGAGTCTCTTCAGTGATAACCCTCCGGCCTCGGGTAAGATCTCCATATTCGGCCGTATCACTTACTGAATAACGCATATAACTAATCCCGCCTTCATAAAATAAATCCACAATAAGCTTCAGCTCATGGAGGCATTCAAAATAAGCAATCTCAGGTTGATACCCTGCTTCAACCAACGTATCGAATCCCGCTCTAACTAATTCGGATACACCACCGCAAAGCACCACCTGTTCCCCAAAGAGGTCGGTTTCGGTTTCTTCTTTAAAGGTGGTCTCAATCACCCCCGCACGGGCTGCTCCAATTCCTTTGGCATAGGCTAAGGCTTTTTCTTTGGCTTTGCCGCTAAAATCCTGAAAAACTGCAATCAGCGCCGGAACGCCTGCTCCCCGCTCAAACTCTCTGCGAACCAAATGGCCCGGTCCTTTGGGTGCAACCATGATAACATCAATCGTGTCGGGAGGCACAATTTGATTATAATGAATATTAAACCCATGAGAAAAAAGCAGAGCCTTTCCTTCACTTAAGTTAGAAGCAATAGCAACATTATACAACTTGGCCTGAGCATCATCAGGAATAAGAATTTGAATAATATCGCCTTCCTTAGCGGCCGAAGCAGCATCAACCGGCTTAAATCCATGCTCCAGAGCCAATTGATAATTAGCCGTCCCCGGCAGTTCGGATACAATAACTTCAATACCACTATCCCGCAAATTCTGCGCCTGCGCATGACCTTGACTCCCATAGCCAATGACGGCAACCTTTTTCCCTTTTAATAAACCTAAGTCTGCATCTTTGTCATAATAACTTTTCGCCATTCTTGTCTCCTTTCACTATCGCAATGCACCTATTAGCCCTTTTGTTTAGCCCCTCGCATCATGGCAACTTTTCCGGTCCGGGCAACTTCTTTAATACCCATCGGCTTACATAAATTGATGATCGCATCCAGTTTGCCCTCATCTCCGGTCACTTCAACCACGTAAGCATCAGGACTTACATCCACCACCTTTCCCCGAAATATGTTCACAATATTGAGAAGCTCAGACCGATTCTCATCAGTCACATTCACCTTAATCAAAACCATTTCCCGATTCACAAAATCACCATTAACAAAATCAATCACCTTGATGACATTAACCAGTTTGTTAAGGTGTTTAATAATCTGTTCGAGAATCTGATCATTGCCCCGGGTAACGATAGTCATTCGGGAAATCGTAGCATCAAGCGTCTCGGCCACCGAAAGACTCTCAATGTTAAACCCCCGGCCGCTGAAAAGCCCCGCAATCCATGAAAGAACTCCCGGTTTATTTTCAACTAAAATCGAAAGGGTGTGTTGCATAATGATCCTCGAAAATAATTTAAACCAATAACATCTTATTAATGGGAGCTCCGGACGGGACCATCGGATAAACACATTCTTCTGGCTCCACCACAAAATCCATTATCACCAGCCGAGGTATTGAGAACGCCTTTTTTATTAAGGGCACAACCTCTTCGGGTTTAACTGCTCGAAGTCCCACCGCACCATATGCCTCCGCCAGCTTAATAAAATCGGGTGCCGTGTTCATATGGGTGTGCGAATATCGTCGATCATAAAAAAGTTCCTGCCATTGCCGAACCATCCCTAAATATCCATTATTAAGAATAGCAATTTTTATTGGAAGACCGTGTTGAATAGCGGTTGCCATTTCCTGAATGTTCATCTGAATGCTCCCATCCCCAGCAATATCAATAACCAATCGATCAGGAAAAGCGATTTGTGCGCCGATTGCGGCAGGGAATCCATATCCCATCGTTCCCAGCCCACCCGAAGTAAGAAGTGTGCGCGGCTGTGTAAATTTATAAAACTGGGCAGTCCACATCTGGTTTTGACCAACTTCCGTAGTAACGATAGCTTCGCCCTTAGTGAGTTCGGAAATTTTTTCCACGACAAACTGGGGTTTAATAATATTTTTCTGCACATATGAGAGAGGATAGGTTATCTTCCACTCGGCAATTTGATCAAGCCATTCTTTCCTTTTCTTTTTTCCCTCTTTTCCCTTATCTTCCTTTTTAAGGGTCTCGATCATCTGTTTCAGGGTGGTTTTAACATCCCCCACAATCGGAATGTCAACCTTAACATTCTTGCTAATGGAGGTAGGATCAATATCAATATGGACAATCTTCGCTAACGACGCAAACTCATCAAGTTTGCCGGTAACCCGGTCATCGAATCGGGCCCCAACGGAAATTAAAAGGTCACAATTCGTTATCGCCATGTTTGCCGAATAGGTTCCATGCATCCCCAGCATCCCCAGCGAAAGAACATCATTTTCCGGAAAAGATCCCAAGCCCATCAACGTCGTGGCAACCGGTATTTTAAATTTTTGAGCGATAAAGCGAAACTCTTCGGCACCATTGGAACTGATAACTCCACCCCCGCCAAGCAGCACTGGTTTTTCTGCGTTGAGAATTTCATTTACTGCCCGCTTAATCTGGCCAACGTGTCCTTTAATGGTGGGGTTATAACCCCTCAGATGAATTGTCTCTGGAAACACATAGTCACAGAAACTATTCATCAAGTCCTTGGGCAAATCAATCAGAACGGGACCAGGACGACCAGTCCGGGCAATATAAAAAGCCTCTCGGATAACCTGTGCTAATTCTTCAAGATCTTTAATTAAATAATTATGCTTGGTGCAGGGTCGAGTAATCCCCACGATATCTGCTTCCTGAAACGCATCATTTCCAATGAGCATCGTTGGAACCTGCCCCGTTAAAACAACGACAGGAATAGAGTCCATATAGGCAGTAGCGATACCCGTTACCGTATTGGTTGCTCCTGGCCCAGAAGTCACCAACGCCACGCCGATCCTGCCTGAAGCGCGGGCATACCCATCCGCTGCATGAACTGCTGCCTGCTCATGACGAACCAAAACATGCCGAATCGGATAGTTGGGAAGTTCATGGTAAATATCGATTACCGCCCCTCCGGGGTATCCAAAAATAACATCCACCCCTTCTTTAACCAAAGTCTCTAACAATATTTGAGCTCCTTTCAGTCGCAAACTTTTACCCCTTTCATAACGCTGAACTTTTGATTCGATATTTACTCAAAATTGCTTCAATCTGGTCTTTACCTCGAAGTTTTAATTTTTTCAAATTTTTTCTTTCTGTTTCATCTTCAGTCGTGAGAAAGGCCTTTTTTTCAAGTTCAACCAGTTTCCGCTCAAATTCCCGGTGCTCTTCCACATGTCGTTTGAGCTCAGGGTCCTTATCAACCCATTGGGAGATCAACTCCTCATCATATTTTTCCATAACTCTTTCTCCCTTACGTCCTCTGTTCCTAAAGTTGACAAAAACTTCTTAGTTTGACTTATTTATCTACTTTTATCATTTTCTTTAAAAAAATCAAGTCTTCTTGTTGCGCTCAGCATCAGAAGGCCGAATATAATGAGGGGTCACATTGTTTATCGCAAGAGTATTTCCCTTTTTCAGTTCTTCCAGTCCGAGACAAGCGATGGTAGCCGCCCGAGGATGCCTTAAATGAGGAGGAGCAAACAAGGCTTTTGAGCCAAGAAATTCCTTTATGAGAGACTCATAAACGTGGCTCCCATCTCCAAGGAACATAACCCGTTCGTTGATCTTTTGCAGGAGTTGCTGGGGGGCAATGGCTAGGTCTGTGGTTATTTTTTGGAGTTCAAAGGATGTGTTCCAACGGTAAAGCGCTGCAAATACTTCTTTTTTTCTTGCATCTAACATCGGACAAACCAAAGTCTCTGCACAAGGATAATGATGTGCCAAACCATCGAGCGTGGATATCCCCACTATCGGTTTTTCACTCGCTAAAGACAGTCCCTTTATGGTACTAATGCCGATCCTTAACCCCGTAAAAGACCCTGGTCCTAAAGAAACAACCAAGCCGTCAATGCGGGAAAAAGGAATATCACTACTTTTTAATAATTGATCAATAATGGGAAGAAGACGTTCCGAATGATTAAGACTCACGTTGAGAGTACACTCGCCAATAATTCCTTCATCATTTACTACCGCAACACTTCCAACTCCAGTAGCGGTTTCAACTCCTAAGACTATCATAAAAACTCTATCCCTTCTGGTTGCCCACGTTTTATTGTCTTACGTTTTCTTGTTTATTTCCAAGGGAAAAAGTCTTTAATGTTGCCGGGAAGGACCCGCATTATGTCATTATAGGTTACCGTTACCATTAAAAGTATAAGGATCGCCAAACCAACTTGTTGTGCTATCTCCATCTTTTTTATCCCGATGGGTTTTCCTTTAATAAGTTCAAAAAGTAAAAATAAAATGAGACCCCCATCTAACACCGGAATAGGAACTAGGTTTATTATCCCTAAACTCAATGACAAAAAAGCCATAAACGAAAGGAAGTCCGAAAGGCCGGATTGAGCGGCCTTGCCGCTTAGTTTGGCGATCATGATAGGGCCCCCAAGAGCCTTAACCGAAAGATTAAAGGTGATCAAATCCTTGAGCATCTTTAACGTTGACCATGCCATCTCACAGGTTCTTTGCGTTCCTTTTTTGAGCGACTCAAAAAACCCGTATTTCTCATTGACGGTTTTGATTATCGGCATGATGCCAATAAACGGTCTTTTTTCACCATATATCTCCTGAATCTCCGGCTTGATTAAGAAAAATAGCTTTTTATCATTCCTCTGAATTTCAAACGCGATTTCTTTTTCTTTATTATTTTTGATCAGTTGGGGAACTTGATTCCAGTGAAAGATAGGGATGTTAGCAACCGAAACTATTCTATCCCCTGGTTTTAAACCAGCTTTTTCCGCCGGATAGTGAGGAGTAAGGCTCTCCAATGATCGGATCAAAAAAGCATTCCCAGCCCACATATCCTACACCGAAGTCCTTAGTCGTAATCGGGGTTAATACGCTTTCCCTCACCTCTCTATCTCGCAAGAATAAAACCCGTAACTCCTTTTCCGGATGAGTCAAAATAGTATTTTGCAACTCTTCCCAGTTTTTGATCGTTACACCATCAATGCCTTTAATGAGGTCTCCTACCTTAAAGCCAGCCTTAGCTGCAGGGGACGCTTCCTCTATCCATCCAATAATCGGGGCTTCCTTTAGGTATTGTGGAACCTGAACCCCGATCATAAAAACAAGAGGAAAAAGCAAAAAGGCAAGAATTATGTTCATCACTGGACCGGCAACAACAATTTTGACCCGGTCACCTACTTTTCGGGAAGTGAATTCCGATAGATCATTTTTTAACTCTTCTCCCGGGTTTTCACCTTTGAGCTTTACGTACCCCCCAAGCGGGAGAAGCGAAATGAGATACTCGGTTCCATCGTTTCTCCCCTTAAACCCAACAATCTTTGGCCCAAACCCTAATGAAAATTTTTCCACTTTAACACCAATCCATTTAGCCACAATAAAATGGCCAAATTCATGGATAAAAACGAGTACACCGATAAGAATGAAAAAAGATACAATCGTGGAAATCATCTAGTTTTACCTCGTGTAAAATTTCTGTTTATCTGATCCATCTTTCACTGCGTTGTTCATTTTAGTTTTACTTTACACCTGTCTTTTGATTATGGTCAACTGGGTTTATTTTTTTAAAGCATTAACTATGTTATTGGCTGTTTGTCGAGCCCACGCATCCACCTCCATGGCATCCTCAATATCTTTAATGCTCCGAGGATTATGCTTTTCCATACTTTTTTTAATCACCAAGGGGATTTCTGGAAAAGAAATTTGTTTTTTGAGGAAAGCTTCCACCGCAACTTCATTCGCTCCATTTAATACCGCACACATTGACGCTTCTTCCTGGAGAGACTGGTAAGCTAATCGTACAGTTGGGAATAGTTCAAAATCCGGTTCAAAAAAGGTCAATTTTCCAAGGTTCGCCAAGTTGAGGGACGGCAGGTCGTTTTTTAGCCTCTCCGGATAAGCTAAGGCATACGAGATCGGGAGTCTCATATCCGGCAAAGACATCTGAGCAAGCGTAGAACCATCACAATATTCAACCATGCTGTGAATTATGCTCTGAGGATGAATGAGCACCTGGATAAATTCTGGGGGAAGATTAAAAAGCCAGTGGGCTTCTATGACCTCCAACCCTTTATTCATCAGTGTGGCGGAATCAATGGTTATTTTTTTCCCCATTTTCCACACCGGATGTTTCAACGCTTCTTCTGGAGTAATGTTCGTTAAATGTTTTGAGTCATAGTTTAAGAAGGGGCCTCCTGAGGCGGTAAGAATCAATCGACTCACGTCTTCTTTCCTTTGTCCTTTAAACACTTGAAAAATAGCGCTATGCTCACTATCGATGGGGATTATGTCAACCCCATAAGACTGGGCTGCCTCCATCACCAGTTTTCCCGCTACCACCAAGGCCTCTTTATTGGCCAAAGCGAGCCTCTTCCCCGATCGAATAGCGGCCATCGTGGGGATAAGCCCTACAGAACCAACCATTGCCGAAATGACCAAGTCAGCTTCGGGATATGTTGCTACCTCAATAATCCCTGCTTGGCCAACAAGGATCGGCAGAGAAGGATAAGGAGAAAGAAGATCTTTAAGCTTGGCTGCTAATGCCGGGCTGGTGACTGAAACTACGTCCGGTTTATATATCTTGATTTGCTCCGATAATGTGGCCACATTGCTACCCGCTGCCAGCCCAACAACTTTATAACGCTCGGGGAAAGCCGCAATGATTTTTAAGGTATTCGTGCCGATAAACCCAGTTGATCCCAAGATAGAGATCTTTTTCATAAAAGCCTTTCCTGGAAGATAATAACGTAGAAAAGGAAGGGAGCAGAAAAAAAGAGGCTATCTAAACGATCCAAAACTCCCCCATGGCCGGGGAGGCAATTTCCTGAGTCTTTAACCTTAGCTTCTCTTTTAAGAACTGATTCCCAAAGGTCTCCCAGCTGACCCAATATGCCGGCAATACCTGCTAAAAATATAATCACCAAACAAGAAGATTCGGGAAAAAAGAAAAAAGCAAATACCAGGCCTCCCAAAATACTTCCTATCAACCCCAAGATCGCTCCTTCTTGGGTTTTCCCTGGGCTTATTTTCGGAGAAAGTTTGTGTTCACCAAATAATTTCCCCCCGTAGAAAGCGAAAGTATCCCCACTGAAAATTATTGTAAGGAGAAAAAAAACCAAAAGTCGGCCTTTGTCCAAACCCCGTAACCAGATTAAATGGGAGAGAAAAAAAACAATAACGAAGATACCAATTAAATGCTTTTTTAAATCCGAGTTTTGGTTTGCCGAGTTTTTCACGGTAACTATTTTAACCATACAAAAAGAAAAACCGACTCCCGCAATGCAAGCAAACAAACCTGGCTTCTTCGAGATAAAAAAATCCTCCGGATAAAATAATCCCCACAATAATCCCAACAAAGCGTGAGATTTTTGAAATGGAGACTAAATCGTAAAATTCTTTAAGAGCAAAAAGATTAACCAGGAGAATAAAAACAAAAAAAATCGGCTTTGAACTATAGCCGACAACCAGAAAAATGATTGCAAGTCCAATCACACCGGTTAGCAGTCTATCCCGGTGGTCTTTTGAAAATCCCATAGGTTTTATCCAATCGTGGTTAACTGTTCGCTTGTCCGACCAAATCGCCTTTCCCGGCTCTGATAATTTATCAAGGCTCGAACCATATCCTCCCTTTTAAAGTCAGGCCAAAGAATTTCGGTAACATAAATTTCAGTATATGCCATCTGCCAGAGAAGAAAATTACTCAATCGCATTTCCCCACTGGTGCGAATTAAAAGATCAGGGTCAGGGAGATCCTTGGTAAACAAATAGCTTGAAAAACTTCCTTCCGTAATGTCGTCTTCCTTTAAACGGCCTTGTTTAACTGCTTGCACTATCTTTTTTATGGCCCGGATAATTTCATCCCTCCCCCCATAACTCAAAGCCAAGTTTACGATCATTCCGCTACACGTTTTAGTCTTTTCTACGGTTTCATGGAGTATCCTAGCCACCGATGGAGGCATATCGTCGATATTCCCGATTGTCTTTAAACAAATATTATTTTTCAGAAGTTTCTTTGACTCTTTAACAATGTACTTTTTAAGCAGACTCATGAGCGCTTGAACTTCTTTTTTCGGCCGTCTCCAGTTTTCAATCGAAAATGCGTAAAGGGTAAGCACTTTAATCCCTGCTTCCCTGCAAAATTTAACAATCTCACGAGCTGATTCAATCCCTTTTTGATGGCCAACAATCCGTTCTAAGTTTCGCTTTTTGGCCCACCGACCATTTCCATCCATAATGATGGCAATATGCTTAGGGAGTTTTTCTTTATCTAAATTTTCCATCATAAAATTACCGCAAAGGTATGCAATGCCCTATGTCCGAAAATTTCAGGAAAAACTTTCCATCCCGTAAGTTTATACTCAATCAATTCCTCAGTTTCTGTGCTCGAAAAGCATACCTCCATTACCATCAAAAAAGCATGAGGTTTCAATAAAAAAGACATCTAAAGGGGATAAAGAAAACGAGGAAGAAAAATATATTTTTTTGTTTTATCAATGTTTAAATTAAAAATCTTATTGAGGCTGGGCCTTTCGCACGATAACGCTTTTCCTTCCCTATATTGCCATTAATTCTTTTTCCTTTTCAATAAAAAGCGCTTCTGCTTTTTCGATATATTCGTCAGTAATTTTTTGGACATGGTCGTGATCGGCAAAATATTCATCTTCTGAAATTTCTTTATCTTTTTTAAAATCTTTGAGCTTCTCGTTAATATCCCTCCGGATGTTTCTTAAGGTAACTTTAGCTTTCTCGGCTACCTTCCCAATAACCTTAACAAGCTCCTTTCTCCTTTCCTCAGTGAGCGATGGTATTGGGATCCGGATAATTTTTCCGTCAGTCGCAGGCGTCAAACCTAAATCAGACCTAAGAATGGCTTTCTCAATATCGCCAATAATCTTAGTATCCCAGGGTTGGATGGTTATCAAACGACTATCCGGAACCGCAAGGGTTGATACTTGGTTGAGCGGCACAACCGAACCATAATAATTTACTTTTATTCCTTCGAGTAAAGACAGTGATGCTCTTCCTGTCCTCACCCGTCCAAATTCGTGTTTGGTGTTTTCGAGAGCTTTTTCCATTTCCTCCCGCATTTTTTTTTCTAATTCTTTATCCATTGTATTATTCCTCAATAATGGTTCCCACCTTGGCACCCAATAAAACCCGTTTAATGTTATTGGGAACGGTGAGACTAAAAATTAATACCGGAAGATGGTTATCCATACAAAGGGAAATGGCGGTTGAATCCATTACCTTGCAGTTTTTATTGAGATAATCTAAATACGTGAGCCGGTCAAACTTTACTGCATCCTTATTTAAAAACGGATCAGAGTCATAAACTCCGTCAACCTTGGTAGCCTTGAGTATCGCCTCAGCGCCAATCTCCATCGCCCGCAAAGCCGCTGCCGTGTCACTCGAAAAATAAGGGTTACCTGTCCCCCCGGCAAAAATAACTACTCGTTTTTTTTCCAAATGCCGAATCGCTCGCCGTCTTATGTAAGGCTCGGCGACCTGATGCATCTCAAGCGCGGTAAGAACTCGGGTGGGAATACTGCGGTTTTCAAAGGCATTTTGAAGTGCGAGGCTGTTGATCACCGTAGCTAACATCCCCATATAATCTCCCGAAGTACGATCTAATCCTTCAGCATTCCCCGATACTCCTCGAAAAATGTTTCCCCCTCCAATCACTAAGGCCAACTGTATGCCGAGTTCATAGATATCACGAATCTCTTCAGAGATTTTACTAATGGCTTTGGTGTCAATACCAAAGCCTTTCTCTCCGGCCAGTACTTCTCCGCTTAATTTGATGAGTACTCTACGAAAAACAGTATCGGTCATGGGATTCGTCTTACTTTTATTCCGCAGTTTCCCCAAGTTGATATCGGCAAAATCTACGGATGATAAGGTTTTCCCCTAACTTCCCAATATGGGAATCAAGCAATTCCTTGATCGTAACTTCCGGCTCCCTCACATAGCTCTGTTCCATTAAACAGACCTCAGAAAAAAATTTCTCTATTTTTCCCGCAATAATCTTATCAACTATTTTTTCGGGCTTTCCCTCACGAAGGGCTTGATTACGGTAAATGTCTTTTTCTTTTTCGAAAACCGCTAAGGGAACATCCTCACGACTAAGATAAAGAGGATTGGAAGCGGCAATTTGCATGGAAAGGTTTTTTACCAGTTCTTTAAAGTCCTCAGTCCGAGCCACAAAGTCAGTTTCACAATTTACCTCAACCAATACTCCGATCTTCCCGCCAGGATGAATATACGCACTCACCAGTCCATCTTTAGCACTCCGGGTTGCTTTCTTTTGGGAGGTTTTCAGTCCTTTTTCCCGGAGCAGGTCAATCGCTTTATCAAAATTCCCCTGCGCTTCTTCGAGAGCTCTTTTACAATCCATAATTGGCGCAAGAGTTCGTTCACGGAGCTCTTTTACCGTCTTCGCATCAATTTCCATTCACAACCTCCAAGGTTTTAGATTTTTTCCTTTATCGGTATTATTCAGCCATACTGGGTGTTAATTTCTCCCCTGAAGGTTTGTTTTCTTCCGAAAAACTTTCTGGAGGAACACCATCAGTCTTTTGCTGCAGTTTTTCTTCCTTTCGCTTCTTGCCCTCAATACAGGCATCAGCTATTTTTGAAGCAAATAACCGAATTGCGCGAATAGCATCATCATTGCCGGGGATCACATAGTCTACATCATCAGGATCGCAATTGGTATCAACCAAACCAATTGAGGGAATACCTAATTTTTTTGTTTCCGCTACCACGATTTTTTCTTTTCGGCTGTCAACAATAAAAACCGCTCCTGGCAGACTATTCATATTTTTAATTCCGCCTAACTTTTTAAAGATTTTTTCTTTTTCCTTTTTCATTTTCAAAAATTCTTTTTTGGGGACATCCGTTGCCTCTTCTCCTCCCTCCACAATTGTATTAAGGGTATTTAAATGATCAACACTCTTTCGAATAGTCTGAAAATTAGTCAGCATCCCCCCTAACCAGCGATAATCAACATAAAACATTCCGCAACGTTCTGCCTCTTCCCGGATGGTATCCTGAGCTTGCCTTTTTGTTCCTACAAATAAAACCGATCCCCCATTGGCAATAACATCAACCACAAAGTTATACGCCAACTTAAAAAGGCTTAATGTTTTTTGGAGATCAATGATGTGAATTCCATTCCGTGCACCAAAAATAAACGGCTTCATTTTCGGATTCCACCGTCTAGTCTGGTGACCAAAATGGACTCCAGCTTCCAATAGTTCTTTCATGGTTACAACTGGCACAATACACCTCCTGTTTTAATGGTTATGCCGCCGCCCTATTCATCCCCAGTCTGAATTTATGAATTCATAAACACCCCAGCCTGAGTCCTAAGGCGTGAGAAATATATTTTAAATTCTAATAATTTTTGATTAATTATAAACGTTATTTGAGGAAAAACAAGCCTTGATTTTAAATCCCATTGAAAAATAGCTACTTAGCATTTACTACCCTGATGCAAAGAATTTTTTTTAATAACATGCTACAAAATAATTTGCAAGAAAAATTACAAGAATTTTTTAAACAACTTTTGACTTTTTCACCTTTCTTTTCTGTTTTTTCTGGCACAAGCTGTATTTTAAATTTAAATTTATTTTTTTAATAATTTTGATATTCTATAGTTATTTCTTAAAATATTTATGAGGTTTTTCCCTTGACCATGAAAAAAGGCACTGATGAGATCCCCGGACTTTATGTCCATGTTCCCTTTTGTAAAAGCAAATGTCCTTATTGTGATTTTTATTCAGTAACCTCTTTATCATTAATTCCTGCCTGGCTTTCCGGGATTAAAAAAGAAGTTCTCCTCTATAAAGATCGATTTTCTTGTTTCGATTCTCTTTACCTTGGTGGTGGCACTCCCACGGTCATCAGTGAACCGAATTTAATTCATTTCGTGGACTATCTTTTTACCCATTTTTCTTTTTCTACTGATTCAGAAATTTCTATTGAAGCCAATCCTGACGACATTACCAAGGGGAAATTAAACCTATTACGAAGCATGGGAATTAATCGGATCAGCCTCGGCGTGCAGTCTTTTAATGATCACAATCTTCACTATCTGAGTCGAAGGCATACGGTTTTGCAGACCAAGAAAGCTTTAGAAATGATAAGGTCGGAAGGATTTACCAACATAGGAATTGATCTTATGTATGGACTTAAAGACCAAGGCGAAACCGATTGGGTAACCATCCTAAAACAAGCGCTTGATTATAGGCCGGAACACATTTCCTGCTATCAGTTAACCATAAAAAAAGGGACAGAATTTAAACAAAAAAAATTTAAACCCCTCGATGAAGAAAAAGAGCGGTTGCTTTTTATGGTTACCTCTGCATTGCTTGAGAAAGCAGGTTATCTTCATTATGAAATCTCAAATTATGCACGAGAAGAAAAATATATCTGCCGCCACAATTACAAATATTGGAACCACACGCCCTATTTAGGACTTGGTCCCGCAGCCCACTCTTTCTTTTCTAACAAACGCTGGTGGAATGTAAAATCAATAAAAAAATATTGTGAGTTACTCCAGAAAAATGCACCACCACTCGCAGGAACAGAATCGCTCACAGAACAACAGCTCAGACTCGAACATCTTTGTTTAGGCCTGAGAACCAATGCGGGGATTGATAGCCGCTTCCTGAGTAACCGATCTGCGTTAAAAAATATTTTACAAGAGCTAAAAGATGCAAAATTAGTGAGTATAAAAGGCGGGCGAGTAATTCCAACCCGAGAAGGCTTCCTTTTTGCCGATAGTCTCCCCCTTTTCCTTTCCGAATAATCGTAGGTTATCCTATATGATAGGGGTATTTTTTCTCTTCTTAGTTGTTTGCGTTGTCCCACTGCCGAAAATTTTCCAGAAGGGTATGAGGAGAAGAAGCGAAATAATCGCCAGTAAATAGTCGATATTTTTTGTAGCGAAAAAGTCAAAAAATTGATACCCTTCCATCTACACCTCCTAAAAATATCTTTTCTTTATTCTTGATGAAGTCGTAAAAAGTCGAAAATCAGACGGCAAAGTAAAAAGTTTCAGATGCAAAGCGCACAAATACGGCGGAATGAGGCGTACTAACTTTAACGCCGCAATGATTCATCCCGTTAAATAAAGAATTTTCGGAGATCGGCAACTCAGAACCCGAAACCCTTAAATTGGATTCTTCTGCCTCCCGAAGCGAACATTTAACGGGGCAGGGATGCAACGCCTGTCTTCGTGCATCGCACGGAGGCAACGCCGCAGATGGGCTTTTTACGAAGCCGTTATTCTTAGTGTGCTTCTTGTGCCCATTCAGGCGAATCACTCACAACCGGCATCCGTTTTACTATCCACCGATATACCCAAAGTTCCGTAAATACTACCGTAAGAGTAGCAACAACTTCCAGCCACGTGGGGTAGTACCGAACTGCTGCGTACCATTTATAAGCAATGAGACAAATATTGAGCCGATTCAAGACAACTCTGCCACGGTAAGGATGGAAAAGGAACGACACCGATATCCGAGAAATACAAGTGCCCTGACCTGACAAACCCGAAATTGCAAGCAGCATTTACCGATGACCAGGCAGCCAAGAGCATCATTGAGGGAGTCAAAAATAGTTCAGGGAACACCGTGATGCCTCCGTTCAAAGAAAAGCTCACAACTGAAGAGGTTAAAGAAATCGTCAAATTTCTTCGGACACTTAAGGGCAAGTGATCCTGCGCATTTAAAGAATACTATGAGAATGGCAAGTTGTGGATTGTAGCAAACTTCTTTTATGTAATATCAAACATTTTCTCCGATGAGAAAATGTTTCCCCACTTTTCTAAGACAAGGCTTTTCTATATATGTGAATTATAAAAGCTGAAATAAAAAGAAACGCAACAAGAATTGCTCCCCCGATTTGTCTGCGTTTAATTGTAGCCTCATAGCTTTCTACAGACTTCTCAATCTTTTGATTATCAGCTTTAATTATGCCGGTTTTATTTATAATCAGGTCTACTGAAAGTACATGGGTTAAGCGGTGAAACTGGTTCCTATTTGCAAAAAGTGCAGCATCAAGATTTTGAAGATTAAAACCCTCTTCTTTGAGTTTTTCTATTCTTCCATCAAGCTGAACGAAATTCTCATCCGTATCTTTCATAACAAACTTTAGCTTTTTTGCCCGTTCGTAGGTATGACACCGTGAGCAGTCCTTCTCATTTATGAGATCTAATGTGGCTTTTTGCTGATGGTGAGCGGTATGACAGGTAGTACATACTGGGTGATTTTTCTTCTCTGTTAGCCAATGGGGACTATTCAAATAGTTTTCCATAACAGCCACATGGCACTTGCCACAGAACTTAGGAATGTCATTCTCTTCAGGTGCCCCAACAAAACCTGCCGCTGGATCCATTGCGCCAATATCCTTTACGTTTGGATTACCACCATGGCAGTTGTGACATGAGATACCGTTTTCTTTATGAATGGTTTCTTGCCAAAGCCCTACAGCCTTAGCCGAATCTCCTCCGAGGTCTTTATGACAATTAACACACGAGGTATTCTCCTCTTGGGCAAACCCCTGAGAGACAAAAACAAGAAGCAAGCTAAAAGAAAAAAGGATCAAATATCTAATAACCATATCTTCTCTTTCACTTAAGAATTTCCCCTAAAACGCTAAGTGCTATGAAAACCAAAACCCCAATAATCGCAATTATCAAGAAAACCGGTCTTTTTAGAGGATGTCTTTCGCTACCGGTATCAACTAGTGGTAAAAGAAAAAGAAAAAGAGCAGATAGAAGCTGTATAAGGACCCCCAGAACCTTACTCGGAATGAGCTTTAGCGTCTCGTAGTTTGCAAGAAAGTACCATTCAGGTTTTATATGTGGAGGTGTAAAAAATGGATCCGCTGGCTTTAGGGCATCGTGCGGGAAATAAAGCTTTGGGTAAAAGAAGACAAATAAAAAAAGGATTCCAAGAAAAAAGTATATTAGTTTTAGGTCCTCTAAAACAATATTAGGAAAAAAAGAAATCTTCTTTATCTCTTCTTGCTTAGTCCCTGGAGGGGCAGATATCCCAGTTCTCCTCATGCAGAACAGGTGTACCGCAACCAACCCTAAAAACAATAAGGGTACAACCATAACATGTAAAGCAAAAAATCTACCTAATGTTGCCTGTTCTACCCTCTCAGCACCCCTTACCCACCTTACAAGCTCGTTACCAATAAAGGGAACCGCGCTCACCGTATTCGTTCCGACTGTAGTAGCCCAGTAGGAAATCTGACTCCAGGGAAGGAGATAGCCTGAGAGGGCCGCTAGAAGTCCCAGGGCAAAGAGCACCATGCCCGACATCCACTGGAGCTCCCGGGGCTTCTTATAAGATCCCATAAATAAGGTAATGAGCATATGGAGGAAGAGTGCAGCTATTAATATTTGTGCTGCCATTGCGTGAACCCTTCTTATCAACCAGCCGAATGGAACCTTGTTTGTTATATAGGTGACGCTCTCAAAGGCTTTATCCACCTGGGGCACATAATATATAAGAAGTAAAATACCGGTCACAAACTGAATAAAAAGCATTACAAGAAGTAAAGAGCCCATAGAGTACAAAAAATTCAGATTGGCTGGAACCTTATACCCAGTGAGATTTCTCTCTATAACCTCCCTAATTTGTATCCTCTCATCAATCCAATCTGTTATTTTCTTTAACATACGATGCCCACTATGCTTTTAAAAGTTTTATCTCATTTTTCTCAACTTCAACCCTGTACTCGGGAAGTGGTTTAGGGGCCGGCCCTGAAATCACGTCCCCATTAAAGTCGAATTTCGCTCCATGACAGGGACACAAGAAAATTCTCTCGTCCTTCCTCCATTGTACAATACAACCAAGGTGTGTACATGCCGCTGAAAAAGCCCTAAGCTCTCCTTTGTAGGAAATAACAACTGCGGGGCCTCCAAAAGAAAGCCCAATTTTTGCACCCTCTGCTAATACAGCTGACGACGTTATAGGGTTACCCGAAGGATCCATAAAGACGTTTTCTGCTTCCCCCTTAGATTTTGGGAAAAGATATGCCACTATTGGGATTATCCAGCTTACCACTGTAACACCCAATATCCAATTAATTAGCGTTCCAAGGAAATTCCTCCTTTCGATTTTCTCATTCACTGGAGTTACCTCCTCCATTTTTCAACGTTATTCGAAGGATAAACAAAAGCCCTAAAACTCCCGCGAGGGAAATAATCCACTTCCATATACCTATAACCTCTGTCTCCATATTTATTGTTTTTACATCACGAGCCATTTCCATTCTCATCGCATTTGGTTCGAGATAAGGAACTCTAAATTCATATCTCAAGGTAGACTCCACTGTGAAAGCCTTTCCCATTCTCCTAGTAAGGGGAAACACAAACTCCTCCCTCCTTGTTTCCTTGGGTTTAATGCGGTTATCGCTCCCTTAGAGCCGCAGCCTTTAGAAACATATCATTAATGTCCTTCTCAGCAATCTCTTTTCCCTCACCATCAACAAGAACCCGCCTATATACAACCTCCTTTTCCCCAACTACCTCCCCTTTAGAATCCAAAAGTTTTACTGTAAGTATCACCCTGCGTGATGGAATACCCGTGGGAAGGGAATGCCCAGCCTCTGAGTTGGTTATATAGACTACAACGGATACAGAGTCGTCGACTTTATCTAACATCTGAGTCAGCGTTGCGGCCTTAGATATATTTATCTGAGTGTGTCCCCCTTGAAATTTATGTGCTGTTACGGTATGCTCAGTCTTTGCGACTTCGGGATTAACAATAGGAGTACCAAACTCTTCTGGCATGTGGCAGTTCTGACATTGAATTCCCTTTTCCGCATAAGGACCCATTTTCCATTCGCTATATGTACTCATTACGTGAAATCCATTCTCGTTTACCACCTCATGACACCCGGCGCAGAACTCAGCTTTCAAGTGAATTGCAGAGTAAAGGTTCTCATGACCTATTTTTAGGTGGCTTTCAAACGGCCCCCTTTTTACAACCCCTGGATCAAATTCAAATGGCTCTTCTTTATTTAAATCTACGCTCTTTACCGTGTGACAAAAATCACATGTTACCCCTTCTTTTGAAATAGACTGGGCAAGGTCATAATCCCGTGTAACCCTAACAGTAGGTACGTGGCACTTAAGACAAAAGCTTTTTTTGTCCCTTTCTACTTCGTTAAAAACGCCAAGAAAAACAGGGTCACTTAAAGAGGAAGCGTGTAGAGAATTTTTCCACTCTTTGTATATGGCCGTATGGCATTTACCACAGATCTGGCTTTCCGGATACCCTTCATTTTTTACACTGGGATATTCCGTTGGGGCTCCTATAAGGGAGATATTGGCTAAAAGGCCTAGAAGCATTATCATAGAAATCAATTTATTGAGCCCTTCATTTTTGTCCAAATTGGTTTCAAAAAATTAGCCTCCTGTTGTAAGGTCTAAAAGCTATAACCATACTAAATCACTTACAAACCGGATGTTGGAGCCAAGATAAGATTTCATGCATCTTTTGTCAATACCTAAATTTGTTTTCGAGATATGATTTTTAAAAAGCCGTAAACCAGCACTCCGGAGACCGACACTCACGGGGAATGAGCTGCTGGGATCAATTTGTTACCATGCTTTTTGGCCATCTGGCTAAAGCCAAAAGCCTCAGAGAAATTATCGGCGGTATGGCTTCTCAAGAATCATTCCTTTATCACTTAGGGGCAAAACTAATAAAACCTTCCAGCCTCTCTTACGCCAATGCCCACCGCCCTTGGAAAATCTATCGGGACGTTTTCTATCAATTCCTCACCCAATGCCGTTTTTTTCAAACTCAGTCGGGGGAGACAGCGGTGCATCCATCTCATGATTATGGAATCAACCCCAAAAATTCCAAAGACAAAATTTTGTCTGCGCCCCTGATTTTTTCCTTGACATCTCCTACTATTTAATTATAAAAAAGTCTTAATTTTAAAAGGCCACTAAATCGATAAAATTGATAGTTTAGAAGGGGATGGGGCTGGGTAAAGTGAGGAATGGGCTCCCTTAATTGCTCCCTAATGCTGGTGGAAGCGGATAAGAAGTGGCTGAGGGAGGGGCTAAGGGGCTAGGCGCAACAAACCCTTTCCAATACTGGGGAGTTCATCTGCGCCGCTGAGAGCGCAAAGAAACCCTCAAGCGCTTCAAAGCCTTGAGTCCAGGGGGCAGGTAGAGGAGGAATAGGCGGTGCAGTGCATGAAAAAAATCTCTTTAACTGCCTGCACTTTCAGGGTATGGGTTTCCTCTACAGCGCTGGAAATCCCTCTGTACCACCAATATCCTAGAACGGGCTTTCCGGGAGGTGCGGCGGCGCCCCCAGTCCATGGACAACTGTTTCACCAATGCGGCCAGTTCTGGTCGTCACTTTTATGGCTCTGAAGGGGTAAAACCCTTAAACAAATTTGCACAATTTAAGGTGCTTCACCGGAGGAGGCGATGCGAAGAATTTTCATACCCGCACTGATTTTTGTCTATCTAGTACTGATTTTCCTTCTCTGTTTCTCCAAAGGGCCGGCAAAAGGGGAGGACAAAAAGGCCGAAAAGGCCAAGGAAGGGTATGCGGGCGTGGAAGTCTGCCAAACCTGTCACGCGCAGGTGTACGAGCAGCTCACTAAGACGCCTATGGGCACCCTGTTTCTGAAGCACCCCCGTACCGCTGCTGAAAAACTTGGGTGTGAAACGTGTCATGGACCGGGAACAGACCATGTCGATTCCGGAGGCAAAACCTTCGGGAGTATGGTGCGATTTACGAAGGGGTCGCCGACGCCTATTTCCGTGCGCAACGATGTCTGTCTCAAGTGCCATCAAAAGAGGGAGAGGCTTTTCTGGGCGGGCAGTGCTCATGAAACCAACGACCTCGCCTGCACCTCATGCCACGTAGTCCATACGGGACCGGGAATAACGGCCCGTGCTCAACTCGCCAATATAACCGTAGAGGATACGTGCCTTACCTGTCATAAAGAGCAAGCCCGCGCGGAGCTGCGGTTTTCGCATCATCCCCTGCGCGAAGGAAAAATGGACTGCGCGAGTTGCCACAACCCGCACGGGACTACTTCGCCCAAGCTGGTAAAGGGGCTTTCCAATAAAGAACTCTGCTTTAATTGTCACGCCCAGTACCGAGGTCCGTTCGTTTTTCAGCACCCTCCCGTCATGGAGGATTGCTTCAATTGCCATCAGCCCCACGGCAGCGCCTATCCCAGCCTGCTGAAAGCCCCGCCCATCAGGTTGTGCCGGGAGTGCCACATTACCTTCCACAACGTCAGTTTCCAGCCGGCGGGGAAATGGAAGCCAAAGGCCAAATATGATGGTGGGCGGCGGGTGCCTCAACTGTCACCGGAACATCCACGGCAGCAACAATGTCAACGGCAATTTATTCTTTAGATAAAAGGGGGGGTGACGATGAGTTAAGAGAGAAATCCTGGTCGTTTTTCTCGCAGTCATGTTTTTTATCCCTCTGACCTGCACAGGCGCTTTTGCGGAAACGGACGTGGGTGATTACACGTTGGGCGGCTATATCGGCTTGGGCGGAGGATTTCTCGCCGATCCCCCCAACCACGCGACGCGGGATATTTGGAAGAGTATATTCCCTTCCCCGAAGGGTTTCTCGCGGAAACGGATTTATCGCTGATGAGCAAGGACGCCCTGGAGTATTACAGATTCCTGATGAGCCATCCGGGATTAAGGGATCAGGATTTTTTCTCCAGGCGGGCAAACTCGGGGTCTACCATACCGAAATTGAGTATGACCAGCTCCAACACCTTTACTCCACGGTGAATCCCTTTAATGACAATATCGAGATGCTTGTGCAGAGACTGCGGTTCAGCGGCTACTACATGCCAACACCCGATATCAACATTTTCGCCGAAAATCTTTTCCAGAGAAGAACTGGCCAGCAGCCAGCGACCTATTCATTAGGAAGCCCTGACACTAAAGGCGGCTATAATTTTACCACCTTTCTCAGGCCGATCGGTTATTCCCAAGACGACCTGACGGCCGGAGTGGAATTTGATCGGCGGATCTATCAGTTTCGTATGGCTTATCATCTTTCGACCTTTGAAGATGATACCACAGACGTTCTGGGACGGTCGGGCACCACCAATAACTTTGTAGCCCTGCCCCCCAGCAATTTAGCCAACTATGTAACCGGGGAGGGGGCCCTGAACCTGCTTGCCTACAAAACCAGGCTCACCGGTTCGTTTTCCTACGGCTGGCTGTCCCAGAACGACACCGTCATCGATAGAAATGGTGTTTCGATCGGCGATGCGGGTCTCACCGCTTCGACTATGAACGGGTATATTTCCGGCGTCACCCGCCCCTGGGCCCCGCTAACCTTGAGGTATGCGTACAGGGCTTATAATTTTGATAATAGTTCCGCGGATAATAGAATTATGAACGCAATAAGTAGCAACCTAGACTTTTTCCGTGAGGGGCATTATTCGTATTTACGGCAGACTGGCTCTGTTGGCGCCGACTATAAAGTGAACAACATGTTGGCCTTCGATGTCGCCTATGCTTGGCAAGGAGTTGACCGCGACCATGATATGGGCCATACCACGAGCAATACGCCCCAGGTGGGCATCAGACTGTTTCTTACTGCCTGGCTGAACCTGACCGCCAACTATTCGTACTCAGACCGGCAAGGGAGCGATTATCGTGCAGGTCGAAGCCGGGGAGGTGATTCAATACAAATTCTACGCGGGAGACGACAAACGGCACAAGGTCGATTTTATAGCCGAGGTGTTCCCCGTGAATAATGTCAGCTTCTCCTTCAATTTCTCGTTCTTCAACGACGATTTTAATAACTCCGCCTTCGGTTTGGTCAACGATAAAGGCTGGTCGGCCGGGGCGGATGTGAGCTGGAGGCCGTTTGAGCGGGTCGCCTTGAGCTTGGGATATGACCACCAGGCAGTCAGCACTGATGAACTCGCTCGCCAGGCTCCTCCTGGTATTGTTCCGGACCCGGGTTTTGTGGTAGGGGGTGATTCGGGCCCCCATTTGCACACCACCGATGCATATGACACTGTCACCGCCAGAGGGGACTTTAAGCTCATTCCGAACAAGCTGTGGCTCACGACCAGCGCCAGCTACTCCTATTCGACCTCGGATTTCCACAACCCGGCCATGCCCAATCTGAACGAAACCTTCGCCAATGTAGATACATGGTGCACCTACCGGTTCAACGAGCACTGGGGTTGCAAAATGGGATATATATTCGAGATCTTTAACATGGCCGATGCCTACCAAACGCTTTACCTGACGGGAATCCCTTCGACGGCAAATCAGATGTATAATACCCTGGGTGGGTTTTACAAGGACGGCCCGGCGCATGTGCTGGAGGGATATTTACAGTACAGGTTCTAGCTGGAGCTGACGAGGTAGGCTCCGAAGTATGATTTGTCTACTTCGACTTCTCCGGAAAAAGGAGATGATGGCTCACAGAACTCGGCAATCCTTTTTTTGATAAGCAAGAGACAACGATTAACGATATTGCGATTCAAACTGGTCAAAAAACAATTTTATGAGCGTCTAAATCCAGAGAAAAGTATCTGATAAACCCTGGAAATTTAGCCTCAGAAATTTTTTTGAACGCTTTAGGTACTTGTTGCTTATTGTCATGACGAGCTTTTTAGCACTTTTACCTGTGCTAATCTAGTCTAGACCCTAAAACTATTTATAAATTATTCCACTAAAAAAGAGGTGTTACTATGAAAAAAGTTCTGATAGGTTTGGCCTTGGTCGCTTTCCTCCTTAATCTTACTGGAACCGCCATCGCGGCTGGTGCAGAACTATGGGCAAAAAAATGCGCCCTCTGCCACGGTAAGGATGGGAAAGGAACGACCCCAATGTGCGAGAAATTCAAGTGCCGTGACCTGACAAACCCGAAAGTGCAAGCAGCATTTACCGATGACCAGGTAGCCAAGAGCATCATTGAGGGAATCAAAGATAAATCAGGGAACACCGTGATGCCTTCCGTTCAAAGAAAAGCTCACAACTGAAGAGGTTAAAGAAATCGTTCAATTTCTTCGGACACTTAAGGGCAAGTGATCCTACGCTCGAGGATCTGTTTAAATTGGCAAATCTTAAGGATCGAATCTTGAATTCTCCGGTCAATATCGACCCTAAGGATCGGCTTGGGGCATTTCGTGATCCCAACAACTTGATATTTGATGTCGTATAGGGTTTGATTGGATTTAAAACAATTTTTCATACTGCATGCATACTAAAGTCTCCGCCTGAAGGCGAGGGTTTTCCTTTCAATACCAGAATGGGTCAATAACCGGTTGAATGGCCTGAGTGAAAGAACAAAAAGTGCAATGGTGTTTTTATGCCTGACGCTCAACCAAGAATAGTCCCTTCCAAAGAATCATCCCTCATGAATAATTGAATGAGTTTTTTGGGGATTATCCTGGCAATTTGCAGTTTTATTGCTGTCCTTGCTCTTTTCGGAATCGAATTTATTCGTGGTTTTACAACCCCTTACACAGCCGTAATAACCTATGTTCTCATACCTGGCGGGTTTATCACGGGTCTGCTTTTAGTCGTTGTGGGCGCTTGGCGTGAGCACCGGCGTCGTCATATAGCAGCAAAGGGGTGTTCTCCACCGCTTCCACGTATTGACCTCAGCATATCTTCTCATCGGAATACTTTTATAGCAGTTTTGGTTATTGCTTTTTCCTTTCTTATTTTTTCCGCTCTCGGTACCTACCGAGTCTATCAATTTACAGAATCCGTCCGTTTTTGCGGGCTTTTATGTCACTCTGTCTTGAAACCGGAATATACTTTATATAAAAGATCGCCCCATGCGAGGGTACGCTGCACGGAATGCCATGTAGGCCCTGGGGCAAACTTTTTCGTTAAATCAAAATTTTCAGGAGTCTATCAAATTTACGCGACTATCGCTGAAGAAGTATCCCCGCCCCATTCCAACCCCTGTTAAAAATCTCCGGCCCGCACGGGAGACCTGCGAAGAGTGCCACTGGTCTCAGATGTTTTCGGGGTCGGTAGAGAGGATTCATACCCATTTCCGTACGACGGAGAATAATGATCCCTGGACGATCCGCCTATTACTTAAGGTCGGAGGAGGTGGCCCCACACGAGTTCCCGTGAATGGGATCCACTGGCACATGAGCCCAGTGACTCGAGTGGAATACATTGCAACGAAAAACGACCGGCAGGAAATCCCGTGGGTAAAGGTCATTCATCCGGATGGAAGTGTGACCGTATACCAATCAAGGGGAAAGGAACTGAAAGCCGATACAATTTCCAAAGCAAGGCCCAGATTGATGGATTGTATCGACTGCCACAATCGTCCGACACATATCTATTCCACGCCGGACAAAGCAATGGACGATGCCTTATTGTTTGGGCGAATCGATCGGTCCATACCCTTTATTAAGAAAAATGGGGTTCAAGCGTTGGTGGAAAGCGGCGAGATTAGTAAAACAGAGTCTGAAGGGTTCGAGAACGTAAAGAAGAAACTAATGACGGACTATTCTGGTTACAGGGATAAGAATAAAATTCTTATCGCCATCTCCGAAATTCAAAGGATATTCCGTGAAAATTTCTTCCCAGAAATGAAGGCGAGCTGGAAATGCTATCCGGATAATATCGGACATTCAATCTGGCCGGGATGTATGCGATGCCATGACGGACAGCATGTGAGCTCAGATGGAAAAAAAATCTCACAGGACTGCAACACATGCCATCTTATTATAAGCCAGGGGTTTGGCTTAGAAACTAAGTCCATTAGCCCTGAAGGCCTTAAATTCGACCACCCGGGAGGAGAGATAAGCTTAGAATTTTTTTGCAGCGACTGCCATAAGGGCGCTTTGGTGGAGTAATATCAGTTTTCTTTCATTGTCTAACTTTGTTGGGAGCGTCATCGGCTTCCTCAACCTATTAGTAATACTGGTGCGAAGACTTCTTTTGCACTTTCGTTATCCTTCATTCTTGTCCAATTAGGTTCAAAAAAGCAGCCTCCTGTTGTAAGGTATAAGAGTTATAACCATACTAAAATCCTTACAAACCGGAGGTTGGAGCCATGATAAGATTTCATGCATCTTTTGTCAATTGCTTGTAGCCCCGGATAAACTGCCCGCTAATACCTTTAAAAATTTTCTCCTTTCCATCTTCGACTATTTCCCTCCAGGAGAGATAGAGAACCTATATACGTTGCCTCCAACATTTCCTTGTGTGCCTGATTTGACAGTTTTTGAGCATAATTGCACAATCAATTAAAACACATTAAACGTTCTCCGCCATAGCAACCAGCCTAGGATTTATATCCAGCGTTAATCGTTACATAATCAGGGGAAAGGTCAGTCGTTAAAATGGAAGCTTCTCGCTTGCCCTGATTAAGGACAAGGGTTACCGTAAAGTTTCTTTTGGTTAATATTGCTTGGGCTTGCTTTTCATTGTGCGGAGCAACATTAACCCCTTTTTTTACCAACGGGATTTTCTCGATAAAAAGATCAACTTTTTCAAACGCGAGGGGAAAAATGGTTTTCCCCGCAGCAGCAATGATCCGTCCCCAATTAACTTCCTCCCCGTAAAAAGCAGTCTTCACCAAAGGCGAATGCGCAATACTCCGGGCGATGGTTTCTGCTTCTTCAGTAGACTTGGCCTTTTTCACCTTTATTTCAATTACCTTTGTTGCTCCTTCGCCGTCCTGGACAATTTTTTGCGCCAATTCTGCCAGTACCTCAAAAAGCATGGCTTTAAATCCCGTGTTTTCAGCAGTCTTTTTTGAAAAAGGCGGGTTCTCTGCCCGACCATTAGCTAATAATAAAACCGTATCATTGGTGCTTGTATCGCCATCAATCGTGATTTGGTTCAAAGACCTCATCACTCCTTCGTCTAATAAGGATTGCAATGTTCGCGGTAATACTGCGGCATTGGTTACAATAAAGACTAACATCGTTGCTAACGAGGGATTAATCATTCCCGCCCCTTTTGCAACGCCTCCGATGAGAATCTTTTTCCCGGCAATTATTTTTTTTCGAAAAGCGATCTTTGTCACAGTATCCGTGGTCATAATCGCCTGAGCAAAATCCTCAACCTTCTCCTCACCGAGGTCGTGACAAAGACCAGGCAATTGCGTTGACATTTTATTAACCGGCAAAAACTCTCCAATCACACCGGTTGAGGATACGGCAATCAAATCAGGAGAGATTTTTAATATACGAGCAGTTTCGGCTGACAGCCTTTTGGCATCGTCAATCCCCTTCTTCCCTGTACAGGCATTTGCACACCCACTGTTAACCAGCACTGCCTGAATATATCCTTTTTGTATATTCTGGTGCGTCAAAAAAACCGGAGCCGCTTTTACCCAGTTTTGAGTAAAAACCCCCGCGACTACTGCAGGGACTTCTGAGTAGAGTAATCCCATGTCCTTCTTCCCATTCTTTTTTATTCCCCCAGAAATACTATTAAAAGAAAAACCTGGAATAACTATTTTCATAGTGTTACCTTCCACAGCATTTTTTAAATTTTTTTCCACTCCCGCATGGACAGGGATCATTCCTTCCTACTTTTTTGCTTTCTCGCTTAATGGTTTTTGGTTTCGCGTCCCCTTCTCCCCGGCTTAAAACGAGCTGCGAGGAAGGAGCTGCCGTGATAACGTCAGGTTCAGGAGCAATGCGCACCCGAAAAAGCCGTGAGATGGTTTCTTCCTTGATCCTTTGGATCAGTTCTTGGAACATCTCAAACCCTTCCCTCTGATATTCATTAAGAGGATTTTTCTGTCCATAGCCGCGAAGTCCGATTCCTTCCTTAAGATGATCGAGATTGAGAAGATGTTCCTTCCAAAGGGTATCAATCGCGTGAAGCGAACAGATTGATTCAAGGTAGCGAAGACCAGGTTCACCGAACTCTTTTTCCTTCTGTTGATAAATCTGTTGAATTTGATTAATGACCAAATCCAGCAACTTTTCTTGACTCAACTCTTCTATCTGCTGCCGGTTAAGAGAAAGCCGAAACGCAAAAAGCCTAAAAATTTCATCCTGGAGTCCCCGCAGATCCCATTCCGATGGCGGAAGGTCCGGATGGATATGCTTATTGATGATGTCTTCGCAAAATCCTGCGCTCATCTCCATGATATCTTCGCGAAGGTTTTCACCCCGGAGAACGCGATTTCGCTGCTCATAGATTACTTCCCGCTGTTTATTCATCACATCATCATATTCCAGAAGGTGCTTCCGCATATCAAAGTTATTCGCCTCTACTCTTCCCTGGGCATTTTCAATCGCCCGCGTGATAAGAGGATGTTCGATGGGTTGCCCGTCTTCCATACCCATTTTTTCCATAATGGTAGCAATCCGCTCAGAACCAAAAATTCTCAGCAGATCATCTTCCAAGGAAAGATAAAACCGGGAAGAACCCGGATCACCCTGCCGACCAGTGCGGCCGCGAAGCTGACGGTCAATCCGGCGCGCCTCATGCCGCTCAGTTCCAATGATGTAAAGGCCACCGGCCTCGGCCACACCGAGACCAAGCTTGATATCGGTCCCTCGGCCAGCCATATTTGTGGCAATGGTTACTGCTCCGGGTTGACCAGCATTAGCAACAATCTCAGCCTCTTCTTTGTGCCGCTTGGCATTAAGAACTGAATGTTTTATCTTTTTCCCAAGCATCCGGCTTAAAGTCTCAGAAACTTCGACCGAGGTTGTCCCCACAAGAACCGGCCGATTTTGGTTTTGCATATCCATAATTTCATCTATTACCGCCCGGTACTTCTCCCCTCTGGTCTTATAAATCATATCCGGATAATCAGTCCGCCGGACAGGTTCATTGGTGGGAATAACTAAAACATCAAGCTTATATATCTTCAGAAATTCGGGTGCTTCGGTCTCGGCGGTTCCTGTCATGCCCGCTAATTTTTCATACATCCGAAAGTAATTTTGGAGGGTGATGGTAGCAAAGGTCTGTGTTTCTCCTTCAATCGTCACCTCTTCTTTAGCTTCTAACGCTTGATGCAACCCTTCGCTGTACCTTCGCCCGGGTAAAAGTCGACCGGTAAATTCATCGACAATGAGTACCTTGCCATCGGAAACAACATAGCCTACATCTTTCTCGAACAGGGAGTACGCACGAAGCAGTTGGTGGACATTCTGGATTTTTTCTCCCTTGTCTGAAAACTCCTTTTCTAATGCTGTGCGACGTTTATTTTTTTCGGTTTCGTCAAGATCAGACTCCTCCTCGAATTGAGTTAAGTCCGGAAGCACAAACATTTCAGGGTCATTGGGAGAAAGAAAATGTCTTCCTTTCTCGGTTAAATCAACCACATTATTCTTCTCTTCGATTGCGAAATAAAGCTCTTCATCCAGTTCAGGAAGCTTTTTATCTCGGATAAAATCCATCTCCACATTTTCGACCAGCTTCTTATATTTCCCCTCTTTAAGGATTTTAAGAAACCGTTTATTCTTGGGCGCACCACGCTTGGCCTGGAGGAGTTTAATCCCCGCATCATACTCTTTTTCTTCGTTCAGGAAATCTTCTGCTTCCTTAATTAACTTATTAACCAGCGTGGTTTGGGCATTGACCAACCGCTGTACCAAAGGCTTCATTTCAGCATAACGGTTGGAAGAGTGCTCCACCGGACCGGAGATAATGAGCGGGGTTCGTGCCTCATCAACAAGAATACTATCCACCTCATCCACAATCGCATAATAGTGTTTCCTCTGAACCTGGTCTTCAAGGCTATGCGCCATGTTATCTCTGAGATAATCAAACCCGAACTCGGTGTTGGTACCATACGTGATATCGGCCTGATAGGCGTTCCTTCGGCTTGTTGTTTCCAGATCATGATAGATAACATCCACGCTGATTCCCAAATATTCGTAGATCTTCCCCATCCAATCTCGGTCACGTTTGGCTAAGTAATCATTAACCGTTATAATATGAACACCTCGCCCGGTGAGTGCATTAAGGTAGGCCGGAAGCGTTGAAACTAACGTTTTCCCTTCTCCCGTAGCCATTTCGGTAATTCTTCCTTGATGGAGAGCCACACCACCGAGTATTTGAACATCATAGTGTCGCTCCCCCAATACCCTCCGGGCGGTCTCCCGTACCACGGCATACGCCTCACCCAGCAAATCATCAAGGGATTCTCCGCGACCATACCGTTCCTTAAACTCCACCGTTTTAGCCTTCAACTGGGATTCGCTTAATTTTTTGATTTCCGGTTCTAACGCATTAATCCGCTCAAGAAGAGGCCAGATTTTTTTCAATTCCCGTTCATTCCGGTTTCCGAATATTTTTTGTCCTAACAATTTAATCAATTTTTTCGAAGTCCTTTATCAAGATTTTTTTTAACCGTCAGATATAAAGCTCAGACTCTTTATTCTTACCTTACCCTTTTTTAACAAAAAAAGGATAAATGTGAATCGAAATTTACGATATAATGATAGAAAAAGTCAAGGCAGATAAAATCTTAGGCACTATTTCTCCATTTTTGAAACTATATCACCTAAATATGGATAGACCAGCAGAGGAAATCCTTATTCTATTTTACTTATTCAAAAATTTTGTCTATAAAGATTTAAAGGTTCTGTCTATAAAAAGAAAAATTTTTAAATTCTACTGTCTTAAAAAAAGCCTTTATGAAACTCAACTGGGCAGAGCGATGGGTCGTTAATAATCCCATCCGGGTATTTCAGCAACGATTAGAGCTTTTTTTTCTTAAAAAGAAAATTAAGCTCAACCACAGGGCTTCAATTCTGGAGATAGGATGCGGGAGAGGTGCGGGTGCTGTTCTTATTCTTAATGAATTTAAGCCGTCTCTGCTTCTCGCGTTTGACGTGGATAGTGCCATGATTGACAAAGCAAAAAATTATCTTTCCTTTGAAGAAAACAAGAGAATCCTCCTCTCAATAGCGGATGTCATACAAATACCGTATAAAAATCAGCTCTTCGATGCGGTTTTTATTTTTGGGGTTTTGCACCATATTCCTCACTGGCGGGGAGCTTTAACTGAAATTTCAAGGGTTTTAAAACCCAGCGGCATGTTCATCTTTGAAGAATTATATCCTTCCCTTTATCAAAACTTTATTACAAAACATATTCTCCTTCACCCCAAAAAAGATCGTTTTTACAGTGATGATCTTAAGAATGCTTTATGCGAGGCGGGACTTCCCCTTAAAACTGCCTGGGAAATAAAAAGTCTGGGAATTGTGGGAATCTCAGAAAAAGAGGGCCATTAAAAATCACTCTTTTCCCACGGGGAACGTAAGCGTAGATCCATACCAGCCGATAATCGTCACCACAGGAATGACACTAAACAAAAGGAGCAGATACAAAATGCTCTCCCCGTGAAGACTGCGTAAAATAGTGGGGTTTAAAACACGCCAGGAAAGAACCATCATCTGGATAAGAAGCAAACTGAAGCTCAGCCAAATTTTAATCGTCACCGCCTTAATCGTCTTGCCCAAATAATTAAGCCACCAGGTAAACCAGCCGGTAAGCATCGCAAGGGGAGTAAACATGCATCCCCCCCCCAAGCAATATACCGCTGTTACCTCCAAAGACTCTATCCGGGTAAGAAGATACAGAAGCGTGAAAACAGGCGCAGAAAACATAAACGCAATCGGGAAGTGGACTACCATGGGGTGAGGATGACGTCTGAGTATAGGAAACTGGTTCAGTATTTTAGACAAAGCTTCAGGAATTTTCCGCTCAGTATTCAGTGCTTTTTTTAAAACCCCTACCTGAGGAAATCTCTGGAGAACATCCGGGGTGTGGGGAGCAGCGTGAATATCGCTGGTAAGGTCCTTGCCAGCACAATGTCGTTTCATGTGAAGACCCGTACTCCATAGTTTACTCATACTCAGGTCATAAACTTTTCCCTCGTAAGCCACAAGTACAGGCCTTCCATCCTTTCCCTTGCATTCCGAAAGCGTTTGCAGGTCAATTGCCTTCATTGAAGCTAACCTCCTCAATCTTAAACTACCCAGCTAACCATGAGTACCAGGAGCATAACCGCTGGATAGTAGCTTGCCCGACTAAAAAGATTTGCCGCTTCTTGAGAAGCTTTGGTTTTATAAAGTCGGTACGCGGGCAAAAGCAGAAGATATAACCCTACCCCCAAAGCACCAAAAGCATACGCGGGGCTGAGAGTGGTGGGAATCAACCAACACAGCACAAGACTTAAGATTACCGTAAAAACCAATGAAAAAATGATGATTATCCGCGCGCCTTGTAACCCAAACCTAACCGGAATGGTCCGCGCCCGAACCTGAAGGTCTTCGTGCACATCTGCCCAATCACTGGCAACATTTTGTCCACCAATTTCCCATAAAAATAACCAAAAGAAGAAAGCGGCCAAAAATGCTCCCGACGGATGAGGATCAACCGCAAATACTGCCGCAATCCCTCCGGATGTTTTTACCACTCCACTCACTAACACGCGCAGAAAAGTGATTCGTAAAAGCAGGCAATAGAAGGCTTCCAAAAGGCAGCTTATAAAAAAAATAAGAGCACAGATCGGATTAAGCAGAAAGGCTCCGATAAAAGCAAGCAGTGCCCAGCCAACTACCCATCCAATGCCTTCCCCAAGACTGAGCAGTCCATGGGCTAAAGGATGCCGGATATACACACTATCCAAACCCTTAGGCGCAGACCATTCCCCGCTTTTTCGAATCTTCTCCTGGTCAGACCGAAAATCCACAACATCATTGAGACCATAAACCGCCGTATAGCCGGCGAAAGCAGTAATGAAACCGATAACCATAATGAACAGGTCAGGTATTCTGCCAAGCCATAACAAAGCCCCTAAACACGGCGTGGCCAGATCCAAAATACCATGGTGAGTCCGGGAAAGCGCGAGAAAAAGTTTTAGACGAGAAAAACTTTGCGAATTATGTTGAAAAAAAATGGTTTCCGCCATAGTCAAAATTTGCTTGGTTTATGCTTTAAAAAATTTTCCCCTGACAGTAAACTTTTCATCACCAGAAAGGCATGTGTTGTTTTTATGTCCTCCCTCAAAATAAAAGGGCGGTCCCAGAATAATTTTTCACGTGAGAATGATGGATTATTATATCATTAAATTCTTCCGATTCAAATATATCAGGCACCGTCTTCACCTTAAAACGGGCCACGGGCAGAAAAAGGTCCTCAGGAAAACGTTTTACTCGGGAATCCGCGAGAAGAATTAAACGCTGCGAAGCCAAGGTGCTGAGCCAGGATATATTTTTTTGATCATAACAAACATCCCCGGCGATGACCACACCAAAATCAAAGTCTTGATCGGGGAATACAACTTCGCCAACAGTTGCTACAGCGGCCTGATTTAAATCAGCGTTTGCCTGAATAGCTTTCCGAGCCTCAGGATCAATGTCACAAGCAACGACAGTGCGGGCACCAGCTTTTGCCGCGGCGATTCCGGCAACCCCTGAGCCAGCGCCAAAATCAAGCACCTTCTTATCCAGCACCAACGCTCGGTTATCAAGAATAAAGCGGGCTAACGCCTGCCCACTAGCCCAGCAAAACGCCCAATAAGGTGGAGAAGCGATATTAGCATTGAATTCAAACCGGGAAACCGGCTCTCTCGGGTAATCTTCATCCAAAAGAAATAGATTTATTTCCGGACAAAGGGGTAGATTACGAACCACTATTTTCGTTTCTTTTAATACACTGTCGCTGGGAATCGTAAGCGTAGAATTTCTCATACGGTTCAAAACCACCTCAAAAAAAATTACCTATTCAGCTCGTTGGTTATTAAACCATACCCATCTGAAAAGTCAAATATTTCAAAAAGTTTTAGAAAACCATTCACCCGTTATCATTTCAGTCATTTTCCTTTTTTCCTCTCGCAAATTCTTTCCGAAAGAAAAAATTTCAGGAGAGATCTTTTAAATGCGCAGTCGTTAGAGTATAATCCTTATAAATAAAAAAGAATAAAAAAATTTAATGTCTTTAAACTGATGCTACTTCTCATCCATCCCCCAGTTATGAAACCTTGTGAACCTCCAGCAGGAATCGCGAAGATCGGTGGAGTGCTGAATCACTTTGGTGTTAGGGTTAAGCTGCTCGACGCAAATATCGAAGGCTTGATTCACCTGCTTAAAACTCCTGTGGAACCAAAGGACACCTGGACAAAACGCGCCTTCCGTAATTTTTCAACCAATCTTGCGTCGGTAAAATCCTTTCCTGTTTATCAAAACCTTGACCGTTATAAGCGAGCAGTTAATGATTTAAACCACCTTATAGAAGTTTCGGCTCATGCAAAGGGTGCGCGCCTTAGCCTAACCAACTACCAGGATGAAAAACTTTCTCCGGTAAAGAGTAATGACTTAATCAAGGCGGCCGAACAACCGGAAAAAAATCCCTTTTTCCCTTATTTCAAAGCCAGGCTTTTAGACATGGTGGAGCATGACCAACCATCTGTGGTTGGATTTTCTTTAAATTATTTAAGCCAGGCTCTATGCACCTTTGCCATGGTTGGCTTACTGAAACAAAAATTTCCTAAACTAAAATTGATTCTTGGCGGAGGATTGGTAACCTCGTGGGTAAAAAAGCCTGGGTGGAAAAACCCCTTTAACGGGTTGATCGACCATCTTATACCAGGGCCAGGAGAATACCCATTGCTTTCCCTCATAGGGATTACGGGCAATAAAAATTCCTTTTGCTTACCTGATTATGGTAGTTTACCCTTAAGAAAATATCTTTCCCCGGGTTTGACCCTTCCCTACAGCGCTTCAAGCGGCTGTTACTGGAACAAATGTTCATTCTGCCCCGAAAAAGCGGAAGGCAATCCTTATGTTCCGGTTCCAGTTGACAAAGCATTATCTGACCTTCATACCTTGGTAAGGCAGACAAAACCCGTTTTAATCCATTTTTTGGATAACGCGCTAAGCCCCGCGCTTCTGAACGCCCTTTCTTCACATCCCCTTCCCGCACCCTGGTATGGTTTTACCCGAATAACACCTCACCTTGCTGATTTCGATTTTTGCAGAGCCTTAAAACAATCCGGGTGTGTGATGCTCAAGCTCGGGCTGGAATCCGGTGATCAGAAAGTGCTCGATTCCCTCCAAAAGGGTATTAATCTCCAAGAGGCATCCCAGGCTTTAAAAACATTAAAAAGTGCCGGAATAGCAACGTATGTGTATCTGATTTTTGGAACAATCGCAGAAAACTTGTCATCAGCAAAAAAAACACGTGATTTCGTAGTCAAGCACCACGACTATATTGACTTCTTAAACCTTGCCATCTTCAACCTGCCGGTTTATGGGCCCGAGGTCGAAAAGGTAGAGGCGAAAAAATTTTATGAAGGTGATCTTTCCCTTTATACTGATTTTTTACACCCCCAGGGCTGGAGCCGGATACAGGTGCGCGAATTTTTAGACAAAGAATTCACCCGTCATCCCGCGATTGCTTCGATCGTTCGAAAAGAGCCGCTTTTTTTTACTTCCAATCATGCTCCTTTTTTTGTTATAAAAAGTCAGCGCCCCATGGACTCGACTTTGCCTTTGCCATACAAGGGTTAAATAATTTTCTATGAAAGCATTTCGGACTCTCTTACCATACGTTAAGAAAAATATTTGGTTCCTCATTGGCGGGCTTACCTCTCTTTTAATCGTTGATGTCCTCCAGCTTTTTATTCCCCGCATTATTAAGTGGGTCGTTGACGACCTCACCCAGGGTAAAGCGAATACCGCAATTTTGCTGGGTTATGGACTTAAAATCATAGGGCTTGCGATTCTCATGATTATCTTCCGCTTTTTCTGGCGATACTTCATCTTAGGCACTGCCTATCGAATCGAAAAAATTCTGCGCCTCCGCCTTTTTTCTCACCTCCAAACCCTTCCCTTAACATTTTTAAACCGATTTTCTACTGGTGATATCATGGCTCATGCCACCAATGACCTCAATGCCATCCGCATGGCGCTGGGAATGGCGTTGGTAGCAATAGTTGATGGAGTTGTTTTGAGTTTGATGGCCATCGGTTTTATGATTCATATCAATCTCGCCCTTACCTTGTATGCTTTAATGCCCGCACCCTTTTTGGTTTTAATCACCAATCAGGTCGGTAAGCGCGTCCATAATCGATTTTTAAAAGTCCAGGAAACCTTTTCCCTCCTTACCGAAAAGATAAGAGAAAACTTCGCGGGGATAAGTGTTATTAAATCATACGTCCAAGAGAAGCATCGCATAAAAAAAATAAGCGAGGTCAGCAGTCAATTCGTTCAAAGAAACATGGACCTTATTCGCATCTGGAGTTTGTTTTTTCCCATGGTCTTAGGATTGATCAATCTCAGCATAGCGATTGTCCTTATCATGGGAGGACGCCAAGCCATCCTTTTTAAGATCACCCCAGGAGACTTCGTGGCATTTATAAGTTACTTAGGAATATTAACCTGGCCGCTGATTGCTCTGGGCTGGGTCATCAATATCCTAGCGCAAGGAGCAGCCTCAATGAATCGAATCAACACCCTGCTTGAAACTGAGGCTGAGGTCTCCTCTTTTCCGCATCCGGTTCAGATAAACCGTCTTGCCGGAAAAATCGAATTTAACAACCTTTCCTTCTCCTATAATGGCCGATCGGTTCTAAAAAATATTAACCTCACTGTAAAACCCGGTGAGCGCGTTGCTATTGTCGGTCGTATCGGCACAGGAAAGACCACGCTTCTCAATCTTCTTTTACGGCTTTATGAGGTAAAGGAAGGAAAAGTTTTTTTGGATGAGATTGATAGCAAAACTATTCCGCTCGAAAAACTACGCGTTAATCTTGGTTATGTGCCCCAAGATACTTTTCTTTTTTCTGATACCATAAAAGAAAATATCATTTTCGGATCACCTCAATCGTCCCATGAAAAATTGGTGGAAGTCACGAAGGTTGCAGAGATCTATGATGAGATCATGTCGTTTCCCCATAATTTTGAAACCGTGGTGGGAGAAAAAGGAGTGATCCTTTCCGGAGGGCAAAAACAGCGCATTGCTATTGCGCGGGCGCTCTTGATGGACGCTCCTATTCTTATTTTTGACAATGCTCTTTCTTCCGTTGACACTGAAACCGAAGAGAGGATCATGAAAAATTTACAGCCCTTGACATTCCAGAGGACTACCCTCATCGTTACCCATCGGGTATCATCAATCAAGGATGCTGACTGCATCTATGTCCTGGAGGACGGTGCAATTAAAGAATGCGGAAACCATAGTACCCTCCTTGCCCGGGAAAGAATCTATGCGGAACTGTTCCGACGGCAGCTGATCGAAAAAGAGCTTGAAAAAAATCAGGAAGTGGACAATCATGAAGCATAAAGCTGACTATTTCGAAAAAGATCAGCCCACCGAGACCTTTGATTTACGGCTCATTGTGCGCTTGGCGCACTACCTAAAGCCTTTTCGCAAGGGGCTGGCAGCTTCTGTGATATTGGTATTGATCATCACGGGCGTTGAACTTTTACTTCCCTATTTAACGAAGGTGGCCATTGACAACTATATTTTGAAAAACGCCCGAAAATTAGTACTTCCCCCCCAAGAAAAAATCGTCAGAACGATCTTAACAAACTACCCTCAATTACTTATTCCCACCCAAGACCCCAAAACATTTTTTATAAAAGAAAAAGACTCAAACCAAATTGATCCGAGGTACCTCTTTATTCTTAAACAAAAAGGCTTAATGGAAGAAGCCCGATATTACCCTGCTGCCTTAGACCTCCCCGAAGTGCAACGTCTGATAAAAAAAGAACCGCATTTTTTTTGGATAAGTAAGTACGAGGCATTTATCCACTACGATTCCCTAAAAAGCCTCTCTATAAATCAGCTCCTTAGCCTTCGAGAGCGAGATATTTTAGGGGTGATGTGGATTGGATTTCTTTTTGTCTCCTTGCTCCTTATCAACTTTGGTTGTTCTTATGTCCAACTTTACCTTTTGGAATATATCGGTCAAAGGGTTATGCACAACCTTCGTTTGGAACTCTTATCCCATCTCCAAAGTCTTTCTCTTCGCTTTTTCGAACACACTCCGGTCGGAAGGCTCGTTACTCGTGCCACGAACGATGTTCTGAACCTTGAAGACATGTTTTCCTCCATTTTCATCGAATTTTTTAAGGATGTGGTCCTTCTTTTGGGAATCATGGCGGTCATGCTTCTTTTGAGTTGGCGCTTGGCCCTTGTCTCCTTTATTTTATTGCCTCTGGTTTTTGTTCTCACGATTTTTTTTAGCATTAAGGCACGGGGTGCTTATCGGGAAGTACGGATGTTGATTGCTCGAATAAATTCTTATATTCAGGAAAACTTTTCCGGAATCTTAGTGGTTAAAATTTTTAACCGCGCAAAAGAAAACACGCGCCGTTTTGAGCACATCAACACCGCTCATTACCTTGCCAATATCCGGCAAATCATTCTTTTCGCCCTCTTTATGCCCGGGGTCGAACTTTTAAGCTCCTTAACCGTAGCCCTGCTTATCTGGAAGGGCGGCGGAGCAGTTCTTGCGCAAACCTTAAGCCTTGGGATTTTAGTTGCCTTTCTCGCGTATATCCAAAAGATGTTTCAGCCCATTCGGTTTCTTGCTGAAAAATATAATGTTCTCCAATCAGCCTTGGCTTCTGCCGAAAGAATTTTTACCCTTTTGGATGAAAAGCATTTCGTCCCCGATTCTCAAAATCCAAAAGAAATATCTTTAGTGCGGGGCGCGATTGAATTTAAAAATGTATCTTTCGCCTACAATGAAGGAGAACCCGTACTTCAGGATGTTTCTTTTCAAATCAAGGAAGGTGAAACGGTGGCGGTTGTTGGGCACACCGGAGCAGGAAAGTCAACGCTGATTAAATTATTAGTCCGCTTTTATGACAGCCAAAAGGGGGAAATTCTTCTGGATGGAGTAAATATTCAGTCACTGAAAATAGATTTTCTCCGTTCAAACATTGGGCTGGTAATCCAAGATCCTTTCCTCTTCGCGGAAAGCATTATCTATAATATTCGACTGGGTAATAGTGAAATTTCCGATCAGGAGGTTGCCAGGATTGCCCATGTGGTCAATGCTGACCGGTTTATTAAAAAACTTAATAAAAATTTTGATGAAGTAATAACCGAGGAAGGGACAAGCCTCTCAACCGGCGAGCGCCAACTTCTTACCTTTGCGCGCGCTTTAGCCTTTAATCCCAAAATCTTAGTGCTTGATGAAGCAACTTCGAACATCAATCCCAAGACCGAGGGTCTCATTCAAGAGGCATTGGAACATTTAACCAAGCAACGGACTTCCCTTATCATTGCCCACCGTCTCTCAACCATCGAGCGGGCCGATAGGATTTTGGTGCTCCACAAAGGCAGGATACGAGAAGAAGGGACCCATGAAGAGCTGATCGCCAAAAAGGGAATCTACTATCGCCTGCATCAATTACAGTATCATTAATCCTTTCTATCCAAACCTGCTGGCAGAATGGGTAAAACCTTATTTTTCTTCTTGACTTTTTCCCCGGTTAGTATGAACTTAGTTAAGCAAAAAAAATCAATAAAACTCTTTTTCCTCCCCCTTACGAAAGGGGGACTGAGGGGGTTTCTAAAGGTAGGCATAAAAGGGACTTCGATAGCCTTTCTTTAATAAAAAGGGAGTGGTTGATGGGAGGAGCTTCCATGTTTGATGAGAAAATAAAACGAGGCCGAATGTAATGGGCCTTTTTTGTTTTGAGGTTCAACCTCACTTTGGTTCGATCTGAAAGTTTTATCTGGGAACTTACGAAAAAAAGAATTCCGGCCGAAGGGATTTTCGATGTATGGCGCAGCCATTGCCGGGTGGCAGCAAAAAAAGTTTTGCAAGCAGTCGGCAACATTAGAAAATAAAAAATTAAAGAACGTTTTAGGCCGGAAAGGGGCATACCGCGAAGTGCATTTGTCAGGAGGATCGATGACCACTCGTTTATCGGGCATAGAATATCAGATCGCCGGCAGAGAGATTAGAACCAGGACGTTCCCATCGGTCAACCCAAAGGACAAAAGGGGCAATCTTATACTAAGTGCGAGATAATATGGGGCTTTTACTCATCAATGATGTTTCACTGAATTTCGGCGGCCCACCGCTGTTGGATGGTGTTACGCTTCAGATCGAGGCTGGCGAACGAATCGGCCTCCTGGGCCGTAACGGCTCAGGCAAATCCACCCTCATGAAGGTGCTGGCCGGTCAAATAAGTCCGAATTCAGGCGAGATTATTCGCAGCGGCAATGTGAAGATCGCAATGCTGGCACAGGATGTCCCCGATGACCTGCCGGGAACGGCCTATGACGTCGTAGCCACGGGTGGACAGGAACACGTGGATCTCCTCAGAGAATACCATGGCCTTACCCTGCAGATTGCCGAGGGCAGCGATGATGTCACCACCAGGAAGCTCGAGGCCGTCCAGCACCGGATAGAGACAGCAGGCGCCTGGCATTACTACCAACGGGTTGAAAGGGTAATCGCTAGGGCTGAACTGGATGAAAATGCATTGTTTCGAGATTTGTCTGCGGGCATGAAACGCCGGGTTTTTCTGGCCCGGGCCCTGGTAAAAGATCCGGACCTTTTGCTTCTCGACGAGCCCACAAACCACTTTGATATCAGAACCATCATCTGGCTGGAGGAGTTCCTGCTGAAGTATGAAAAGACGCTCATGTTCGTGACCCATGACCGGGCATTTCTCCAGCGTTTGGCAACGCGGATCGTGGAAATCGACCGGGGCCGTCTGATATCTTTCGCCTGTAACTACAGGGACTACCTTGACCGACGACATGCATTGCTGGAGGCAGAAGAGAAGCAGTGGCATGAATTTGATAAGAAATTATTCAAAGAGGAAACCTGGATCAGGCAAGGGGTCAAGGCGCGTCGCACCCGCAACGAAGGCAGGGTCCGGGCGTTAATGCAGATGCGTCAGGAGCGTGCACGCAGGCAGGAGCAGGCGGGCGTTTCCCGACTGGAGATCAAGGAAGCGGAACGGAGCGGACGGATGGTTGTGGATGCAACGGCAGTCTCATTCGTGTGGGGTGATACAAAGATCGTTGATGGGTTTTCCACCACCATCATACGCGGGGATAAGGTGGGTATCATCGGAGCGAACGGTTCCGGCAAAACCACCCTTCTCAAGCTACTCCTCGGTGACCTCACGCCACAACAAGGAACAGTTCGACGGGGCACCAATATTACCATTGCTTACTTTGATCAACTCCGTGCACAGCTCGACGAAAATAAGACCCTCAGGGAGAATATCGGCGGTGGCAATGACACGGTCATCATTGGCGGCACCCCGCGGCATGTGGTAGGGTATCTTCAGGATTATCTTTTTTCGCCTGAGAGGATTATGTCGCCCGTCAGTTCTCTCTCCGGCGGTGAGCGCAATCGCCTGCTTCTGGCGAAACTCTTCGTCATTCCATCGAATGTACTTGTCCTCGATGAGCCCACCAATGATCTTGATGCGGAAACACTGGAATTGCTCGAAGACCGGCTCATTGATTACAAGGGCACGATTCTGCTGGTCAGTCACGACCGCGAGTTTCTCAATAATGTGGTGACCTCGACAATTGTCTTTGAGGGCGCGGGGCGGTTAATGGAGTATGTCGGCGGCTACGACGATTGGCTAAGACAGAGGACGGAACAAGGGAAGTCGTCAGCTCCCAAGGAACAGAAACAAAAGAGGGAAAAAGCCCCGAAGGAGAAAGATAAACTCTCCTTTAAAGAGACCCGGGAGCTTGAATCGCTGCCACAGATCATCGAAGCCTTAGAGGAAGAGAAAAAGCGCCTCACGCAAACCCTCAATTCTTCTGAATTCTATGTAAGCCGCGATCGGAACAAGATATGCGCGGCTAACGATCGGTTAGGTGCTGTGGAAAAGAAACTCGATGAATCCTATTACCGCTGGGATGAGCTCGAAAGCATGGCTAGCAAATTCAGGGGCAATCCGGAATGAAAGCAAATGCGGTGTCCGCAGTGAACGGTGTCACCGCCGCCTCAATTATCAGAGCGGTTGAAAAGGCCGCCAGGAAGACATGGCAGAGAGACCTTTTCTAAAGGAAACGGGATTCAGGTCTGAAAGCCCGAATCTTATCCTCTTTAGGATTACCCATGGTGAGGCACGCTTCTGGACAATGGGAACAAATCAAAAACCAAAAGAGATAATACGATCCTAACCTCTGTTGTTTGCTTAAATAAGCTCAAGGAAACGGGACAAAACATCAGCTCATTGCACCAATCAATTGCTTACTGTCAACTCGGCTTTCAACCCTTCTTTATCCACGGCTGATTTTGGAGATTGACCAGAAACTGGTCTTTAATCTCAATGACCCCAATCAAATGGTGGTAAAAATCATCGGAGAAGCGCGATCGCTTTTTATAGGTCGCTATCTCTTCTTTGACATCTAACGTATCAATAAATTCAAGAAACTGTTTTTCATTGAATTGATAATGGATCTCCGCTAACACGACACCACTTTTCTTTTCACCGATAAAAAAAGACTTATCAATATTGTCAACACAGCTATCCTTGACATCCGCTAAAAAAGAATTAGTCTCAAGAAGCCCGTCCTTGTAAGTCCCCATAATTTGATTGGCCTGATATTTGGAAAGAACGGTGACGCCCGGCAAAGAACGGGAGCAGGAGATTGTCGTGTCGGTTCTGCTTCCGGGCCGGTAATACATACCAATGAGGTGGTAAATAATAGTGCTGGTCAAAATTTTTCCTTCTACGCTCTCATACGGCAAGTGATATTTCTTAGCAAAAATCCTTCCATTCCGATGAAACAAGTCGGGTCCTCCGGGCAATTGGGCGGAACTGTGGCGAAATTTAAATTTCTTTAGACCGTTCGAATTCTCGCTGGTAATCACGGTCCCCCAATCCTGGGAGATGCAGCGGCGGAGCATTTTTCTCAGGTTACTTTTCTTCCCGATATGGAGGCTCGAAAGATTTCCAAGGAAAAATTTTTTTCGCCCGTTAGGATTGTTGATAACGTCATACCTGCGGTCAGTATGGCGGATACGTTCCCGAAGTTGTTCCTCAGATAATCCTACTAAAAAGACCCAGCCAAACATATTCCTCTTTTCAACCCTTTCCTCTTCTTCACTGAGATACCCAAAAGGGGGTTGGACAAACCGGCGTAAATTTCTAAACGGATACGTTATATTACTTTTCTGAAAATCATGAACCGTCTCCCTGACTTCCTGACCCAAAGATTCCATCGGGCTCGTGAACCAGAATTTTTCCCGGAGCCAGGTAATATCGGAAAATTCTTCTGTCATCATGCCTTGCAAAAAATGTTTAACATAGTCAGCTGCCACTTCCAACGTGCCGATCTGAACTCGATTACGCTTGTTGTACTGGGTCTCCCGCAAAATAACATTTTTATCGCTATAAAAAATTTTGGTGATTAATTGGGAAGGTTCCTTGGGATTGATTGAGGCTTCCCTGTCTTTATGAACCTGGGGAAAATTCAATCCCTCGGATTTCGATTTTAATCGTAAAAGTGTTATCTCTAATATTTTCTTTGGCACGTTGTATATACTCCTGTTTTAGGTTAGCCACACTCCCAGGCACACCAGATTGTCATAAATGACATTCAACCATCCAAGCAAAAAAATCACTTCTAAAAAAATAATTGCAACCATTTTATTACCCTTTTTTTATGAAACTTATTTGCACGCAGTATCATGGGACAATTATCGTCCCAGTTTGAAAAGTTTATAAAAAAGGATTCCAATAAAAAAGGACAATAGCGTAGCGAGCACAAAGGCCGCCATCATTCTTGAGTCATAAGAAATTTTGAATATGAGCGCTATCGCTTGACCAAACCGGAGAAAAAAAGCGTACCCTGAGGGAAGATACGTCCTCAATAAAATCAACATCGCGTTCCCCACAACCAAGCTTACCAAAAAGGCAAGCACATGCGATAGTCCCGATTTAGTCATAGATATCCTCCTTATACGCTAGCGAAGGGATCAAAAAGTTTTTTGTATTCATCAAGAGCATACCGGTCAGTCATCCCGGCAATATAGTCACAAATAATTCTCTCTGGAGATTCTTCCTCAAGTTTTTTCTGATACTTCTTTGGAAGGAGCATCATATTTTCAACGCACGCCCGGAAAAGCCCATCCACCACCATTTTGGCCTTACTGCTCATCCGCTTGACTCGATAATGGTTATACAGGTTTTCCAGCAAAAAGTTTTTCAACTGTTGACTTTTTTTTGCGGTATCAGGACTAAAAGCAACCAATCTCTCTTTTGCATCGCGAACATCTTCAGCCGTTTCGATTTTAAATCGGGAGATGTTTTTTTCGGTTTCATTGACCAAATCTAAAATAAGGTATCCAATGAGATGGCTTATGGCATAATACTTTTTCTGGGGATTTTTTATCCCCGGAAATTTAATTCGGTTATTTTTATCGTTTCTTGCCAAAGCTCAACCTCTTCTCCCAACGCTTCCTCCTCAAGCAAGCCCGATTCGAGCCCATCATCAATATCATGATTGTTATAGGCAATTTCATCCGCCAAATCTATTATTTGAGCTTCTACCGTGGGAAATCTTTCTGGTTCATAATCTTTTAACTTTTCGTGATCAGCATGATCATGAGAGGTGGTATGTTTAACCAAACCTTCCCGTGTTTCCCAGGTTAAATTTAAACCATTAAAGTTTGGGTAACGCTCTTCCAGCTTCTCTACCACCCTGAGGCTTTGGAGGTTGTGTTCAAAACCGCCCTGGTCTTTCATAAGCTCATTTAAAATTGATTCTCCCGAATGACCAAAAGGAGTATGACCTAAGTCATGAGCAAGGGCAACCGCTTCGGTCAATTCCTCGTTGAGCTTAAGCCTGCGGGCAATCGCGCGGGCAATCTGAGATACTTCTAAAGAATGCGTAAGCCGGGTACGGTAATAATCCCCCTCATGATTAACAAAGACCTGAGTTTTATATTCCAGCCTCCTAAATGCAGTGCAATGAATAATCCGGTCCCGATCCCGCTCAAAAACGGGTCGGTTATCCTTAAAAACTTCCTCATACCTTCGGCCCCGGCTTATATCATCTCGCATAGCATAAGGAGCGAGCGCTAAGTCACATTTCTCTGGAGAACTCATCATACCATCCTCATTGTTTTTTTCTCACATAAGATCGAACGATAGTCTGTTTTATTTTCCCCATATCCACCAATCACTTTTATCCTTAAACCACCATTCCGCACTATCCGTAGAAAGGATTGTTTCCGCTAATTCTCTTGCTTGGGGAGTACAAAGACGCTTGAGAGCAAAGGCGATCCAATCCTTAGTATATTTGTTCCCCAAGTCACCATATTCCTTGAGCATAAGGATAAGTTCCAACTGGTCAGCATCATTGGCAATGAGCGCCTCTTCTGTTTTTTTCTCGTGAAATTCCTTGAGCAAAGCCTTGAGTTCTTCTCCAAACGGAAGGGTTGCTGCCAGTTCATTAACGGCTTTCTCCTCATCCACTTTCAGGTATTTTTTATTTACATAATTGAGGTCTCCAGTCCGGGACTCAAGGACATCATGCAAGAGCGTCATTTTAAGTACCTTGTTTTCATCAACCTGGGTTTTAAGTTTTGCTAAGGTGTAGCCGATTATAATCACCCGAAAGCAGTGTTCCGCTACCGACTCTCTCCCTGATCCTAAAAATTGAAGCCCAGTTCTTGGGGTTCGCTTCAACATACCGACTTCAAAAAGAAAATTGCATATATCCTTCATGAATTGCATACCTCTATTCATACCTCAATTATTTAAATATTTTTATATTATCTGAAATTTTTATAACATAAAAAAAAGAGTTTTCCTACCTTTATATCTTTGCTCTTTTCCGGTTCGCTCGTAAGAATTATAACTTAACTATTTATTTGTTGAAGACAAGTCCCATCCCGAGTATACTATTAGTTTTTACAACCCCTTGGTCGCTATCTAACGGAGCAGTTATATGTGGAGCTACCGGGAAAGTCTTAGCTATTACGAAAAAATTAGACGGTCAATTTATGAAATTCTGAGAGATAACCTGGAAAAGCGGTTAATGAAAGTCTCCCTTATTGATTCCCTTTACAAGCATCTGGAGCAGGGCGTAGAATATAGTTTTCCGGAAAAAAGGGAGCTCAAACCCAAATCAAAAAAAATTGAAAAGGAGTCCGAATTATTTAACACCTTCTTGGTCATCTTTTGTGAAGGAGTAATCAGTCCGGATTTAAAAAACTATCTCCGCTTTTTCCCGGAAAATAAGCTGATCAAAAAAAATGCGGAATACCTAGAAAGCTTTCCCCTCTATAAAACCTTTCATCATAACCTCCGTTACTTTGATAACCCTCGTTTTCTTGAGCTCATAGAAGATCTCATTTCTATTGATTATGCCCTTCTGATTCAACAAGACCCAACCGTAAAAAAAAGGAATCGGTACGCGCTCACTCACTTCCACGTAAAAATTGACTGGCCCATAGCTGATGCTGCCGAGAATCTGGCAAAATTGCTTAAGTATATTCAAAACGATCTCCATGAAAATGGCGACAAGGAGGCACGGCTTCTTCAAAATAAGCTTTTTGAATATTATGGATGCCACCATAGTGCCGGAGGAAGAAGGACAGCGGGCCTTATTGCTGCCCAGTTATTAAAAAAAATGCATTTTATCTCCACCGTTTTTGTTTCCAGCGCTGAATTGCGTTCCCTGATTAAATATTCCGAGCGGGGAGTATCAAGATTTTTCCTTATTCAGTTGACCAACAAACAAATTGCTGCTCTGTCACAGAAAGAAAAAATTGATGTGGGAACGTTTAAATCTTTTTATCTTTACCCAGCCAATGATTTTTACGTGGGAATTGCGGAGGCAATCTACGAACACACCCCCTACTCGCTTCCTCCTGCGGAAGGAAAACTAAGAAAATTCAAACCCGGTTACAACTGGCTCAGGCTTAAAGATGAACTACTCCACCCCACGATCAATTCTTTAAATGCCAGCCCAATTAATTATGATTGGGTTTATACAACTGAGTAATGGCGGAAATTTCATTGCCTCGGCTTTACAAACTACTCCGGTTGTAGGCTGTTCAGAATTTTTTAAATTCTTAACAGGATAATAGTGGCGGATCAAACATGGGAATTGTTTCTGGCAAAATATTACGGGTTAATTTAACCACGAAGAAAATATCAGAAGAATGCGCAGAGCATTATGAGGAGAGGTTTATTGGCGGTCGCGGAGTTGGGGCTTGGATTCTCTTGAATGAAATGAAATCAGAAATCACGCCGCTCGATCCAGCAAGCATTCTCGTTTTTTGTGCAGGTCCTTTGACCGGTACTGATTTCCCTGGTGCAGCTCGTTCTAGTATTGAATCAAAAAATTGTTCCACGAACGGTGTCAACTGGTCTATGTGGGAGGATACTTCGGCTTCAAGAACTGAAGCAATCCGGGTGGAGTTATATCGTTGTCGCGGGAAAGGCCGAAAAACCGGTTTATCTGTTCTTCACTAACGAAAATGTTGAGATCAGAACTGCCGCTCATATCTGGGGGGCAGACGTGCGGGAGAGCGAAGATATCATCCGCTCTGAATTAGGCGACCCTCATATAAAAGTTGCGGCAATAGGTAGTGCGGGAGAAAATCTGGTGCCGCTGTCGATCATAATAACCAATCGAACAAGAGCAGCTGGTTCGGGAGGTCTTGGGGCGATCATGGGTTCAAAAAACCTTAAAGCGATTGCCGTGAAAGGTTCCGGGAATGTCCCTCTTGCCGATCCTGAGCGATTTAAGGCGGTTGTACAAAAAATTCATTCCAAATTGGAAAATTCTGATTTAACGAAAAAAGCATTAAGAGAATATGGTACCTTCGGAAGCTTAATAACGCCGGTAAATAATTTATGCGCCTACCCCTATAGAAATACCCAGGATGATCATTTTGAAAATGTAGAAAATTCACGGGTGGGTCTTGCTCAGTGGAAAAAAACCGGCGAACACCGGAGCACCTGTTATGGATGCCCCATACAATGCGCGCGAGATA
>CAVSIB010000043.1:0-19696 GCA_963727835.1 uncultured delta proteobacterium
CTTATACGCTAGCGAAGGGATCAAAAAGTTTTTTGTATTCATCAAGAGCATACCGGTCAGTGATCCCGGCAATATAGTCACAAATAATTCTCTCTGGAGATTCTTCCTCAAGTTTTTTCTGATACTTCTTTGGAAGGAGCATCATATTTTCAACGCACGCCCGGAAAAGCCCATCCACCACCATTTTGGCCTTACTGCTCATCCGCTTGACTCGATAATGGTTATACAGGTTTTCCAGCAAAAAGTTTTTCAACTGTTGACTTTTTTTTGCGGTATCAGGACTAAAAGCAACCAATCTCTCTTTTGCATCGCGAACATCTTCAGCCGTTTCGATTTTAAATCGGGAGATGTTTTTTTCGGTTTCATTGACCAAATCTACAATAAGGTATCCAATGAGATGGCTTATGGCATAATACTTTTTCTGGGGATTTTTTATCCCCGGAAATTTAATTCGGTTATTTTTATCGTTTCTTGCCAAAGCTCAACCTCTTCTCCCGAATGCTTCCTCCTCAAGCAAGCCCGATTCGAGCCCATCATCAATATCATGATTGTTATAGGCAATTTCATCCGCCAAATCTATTATTTGAGCTTCTACCGTGGGAAATCTTTCTGGTTCATAATCTTTTAACTTTTCGTGATCAGCATGATCATGAGAGGTGGTATGTTTAACCAAACCTTCCCGTGTTTCCCAGGTTAAATTTAAACCATTAAAGTTTGGGTAACGTTCTTCCAGCTTCTCTACCACCCTGAGGCTTTGGAGGTTGTGTTCAAAACCGCCTGGTCTTTCATAAGCTCATTTAAAATTGATTTTCCCGAATCACCAAAAGGAGTATGACCTAAGTCATGAGCAAGGGCAACCGCTTCGGTCAATTCCTCGTTGAGCTTAAGCCTGCGGGCAATCGCGCGGGCAATCTGAGATACTTCTAAAGAATGCGTAAGCCGGGTTCGGTAATAATCCCCCTCATGATTAACAAAGACCTGAGTTTTATATTCCAGTCTCCTGAATGCAGTGCAATGAATAATCCGGTCCCGATCCCGCTCAAAAACGGGTCGGTTATCCTTAAAAACTTCCTCATACCTTCGGCCCCGGCTTATATCATCTCGCATAGCATAAGGAGCGAGCGCTAAGTCACATTTCTCTGGAGAACTCATCATACCATCCTCATTGTTTTTTTCTCACATAAGATCGAACGATAGTCTGTTTTATTTTCCCCATATCCACCAATCACTTTTATCCTTAAACCACCATTCCGCACTATCCGTAGAAAGGATTGTTTCCGCTAATTCTCTTGCTTGGGGAGTACAAAGACGCTTGAGAGCAAAGGCGATCCAATCCTTAGTATATTTGTTCCCCAAGTCACCATATTCCTTGAGCATAAGGATAAGTTCCAACTGGTCAGCATCATTGGCAATGAGCGCCTCTTCTGTTTTTTTCTCGTGAAATTCCTTGAGCAAAGCCTTGAGTTCTTCTCCAAACGGAAGGGTTGCTGCCAGTTCATTAACGGCTTTCTCCTCATCCACTTTCAGGTATTTTTTATTTACATAATTGAGGTCTCCAGTCCGGGACTCAAGGACATCATGCAAGAGCGTCATTTTAAGTACCTTGTTTTCATCAACCTGGGTTTTAAGTTTTGCTAAGGTGTAGCCGATTATAATCACCCGAAAGCAGTGTTCCGCTACCGACTCTCTCCCTGATCCTAAAAATTGAAGCCCAGTTCTTGGGGTTCGCTTCAACATACCGACTTCAAAAAGAAAATTGCATATATCCTTCATGAATTGCATACCTCTATTCATACCTCAATTATTTAAATATTTTTATATTATCTGAAATTTTTATAACATAAAAAAAAGAGTTTTCCTACCTTTATATCTTTGCTCTTTTCCGGTTCGCTCGTAAGAATTATAACTTAACTATTTATTTGTTGAAGACAAGTCCCATCCCGAGTATACTATTAGTTTTTACAACCCCTTGGTCGCTATCTAACGGAGCAGTTATATGTGGAGCTACCGGGAAAGTCTCAGCTATTACGAAAAAATTAGACGGTCAATTTATGAAATTCTGAGAGATAACCTGGAAAAGCGGTTAATGAAAGTCTCCCTTATTGATTCCCTTTACAAGCATCTGGAGCAGGGCGTAGAATATAGTTTTCCGGAAAAAAGGGAGCTCAAACCCAAATCAAAAAAAATTGAAAAGGAGTCCGAATTATTTAACACCTTCTTGGTCATCTTTTGTGAAGGAGTAATCAGTCCGGATTTAAAAAACTATCTCCGCTTTTTCCCGGAAAATAAGCTGATCAAAAAAAATGCGGAATACCTAGAAAGCTTTCCCCTCTATAAAACCTTTCATCATAACCTCCGTTACTTTGATAACCCTCGTTTTCTTGAGCTCATAGAAGATCTCATTTCTATTGATTATGCCCTTCTGATTCAACAAGACCCAACCGTAAAAAAAAGGAATCGGTACGCGCTCACTCACTTCCACGTAAAAATTGACTGGCCCATAGCTGATGCTGCCGAGAATCTGGCAAAATTGCTCAAGTATATTCAAAACGATCTCCATGAAAATGGCGACAAGGAGGCACGGCTTCTTCAAAATAAGCTTTTTGAATATTATGGATGCCACCATAGTGCCGGAGGAAGAAGGACAGCGGGCCTTATTGCTGCCCAGTTATTAAAAAAAATGCATTTTATCTCCACCGTTTTTGTTTCCAGCGCTGAATTGCGTTCCCTGATTAAATATTCCGAGCGGGGAGTATCAAGATTTTTCCTTATTCAGTTGACCAACAAACAAATTGCTGCTCTGTCACAGAAAGAAAAAATTGATGTGGGAACGTTTAAATCTTTTTATCTTTACCCAGCCAATGATTTTTACGTGGGAATTGCGGAGGCAATCTACGAACACACCCCCTACTCGCTTCCTCCTGCGGAAGGAAAACTAAGAAAATTCAAACCCGGTTACAACTGGCTCAGGCTTAAAGATGAATTACTCCACCCCACGATCAATTCTTTAAATGCCAGCCCAATTAATTATGATTGGGTTTATACAACTGAGTAATGGCGGAAATTTTATTGCCTCGGCTTTATAAACTACTCCGGTTGTAGGCTGTTCAGAATTTTTTAAATTCTTAACAGGATAATAGTGGCGGATCAAACATGGGAATTGTTTCTGGCAAAATATTACGGGTTAATTTAACCACGAAGAAAATATCAGAAGAATGCGCAGAGCATTATGAGGAGAGGTTTATTGGCGGTCGCGGAGTTGGGGCTTGGATTCTCTTGAATGAAATGAAATCAGAAATCACGCCGCTCGATCCAGCAAGCATTCTCGTTTTTTGTGCAGGTCCTTTGACCGGTACTGATTTCCCTGGTGCAGCTCGTCTCAGTATTGAATCAAAAAATTGTTCCACGAACGGTGTCAACTGGTCTAATGTGGGAGGATACTTCGGTTCAGAACTGAAGCAATCCGGGTGGAGTTATATCGTTGTCGCGGGAAAGGCCGAAAAACCGGTTTATCTGTTCTTCACTAACGAAAATGTTGAGATTAGAACTGCCGCTCATATCTGGGGGGCAGACGTGTGGGAGAGCGAAGATATCATCCGCTCTGAATTAGGCGACCCTCATATAAAAGTTGCGGCAATAGGTAGTGCGGGAGAAAATCTGGTGCCGCTGTCGATCATAATAACCAATCGAACAAGAGCAGCTGGTTCGGGAGGTCTCGGGGCGATCATGGGTTCAAAAAACCTTAAAGCGATTGCCGTGAAAGGTTCCGGGAATGTCCCTCTTGCCGATCCTGAGCGATTTAAGGCGGTTGTACAAAAAATTCATTCCAAATTGGAAAATTCTGATTTAACGAAAGCATTAAGAGAATATGGTACCTTCGGAAGCTTAATAACGCCGGTAAATAATTTATGCGGCTACCCCTATAGAAATACCCAGGATGATCATTTTGAAAATGTAGAAAATTCACGGGTGGGTCTTGCTCAGTGGAAAAAAACCGGCGAACACCGGAGCACCTGTTATGGATGCCCCATACAATGCGCGCGAGATATCATGGAAGCAGATGAAGGACCCTATAAAGGGCTCAAGGTTGGTATCCCGGAAAATAATACCTTTTACGCTTTTGCCACACGATTAAATATGCGCAGCCCTTCAAATATTTTAAAGGCCTACGAAATGATTAGCCGTCAGGGTTTAGATAATGACCAAACAGCGGTTGTGCTTTCATGGGCTTTTGAGTGCTTTGAAAAAGGAATCATCACTCACGCGGATACGGATGGCTTGGATTTGACTTGGGGAAACGATGCTGCCGTGATTGCCCTTATCCGAAAGATCGTCACTCGGGAAGGTTTTGGAAGGTTGCTTGGCGAAGGCTCCAAAAAAGCTTCCGAGGTGATAGGAAAAGGCTCTGGGTATTATTGCACTGCCTTGAAGGGACAAGATAACCTTGATGCTTTAAGGGCGTGCAAAGGATGGGGATTTGGCAATGTGGTATCGCTTCGCGGGGGCAGACATCTTGATGGAGCGCCCTGTACTGAGTTTTTTCCCCAAATCCCCGCCGAGGTTGGTGAAAAACTTTTTGGGGTTGCAACCGCATATTCGCCGACAGTTTACGAGGGCAAGGGAAAGCTTGTGTCCTGGTTTAGCCATTTCAAAGCGGCGGTTGATGCGCTGGGGATCTGTTACTTCACGAGTTGGTGGTTGTCTCCTGAATTTTGCGGCCCGGAAGATTATGCGGAGGCCCTTTCCGCAGCTGCTGGCCGGGAGATATCAGGGCAGCAATTAATGGAGGTGGGGCGCAGAATTTACAACGTAGAAAAAGCGTTTAATACGTTCCACGCTGGGTTTACACGAGCGGATGATTACCCCCCTGCTATCTATATGAAAGAACCGATTAAGACCGGCATGTATCAAGGTGAATTGATTGCACACGAGGGACACGAAAAGATGCTGGATGAGTTTTATGATGCTAATGGGTGGGATAAAAAAACAAGCTGGCCGACATTCGAAACCCTGGAAACATTAGGCTTACCTGAAGTAGCAAAAAAGTTGCGGGAAAAATCACTATAAAAGAACAGCTTTTACGATTCCCTTTCTTTCAAAACGGCAAATACCTTCTTGTCAATCCCCCGCCTTTCCCGGAATATTCAGCTCGTTGTTATCAGTATTTGACTGCCTTGGTTTAGCGGGAGCATCGATTGATCATTTTCATTAATGCGCCCGGTAAAAATATAAAGTAATATTATTTCTTGAAGTGAACCCATTTTTGAATATAATAATTGCGTCGTTTTTTTATTCACGCCTCCTCTTTTTTATACCCTTTTTTTCTTTAGATGCCGGAAAATTTATCTCAAAGAGGTGCTGGGGTGCTTGGCTTAAAACTTTTTGTGAGCAATCAATTAGAAATCTTAGTTAAAAAATTAGCCGAGGAACTTCAAACTCCCCTCTCCACACCTCTAAGAAAAGAAGTGGTCTTAGTTCAAAGCAAAGGGATGGAGCGATGGATTTCCATGGAGCTTGCCTGTTATCACGGAATCTGCGCCAATTGCCGGTTTCCCTTCCCTAACGCCATGATTGATGAAATCTTCCGGGTTTTTTCCCCTGATCTTGTCGAGGATTCTCCTTTTCAACCAGAAATCATGGCCTGGAAAATCATGAAACTTCTTCTTGCTTGTCTTAAGGAACCGGGCTTTGAAACCATCCACGCCTATGTGGGTAGTGAGGGTGACAAATTAAAATGTTATCAGATTTCGGAACGCATTGCCCATACGTTTGACCAGTACCTCGTATTTCGCCCCGGGCTGATTCTCGATTGGGAAAAAGGCAAAGAAAATCATTGGCAGGCACTCCTCTGGAGAATGCTCATCCGTGATGAAAGGAAACCGCACCGTACCGCCTTGAGAGAGGATTTTTTTAAGAAAATTCGGACACACACGCAAGAAATAAATAACCTTCCTGAGAGAATCTCAGTTTTTGGAATATCTTCTTTACCTCCTTTTCATATGGAAGTGTTTGTAGCCCTATCAAAAATAATCCCGATTAATCTTTTTTTTATGAATCCATGCCAGGAATATTGGGGAGACATTGTTTCGGACCGGGAAGCAAGAAAGCTGGAAAGGAAATTGGCGAGAAAGACGATTTCCGCGGAAACTCTTTACCTCGAAAAAGGAAATAGCCTCCTTGCTTCCTGGGGGACGCTCGGTAAACAGTTTTTTGACTTAGTGTGTAACTTTGATCTTGAAGAACACGAATGTTTCAAAGAACCAACAAGGAATGACCTTCTTTCCTGCATTCAATCCGACATCCTCACCCTCCGCGAAAGAGGTCCGGAGGAAAAGCAAAGCATAGCCCAAACTGATACCTCCATTGAAATCCACTCCTGTCACAGCCTTATGAGAGAAGTTGAGGTCCTCTATGATAGTATGTTGGCCATGTTCGAAGACATGTCCGCATTACTCCCCAAGGATATTTTAGTAATGGCGCCGGATATCGAACCTTACACCCCGTTTATCCAAGCGGTTTTCGATACCCCGGAAAATGAAGCTCAGAAGATTCCTTACACTATTGCTGATCAAAGCAGAAAAAGTGAAAGCAGTGTTATCAAGACCTTTCTTTCTATCCTTGATCTTGAGGAGAGCCGTTTTGGAGCATCCCAGGTAATGACCATTCTTGAATCACCTTCCATCTACCGCAAGTTTGCTTTAGAAGAACCTGATTTAGAGGTCATTAAGCGATGGGTAGAGCAGACCGGGATCAGATGGGGGATTGATGAAACGACTCGGGAAAAGATGGGATTGCCTTCGTTTTCTGAAAATACCTGGAGGTTTGGTCTTAATCGCCTCATTTTAGGCTATGCCTTGCCAACTAAAGAGGAAAAAACTTTTCACACCATCCTTCCCTATGACCAGGTTGAAGATAGTTCCGCTCGCGTACTTGGAAATTTTTTATCATTCATTGAAAAGCTTTTATCTTCAATTACCTCTCTTGACCAGACCCGCACTTTGAATGACTGGGGCAAAGTTCTTCTCCAGATACTGGATGCATTTATCCTTGGCGATGAAAAGACTGAGCGGGAAATTTTATTCATTCGGACAATCATAAACAGTCTCGCTTCGATTCAGCAAAAATCAGGCTTTGATGAAAAAATTGAGTCTTCCTATAATCAGATCTTATCTTCAGAAGTATTGTGAAGAAGAAGGTTTCGGGTTTGGTTTTATGTCGGGAGGAGTAACCTTCTGCACTATGCGGCCTTTGCGGAGTATCCCTTTTAAAATCATTTGCCTTTTGGGAATGAATAATGATGCTTATCCCCGCGAGTCACGGCATGTGAGTTTTGACCTCATTGCCCAGCATCCAATGCCCGGAGACCGATCCCGTCGGAACGATGACCATTATCTTTTCTTGGAAGCCATCCTTTCTGCCCGCAAAAAGCTTTATATAAGCTATGCTGGCCAAAGCATTCAGGATAACAGCATTATTCCGCCTTCTGTAGTCGTAAGCGAACTCCTGGACTATATCGAACAAGGTTTTACTATTTCCGAAAAAAAGATCAGGGATCACCTTTTAATCACACACCGGCTTCAGGCATTTAGTCCAGCATATTTTAAAAAAGGTGGAAGACTCATGAGTTTCTCGAAAGATAATTATGATGCCGCCCTCACTGAACGGGGATCATCAAAAAACGCCCAACCCTTTATATCGCAGGGACTTGCTCAACCTGATGAGGAATTTAAAAAGATTGACCTTTCTTCGCTGATTAAATTTTTTGCCAATCCTTCTAAATTTTTTCTCAACCAGCGGTTAGGAATATTTCTTGAGGAGAAAACCCCGGTTTTAAGCGAGCGCGAACCCTTTGACCTCAAAGGGCTTGAAAAGTACACATTTGAACAGACGCTCTTGCAAAAAAGCCTTGCGAACGATGACCTCACTGAGTATCTATCTGCCGTGAAAGCATCCGGGAAAATACCTCCGGGAACTTTGGGTGAATACCTTTACCAAAAGTCACAGGAGGAGGTGGAGAGGTTTGCTCATATGGTAAAACCCTATATCACCGGAACGCCTCTTGACCCGGTTGAGTTTAATCTGAAAATTGCCGAATATACGCTTTCCGGGAAAATAGACACCATCTTTGAGTCGGGATTAATCCACTATCGTTATACGAAGGTAAAAGTAAAAGATCGCCTTAAGGTTTGGATCGATCACCTCGTGCTCAACAGTATGAACCGTGCGCCTTATCTAAAAAGAAGCACCCTTATCGGAGAAGACACAATGGTAGTTTTGTTGCCGGTGCAAGAAAGCAACAAGATCCTTTTAGACCTTATCAAAAAGTACTGGGAAGGCCTCTCAAAACCCCTGCTCTTTTTCCCGGAAACTTCGTGGAAATATGCCCACGCGATCCTCGAAAAAAAGATGCCGGATGAAGAAGCAATGAGAAAAGCCCGGGATGAATGGGAAGGAGACGATTATTATCGGGGTGAAAGTCACGAGCCGTCTTCTCAGCTCTGTTTTGGAACGGTTGACCCCCTTGATGCAGAATTCGGAAGGATTGCCAAGGAGATTTTTGAGCCGATGATTAAAAGCCAGGAAGAGCGATAACCGGGAGGCAACGTTAGTGTTCGTTGTTAGTAATCGTCTTGGGCATGCCGCGAAAAAACTATTAACTGTCAGTTACAACTAACAGTGCTTTGGTAATACTATGGATGAAAGAAAAACTTTCGATCTTTTAGCAAACCCTCTGGAGGGAATAAATCTTATTGAAGCCAGTGCCGGCACCGGCAAGACTTTTACTATCGCCGGGCTTTTCTTAAGGCTGATACTGGAAAAAAATCTTTTGGTAAACGAAATCCTGGTCGTTACTTTTACGGTAGCTGCAACCGCAGAGCTTAACGATAGAATTCGCAATCTGCTCAAGGAAGCAATCGAGGGATTTTCACGAGGTCAAAGTGACGATGAATTCCTGAATAGCCTCATAAAACAATATCCTGATCCCCTGCCGAGTTTAAAACGCCTCAAAGAAGCACTGCGGGATTTTGATGAAGCCGCGATATTTACAATTCATGGTTTTTGCCAAAGAGTGCTTAAGGAGCACGCTTTTGAAAGCAGTCTTCTTTTTGATACTGAGCTTATCACCGATGAGGAAGCCCTGAAGCAAGAGATTATCGATGACTTCTGGCGAATCAACTTTTATAATGCCTCACCCCTTTTTATTCATTACGCTTTGAACAACCACTGCACTCCGGAAAATCTCCTCAAACTGGTGCGGACATATTCGGATAAACCCCTGCTTAAGGTCATACCCCAGGTAACGATTCCTGACTCCACACAGGAAGAAAACGAATTTAACGAAGCCTTTAATAAAGCCCGCGATAGCTGGCAGTCCTCGAAAGCAGACGTTGAAGAAATTCTTGCCAATCAGATCGGCTTTAAACAATCGGTTATTTCAAAGTTCCCGAATTAATTATCGGTTTAGATTATTTTTTTAATGCTGGCAATAAAAACTTTACCTTATTCCACTCAATTTGAGCTGTTCACTCTGAGTGGAGTTAAAAAAGCAACGAAAAAAAACTATGCACCGCCTCAGCATCCATTTTTTGAACTTTTTGAGATCTTAAAAGAAAAGCAGGAAGCCCTTTCCTGCGCCTATGCGCAACGCCTCCTCGGGTTAAAAAGCTCTCTTTTTAATTTTCTCCATCAGTCGCTTTGCAAGCAAAAACAAAGAAGGAACGTTCAGTCTTTCTACGATCTCTTGGTTAAACTTCGAAACGCCTTGGCAGATAAGTCAGGTGCAGAACTGGCCAAAATAATTCGAGCTAAATACCATGCCGCCTTAATTGATGAATTTCAGGACACCGATCCCCTCCAGTATGAAATTTTTCATAACATTTTTAAAAACCAGGGGGGAATTCTTTTCCTTATTGGTGATCCTAAACAAGCAATTTATAGTTTCCGCGGGGCAGACATCTTCGCGTACCTGCATGCGATCTCCCAGGTTGAAACACAATATACCCTCAAGGAAAACTGGCGGTCAGATCCCCAATTGATTAATGCGGTTAATACTATTTTCTCCCACGTTAAAGATCCGTTTGTCTTTGAGGCGATTAAATTCCAAGAGGCATCCGCGGCAAAAAATAAAGAAGCTGATCCCCTTATCATTGCCGGCATTCCTGAGCCTCCCTTGCAACTCTGGTTTCTTGATGCGGACAAGCTGGAAAGCAGTCGTTTAACCAAAAAGGGAAATTTATTAAAAAACCAGAGTCGCGCGAGCTTATTTTAAGAGCCGTAGGCGCAAAAATAGTATACCTTCTCCATCAGGGAAAAGAAAAGCACGCTTTTATTAGACAACGCCCGATTAAAGAGCAGGATATCGCTGTTCTTGTGCGAACTAATCGCGAGGCCGCATTGATGCAACACGTTCTCAGCGAACTTAAAGTCCCCAGTGTTCTTTATACCACCGACAATCTCTTTGATTCCCGAGAGGCGTATGAGCTTTTGCGAATATTAGAAGGAATCGCTGAGCCGCATAATGAAAAACTCATTAAAGCTGCCTTGACAACCGATATCCTCGGGATCCAGGGAGAGGAACTTGAAAATTTACTTGCTCATGAGGCTGAATGGATAGCGTGTCTCAATAAATTCATTGAGTACCAAGCACGATGGCGTATGCACAATTTTTTCAGCATGTTTCGTTACCTGCTTTTTCAGGAAAAGGTACGAGTCCGTCTTTTATCATTCTCCGACGGGGAACGCCGCTTAACTAATCTGCTTCACCTTGCTGAGGTCCTCCATCAAGAGGAACACCAAAAACAGCTCACTATGGGTAGTCTTACAAAATGGCTTTCGGAACAGATCAATCCTGAGCTTCCCCGTCTCGAAGAGCATCAACTCCGCCTGGAGACCGATGAGTATGCCGTTAAAATAGTAACCATCCATAAAAGCAAAGGGCTGGAGTACCCGGTGGTTTTCTGCCCTTTTCTCTGGGATAAATCAAAAATCAGGAATTCGAATGAACCGTTTGTTTTTCACGATGGCGCGGAATTAACCTTAGACCTGGGCTCGGAGCACAAAAATGAAAACCGCGCTTTAGCTGAAAAAGAAATTCTTTCAGAAAATTTAAGACTTCTCTATGTGGCGTTAACCAGAGCAAGAAACTGCTGTTATACGGTCTGGGGACGTTTTAATGAAGCGGGTTCATCAGCCATGTCCTATCTTTTTCACTCGGGTGAAAAAAATGATGAAAAAAATATTGTTGATGCTATTGAAACTTCTTTTAACGACTTAACGAATGATCAGATGAAAGAGGTATTGAAGAACCTGGAAACAGAAGCACAGGGAGCCATCGGCATCCACGAAATACCCGAACCAGTTTCTATCGGCTACGTGCCATTCAAGGAGGAAAACGAAGCACTATCGTTAAAACTATTTTCCGGCCATATTGATCGAACCTGGAAAATTTCGAGTTTTTCGTCTTTGGCGGCCGAGAAGCAACCGCTCCTTGAACCTCAGCTCTATTCTTTTCCTGAGCTTCCTGATTATGATCAGGAAATTCAAAGCGAAAGAATTCCCGAAAAAGAACCAGCCGGTATTTTCGCTTTTCCACGGGGGGCTAAAGCAGGGTCCTTTATGCATGACCTATTTGAGCATCTTGATTTTACTGAAAAGGATGATGCGGTAATGAAAACATTGGTAGCTGAAAAACTGATTCTGTATGGTTTTGACATAAGCTGGCAGGAGACTATTTTTGATATGATTAAAAAGGTTCTCTCTGTTCCTCTTCATCCTGATCAAAAAGACCTTACCCTCTCTTCAATACCGGAAAGCAATAAGGTAAGTGAACTGGAGTTTTATTTTCCTTTACAAACTCTTTCATCCGAAAAACTGAAAAATATATTTTTAAAATACGGTAACGAGAACCTTCCAAGAGACTTTCCTGAACAAATCGAAAACCTCCACTTTGCTCCTGCCCGAGGCTTTATGAGGGGCTTTATTGATCTCGTCTTCCAGTTCCAAGATTCTTTTTACTTGATCGACTGGAAGTCAAATTTCCTCGGAACTAACGTTGAGGACTATCACCACGAAAAGCTCGCCACAGTTATGTCTGAGGAATATTACCACCTCCAATACCTTCTCTATACAGTGGCCTTGGATAAATACCTGAGCAAACAAGTATCCAACTACCACTATGAAAAACATTTTGGAGGAGTTTTTTATCTTTTTTTACGGGGCATTGATCCAGAAAAAGGTTCGGCGTTTGGGATATACCGCTCCCGGCCTTCGGAAAAACTAATCCATGGATTGAGTCAAAATCTAATAACCTTTTCGTAACGATAAGTGACTGGATGAACACTGACGATCTACGCCTTCTTTGTGATAAAAATATACTGACATCGCTGGATTTCCATTTTGCTTCTTTCATGACCCAGCTTTCCGGTGTTGCCAATCCGGAACTTTTCTTGGCTGCGGCACTGGTTAGCAAATTCACGGTAGAAGGCCATACCTGCCTTGATCTTTCCTCCTTGGCCGGGAAACCATTACTCAAAGAAAATGGTGATGCACTGTGCGTTTGCCCAGAGCTTTTATTCTGGCGAAAAATTCTGGAACAAAGCACAGTGGTGGGGAAACCCGGTGAGTTTATGCCGCTCATCCTGGATGATAAATCGAGACTTTATCTTTTTCGTTATTGGGAATATGAAAAAAAATTAGCGGAAGGAATCAGAAATCGAGCTAAACAAAATGCTGACGGCGTGGATATTAATCTGCTTGCCGAAGGTCTTGACCGGCTTTTTCAAAAAAACCAAGACCCCGATACTGACTGGCAAAAGGTGGCAGCAGCGACCTCAGTGTTAAAAAAGTTTTCGGTTATTTCCGGGGGACCAGGAACCGGAAAGACCTTCACCGTAGTAAAAATCCTAACTTTACTTTTAGAACAGACAAAAAACAAAAAACTGCGCATCGTCCTTACCGCGCCAACCGGTAAAGGGGCCGCGCGGCTCCAAGAAGCCATTAAAAATACCAAAAAAATTTTAACCTGTTCGGAAAGGATTAAAGAAGCTATACCGGATGAGGCTTCCACCGTCCACCGGTTACTGGGAAGCATTCCTGGTTCACCCTATTTCCGTTATAACGCTGAAAACCAGCTCCCCGTTGATGTGATTGTTATTGATGAAGTATCCATGGTATCCCTTTCTCTGATGGCTAAAGTGCATGATGCCGTACCTCTCGATGCATGGATGATTCTTTTGGGGGATAAGGACCAATTGGCATCAGTCGAGCCCGGTTCAGTGCTGGGAGATATCTGCGATACAGGTAAAGTGCATAGCTTTTCCCAACCTCATCGTGACACACTCAAGAAAGTTAAAATATTTATTCAATCCCAAAGTGAAGCGAGACCAGGCATTCAGGATTCGATCGTTCATTTACAAAAAAGTTACCGATTTGAAAAAGGAAGCGGTATCAGTGAGCTCAGTGAGGCAGTAAATGATGGTGACAGTAATCGTGCCCTTTCTCTTTTGAAAAACGAGCACTATCCGGCAATCACCTGGAAAACCTTACCCATGCCCAAAGATTTGCCTTTACATTTAAAAGACAAACTTCTCAGTGGATTGGGAGAGTATTTAAAAACCCAAGACCCGAAAAATGCTCTTTCCTTGTTTGAACAGCACCGGATACTCTGCGCTCTGAGAGAAGGTCCTTATGGCGTAAGGTATTTAAATTTTTTAGTTGAGCAACTCCTGAGAAGAGAAAAACTTATTGCCCTTCACCAAAAATGGTATTCCGGCCGTCCCCTCATGATAACCCACAATGACTATAGTTTGAGGCTTTTTAATGGTGACGTGGGAATCGTCCTGCCGGATGCAGAGAATTCTAATGAACTTCGCGCATTTTTTCCCACCTCGGATGGGAATATCAGAAAATTCACCCTCCTCCGGCTTCCGGAGCACGAAACTGTTTATGCATTGACAATCCACAAAAGCCAGGGTTCGGAGTTTGATGAAATACTTGTAATTTTGCCGGATACCCCCAGCCCGGTATTAACCCGGGAATTGATTTATACGGCAATTACCCGAGCAAAAAAAAGAGTTGAAATCTGGGGAAAAGAAGAAGTATTCCAGACCGCGATTTCATCACGAATTGAAAGAACCTCAGGTCTTAGAGATGCATTCTGGGAAAATCCGGGAGCATGGGAGCATGAGGGATCAGGATTGTGAGCAATTTTTGTGGATTTCGATGTTCTCACTACGTGACAATTGGTTTTGCAACATTCCAAACTCTCTATGTTTACGCAAGTCACAGTCAATCGCTTTTTTTGTCAAGAACGGGGGGTAAAATCATTACTTAGGGAAATTTTTTTTTAAAAACATTTTTTTTAAAAAAACTTGACAAACTAGGTATTGCTATCATATAGCTTTGGCAATAATTTTGATTATACCCGATCTTTGTTTATCACAAGTTAAATTAACTTTTTAAATTTAAGGTTTTAAAACAGAGACTTTTGATAAGTATAATAATGCGGATGTATTAGTTTTAGATTTTTTTAAGATAGGAGGTTATGTATGTTACTAAATTGGCTCCCACGAGATAATGAAGCAAAAAGTCATCAATTATTTGGGGATGAGCATTTCGGTACCGAAGCCCCATGCACCATGTATGAAAAAAAACCCCTCATCAACCCAGACAGCGGCGAGAAAGTAAACGATCTTACCACCGCTTGGGTTACCCTCAACAATCCGGTTCAGTACGGTTCTTATACCACCCAGATGATTAAAGGCGTTATCGCGGGAATGCATAAAGCCTCTATGGACCGCGATGCGGTAGCAATAATTTTTACTTCCGTAGGAGACCGGGCTTTCTGTACTGGGGGAAACGTAAAAGAGTACGCCGAATACTATACCATGAGACCTATGGAATATGTGCAGTACATGGATCTTTTCTCCGGGATGATTGATGCGGTTTTAAAAGCCCGCAAGCCGGTTATTTGCCGTTGCAACGGGATGAGGATTGCCGGCGGCCAAGAAATCGGCCAGGCCTGCTGATTTTACTGTAGCCGCGGATACCGCCACGTTTGGTCAAGCCGGGACAAGACATGGTTCGACCCCGACCGGCGGTTCAACCAACTTTCTCCCTTGGAATCTATCCATGGAACAGGCAATGTGGCAGTCTTGCTCCAACGAGCAGTGGAGCGCGGCTAAGATGGAACGCCTGGGTCTCATCACCAAAGCACTCCCCATCAAAAAGAACGCAAAGGGTGAGTGGGTTCGAGATCCCCGGGTCATTACTGATAAATTTACTGAAAATGGCGAGATTGTTTACGGAGAATTGAAAAAAGGCGCCGAATTTAAAAAAGCCCAGGAAGAACTGAAGAACCTTAAGACAGATTGGACATTACTCGATGACTGTGTCAATCAAATGGTGTGGACATTAGCTCATACTACCTACCTCTGCCTCATGGCCACCATTGAAAGCGTTCGGATGCGCAAGAAATTCTTCTGGGATTTGGAAAAGCAGTCCCAGCTCTACTGGCTCGGAGCAAACATGAATGCCGAAGCATTCCTTGGTTTCAACGCGTTCAACACCCAAAAAATAACCGGCGAAAGAGAAATGGATTACTTTGAATATCGCCGTCAATTGGCAAATCTTACCCCCTATCCTGATTTAGTTGATAAAGTAATTCCTAAGCCCAAAAAATAAAAAAAGAAACCGGGGGAATGAATCATTCCCCCGGTTTCTTTCGCACATTCCAAATTTCACATCTTGTCTTAAAAAAGACAGGAGATGCTTAATTTTGCTGTCTTTTTTTGGATGTTAACCTCCTTACAACACCCTTTCGACCCAATGCCTTATTGCACCTAAATTCCCTTTTTTTATTTCACTCCTTTTCACCAACAGCACTCCTTTAACTTCCCTGCATAATTTCTTGATTTTTTCTTTATAAGCTTCAGCATACCGTTTCTCATCAAACCCTCCATAGGTAATAACTAAATAGACGGTTTTTTCGTTTAAATTTACCTGTCTTAAGAATGCGGTTACTGGGGGACAGTTTATGGTCCATTTGGGAAAGCAAATAAAAACTAAATCTGAAGTAACCTCTTCACACATAATCTTAACACCACAACGGGGGATAAAGGACAAAACAAGCCAAAAAAGATAAGAATAATTTTTTTTTGATTTGATTTCAATGAGCTTTACTTCTAAATCCTTTTCAAGCAGCTGGGAAATTTCCTCACCCACCACCATAGTACTGCCTGTTCGAGAAAAAAAAACGATATCAGCGTTCTTTATATTCATTTAATTTTTTCTTTAAATAGGGGCACTGAAATTTATTCTTTTAAAATATTTGGTTATACCAATGAGAAAAATTAGCAAAAAATGAACTACCCCGCCGCAAGCAGCGGGGTATCAAAGAATTTAAATTCTGTCATTCCGCACTTGATGCGGAATCCAGAAAGTAAGGCAAAGCGACTAAGCACTTTTTTATTAGCCCCTGATGCCCACCCTCTGGATTCCCACTTTCGTGGGAATGACGTGTGATAACCCTGTAGAAAGCTACAGGGAATAATCAAGTTGAAGAAGAATTATCAAAGCCCTGGTTTAAGCGCAATATGATTGGCTGCAAATCCTGGGAATCAAGTTTCACCTGAGACAGTTAAATATCCCAGGTCTCCGGATCTGTTCGGATTGGGCCAGCTTTACCGGGAACATGGACCCGGACTTTAAAGACCGGCACCTGACATCGGGAGAGGTTGATCAGTGGTTTAGCGGTAATGACCTTATTTTATTTTCTCCGCACTTCCACACCCGATGCGTCTATCGCGTTGTAGAGGTTATAATTCGGATTTACCTGTTTAATCTTCTGGAACGTTCCCGTTATCCTCACTTTATCACCTTCTTTTATGGGGAGAGTGCCATAGCTATAGACGGGAAGCGGACTATTCTGCGAATCTGTCACTCTAAAGGTGGTATAACCAAAGCCCTGTTTGTTGGTCGAGAATTTGGGGTTTACTACCCTGCCTTCAACACAGACCATCTTCCCCGCATACTTATTCTGGTTTTGGAGTATTTCGGTAGGGGTGGTTTTTATCGGCTGAGCTTTTACTATTCCCGGAATAAATAAAAGGCAAAGCAGGGCGAAGGTAAAAAGTAAAGAGCATATCGTGACCTTGTTCTTTTTCATTTCTTTCCTCCTTAAAAGTTATTGGTTTGTATTCTTCATGACCGCATGTAACAATGGAAAACTCTTTTTTAGGGGCTCCACAGAGACTATTTTGTCCGGCATAAGGCTCCGTTGTTAAGAATTTTTATAATTTTATGACCCCTTCCCCCCTCCTGTACCCCTCTCTGAATTAAATTAGTCATCACTTGGAGGCGACTTTGCGATCTTGTCATTAATAGTAAGATAGCGGATTTTCTTGCCACCCGATTTAAAAATCAGTATTTGTCCCAGGGGTTTTATCTCGTGTACAAACTGAGGAGCATAATTCTTGAGGGGTGTAAATTCAGATATACTTTTGAACATTCCTGTTACTGGGTCTTTCGTCCTAAGAAGGTTTCCTTTTCCATCGTAAACATTCACCCGCCAGCAATTGCAACCCGTAGGGCATTTTATATAAGTGCGATCACCCAGTTGAAGAACGCAAGCGTGTTTTCCCCCTAAGTCACAATAGTGGACTGATCCCAAAAATTCTGATGCGATAGGTGCCCCACTCGGATAATTTGTTTGCAGAGGTTTTCCCCCAGTAGGTTGAGCACCGGGGAATTGCACACTAATAAAATTCAATTTTTCATCAAAGGATACAGTAAATTCATACGCCGTTGCGGTCATAGCCCCGACTACAAGCAAAACGAGTGTAAGTCCGATAAGTTTGCCAATCATCGCCCTCTCTCCTTGTTCTTCTTGGTTTATATTCAAAACACTTTCTCATAAATAAATTTTCCCCCAGGAACAGATAATTTTCAAGAGTTAACGTGTTCCTTTTTGGATCTTTGGGGCCTAGTCAGTTTTACCGTCCGCCGTGAGACTCGGGAGGACGCCCCCGATATGTTAAAAAGTAGCGCCCTGGTTTTGCCCGTGTTTGGAAACCTGGTCGTACTCGACTTCTTTTTTTCTATAAACTGCAAGCACCTGTTCTCCTGCTATTTTCACGTAACCATCAAGGATGTGAGCGTTTTTATTCGGTTTCACCGCAATCACCGCCTGATCGACCGCGCGGGCCGCCTCCATGGCGATCGCTCCGTGCCCCTTTTCATGGATTACTATCGCTTTAACCAGCGTGGCCCACTTTTGCCGCAATTCTGGCGACCCTTGCGCCTCATCAGTCCACCTTGGGTAACGGTAAGTAATGATAAGATTTGTGTTAGACTTAGTCACCACAAATCCCTGAGGCGTCTGCACCCTGTCAGGCATCCATGAAATACGCCAGTTGGTAAAAGCGAACCCGTCGCTATGGCCGCTCTTATGATGCATTTCACTGCGAAGCTGTTCTACGGTAATGCCATGAATGTCGTAATACGTGTTGGTCTCAGTGATATCGGGCTCAGCAAATGAAGTTGTGCTGAAAATAAAAAACAAGATTAAAAAAGAAAAAAACGTTTTTTCATTTCGCAAACCTTCTTTTTCTCGAAATTCGGGAACGCAAAGAGCAGAGGGTTTTCATTTGGGGGTACCCAATGTTTCCGACTGGTTGCAAATCTTTTCTTTTTAGCTGCCACCTGGCGCTAGCCGCGTCATTCATCAAAATACCCCGTTGGGGCACAGGCCCCCTTCGGCTGGAATGCTTTTTTTGTGTAAGCCTCCAGATAAAACTTGCAGATCGAACCAAAGGGTGGTTAAACCCTACAAACAAAAAGGCCTATCACCTTTTTGTTTGGCAATCCGACCTTTTTTTACCCTCATTACTCATTGAAATCCCTTCCTCAGTGACACCCACTTTTTTGAACTGCGATTATTGGGTTTTGGGCTTTGATAATTTCTTTTCTTTTAACCCGTGGGGGGGGGGTAAAGTCAATAAATTACCCCGCCGCAAGCAGCGGGGTATTCAGAGCAAAACCCAACTATTTCCTTCGCGGCAAGTCGCGGGGTATTTACCCGGAAAGAATAAAAATTTTTAAAAACCAGAAGTTGTTATTGTTTTCTCTATGTTTGTCATAAGCAACTTTCCTTTACAATTTTGGGATCATATCAACTACTTTTCCAATCATCTTAAAAACTACCCGGGCTCCCTTTTGATTACCGCTTCCAGGTAAATTTCATTTAATGAAATTATACAGGGGTCGATTGCATATTCATAGATTTTTTAAAAAGACGAATGAAGAGCCTCGTCTTTGGTTCGTGGATTTCTAAGGTTGTTCTACGTATAGATTTTGGCTAAAAAACCAATAATATTAATATAGACTTTTATGAGTAATAAACTACTGGCTCTCGGAGAATAAAAGGGAGCGTTTGAGAGGCTTTTTTTGCTAACGTAGGGTGGGTCGTTTCCAGGTTTATGACCTGCCGAAGGTGGTCAGCAGTCCTTAAGATCAGCATCACCAAATCACCTTCCTCAATCGGGATGAATTCCAAAAGATCATCCCAGGAATAGCCTTTTGCCCAGATAAATAAGGCGATCGCAGGCCAAAGCTGCAAGGGCGGCGACGCAAAGCCTTGACTGAGTTCCATTTCCCGGAGGTGCTCGAGTTTAAGAATCATGGCAATAAAGGCTTTTTC
>CAVSIB010000044.1:0-41258 GCA_963727835.1 uncultured delta proteobacterium
AATTCTTTAGAAGCTTCTCGTCTTTCTCAGCTGCGAGAACTTGTTGCTTTTAAGGCGGAGGAAATAGAAGCATATTTTGGCAAATTAAAGGCTGAAATAGAGATAGTGCAACACTCTTACAGTGTTAGGAAAAATCTTCCGGTGCTGGCCCGGCTTGCCAACAATCCTGTTGACCCGGAGTTCCTTACTGCTAAAAAAATGCTCGATGATGTTTTGCGAAAGACACCATCAATTGAAGGTTTGTCTGACATTATGCTGGCTAATCCCGAAGGGAAGATCGTTTATTCAAGTAATCCTGAACATTACCCAAAAGATTTTTTGAATATTCTTCCAGATTCTCAGCAAAGGGCTTTTGAAGAAGGGAAGAACAAAATCTACTTTTCAGATGTTTTTTTAAACAAAGTGGAGCGCGATAAGCCGGGAATGCTGGTTACTGCTCCGGCCGTTGGTTTTAATGGTGCTTTTATTGGGGTTATTGCTCTTGAATTTGATATGGCGGACATTTATAGGCTTATTCAAGATGTAACCGGGCTGGGGGAAACCGGGAAGACCCTGGTGGGGAAGAAAATAGGTAACCAGGTGGTATTGCTAAGTCCCCTAAGACATAACCTGAACAACGCTCTAAAAAGGATACATATTGGAGGTATACTTGGCGGCCCCATGCAAGAAGCTGTTCAAGGTAGAGGGGGGGGTGGCCAGTTAGTTGACTACCGGGGCAAAAAAGTTATAGCAGCTTGGCGGTATATCCCTTCTTCAGATTGGGGAATAGTGGCGAAAATTGATACCCAAGAAGCATTTGCGGAAGTTGTCAATTTAGGAAAACTGGTAATAATAATTCTCGTAATTATTTTGGTTGTAGCCGGCATAACGGCATTTTCTATCGCCCAGTCTATCTCTGATCCCATAAAAAGACTCTCGCACGGCGCAGAGATAATCGGAAGCGGAAACTTAGATTACAAAGTCGGGACTAACCTGAAGGATGAGATCGGTCACCTTTCAAGGTCGTTTGACAAGATGACCCAAGATTTAAAGGCGATTACCGCTTCGCGCGATGAATTGAATAAAGAAATCACCGAGCGCAAGCGGTCGGAGGTACTGCTGCAACGCCAGGCCGACCTGCTTCATCTATCTCATGATGCCATTATTGTTTGGCAGCTCGGTGGTCATATCGAGAGCTGGAACAAGGGAGCGGAAGAGCTTTATGGCTATTCGCAAGAAGAAGCCTTGGGCCAAGCCACCCGCGATTTGTTGAAAACGATCCACCCCGAGCCGTGGCCTCAGATTGAGGCAAAGCTTCGCGAGGGGAAATTCTGGGAAGGGGAACTCATGCACCGCACCCGCGACGACCGGGAACTAATTATTGCCTGCCGTAAACAGCTCTTTCGGGACAGGGACGGCGTGGAGCGGATTCTGGAGACAAACCGGGACATCACCGAGAGCAAACATGTTGAGCAAGCCCTCAAACGTTCGAACGAAAACCTGGAGCAGTTCGCTTATGTGGCCTCGCACGACCTTCAGGAGCCCTTAAGGATGATGGCCAGTTATTCTGAGCTTTTGGAACGACGCTATAACGACAAGCTGGATACGGACGCAGACGAATTCCTAGGCTACATAGTTGATGGCGCAAAACGCATGCAAAAATTAATAAACGACCTGTTGGCCTATTCCCGCATTGGCCGTAAGGATCGTCCCATCGGAGAAATAAATTCAACTCTATCCTAGAGAGGGTAATTAACAGCATGACGCCTACAATAGAAGAAAGTAAGGCAGGGATTACCCACGATGAGTTGCCGACGCTGGTGGGGAGCGAGAGTAATTTTATTCAACTATTCCAGAATCTTATAGGCAATGCGATAAAATTCCATGGACCTGAACTGCCTCGTGTTCATGTCAGCACGGAGAAGGAGGGCGACGACTGGGTTTTTTCTGTAAGGGAAACGGGATAGGGATAGAGCCGCAGTATACGGATCGTATTTTTTTAATCTTCCAGCGTTTGCACGGGAGGGATCAATACGCGGGGACGGGCATCGGGCTTTCGATATGTAAAAAGATTGTCGAAATCCAAGGAGGGCGGATATGGGTGGAGTCCGAACACGGCAAGGGTTCTGCTTTTTACTTTACGATTCCTGCAAAAGGAGGGGTAAAAAATGAGTAATGGAAATTTTGTTCAACCCATTGAGATTTTATTGGTGGAAGATAATCCGGCTGATGTCCGGTTAACCACTGAAGCGCTCAAAGAGGAGAAGATCTATAATAATTTATCATGTTGCTACGTGACGGCGTAGAAGCCATAGCTTTTCTTCGTAGAGAAGGCAAGTATGCGAAAGCTGTGAGACCGGACCTTATCTTATTGGACCTCAACCTGCCGAAAAAAGACGGCCGCGAAGTACTTGAGGAGATAAAAAGCGATGATGATCTGAAAACTATACCGGTAGTGGTCTTGACCGTATCGAAATCCGAGGAAGATATATTAAAATCATACAATTTGCACGCGAACTGCTATATTACTAAGCCTGTAGACCTTAATCAGTTCATGAAAGTAATAAGGTCTATTCAGGAATTCTGGCTTACCATAGTAAAACTGCCCCTCAAGAATAGATGATCAGAGTATCTTATGGAAAAGAATGGTATAAATATTCTTTTAATTGAAGATAATCCTGGAGACGCAAGGCTGGTATCCGAAATGCTAAAAGAATGCAACGCGCTTCATTTTGAGCTGGCTTATGCCGGTAGACTTAACGAAGCCTTGAAGACCTTGAAGGAAGAGAAGTTTGATGTTGTCCTTTTGGATCTCAACCTTCCGGACAGCCAGGGATTGGATGGCGTAGAAAGAATCACGGCTCAGGATCCGGAGGTTCCCGTTATAATATTCACGAGTCTCGATGATGAAACACTCGGCATACAGGCTGTGCAGAAGCATGCCGGGGACTATCTGGTCAAGGGGCAGATCAATTCGAATATCCTTGTCCGCAGCATACGATATGCCATCGAGCGCAAAAGGGCAGAAGAAAAGCTGAAAAAAACTCAAGAGCAATTGGAGATTCGGGTTCGGCAACGGACTGCGGAACTCAAGAAAGCTCTTGAGGCGTTGCAGGACGAAATGGATGAACGCAAGCGGGCAGGGCAAAAATTGAAGAGTGCCTCCTTGTATACCCGGAGTCTGATCGAAGCAAGTCTGGATCCCCTGGTTACCATCAGCGCGGATGGAAAAGTAACGGATGTCAACCGGGCGACCGAGCTGATAACCGGTGTTTCCCGCGATAAACTGATCGGAAGCGACTTCGCCGATTACTTCACCGAGCCTGAAAAAGCTAACGAAGGATATAAAGAGGTATTTTCCAGGGGAACTATCCGGGATTATCCTCTCGCCATTCGTCATACGTCCGGCTTTGTAACCGACGTGTTATACAACGCAACTCTTTACCGAAACGAGGCCGGTAAGGTACAGGGTGTGTTTGCTGCTGCCCGGGACGTAGCGGAGCGCAATAGAATCGCGAGACGTACCAATGCCACCAATGCTCTGCTGAGCCTTTTCTCCCAGCAGCCCTCCCGAAAGCAATATCTTGACGCATTGGTTGATTTAATTCACTCCTGGACTGGCTACCGGTGTGTTGGCATCCGGATATTGGATGACAAAGGTTATATTCCCTATGAATCACACATCGGTTTCTCTCGGGAATTCTGGGAATCTGAGAGTCCGCTTTCAATAGAACATGCCCAGTGTGTTTGCATGCGAGTCATTGCCGGAAACCCAGATCCGCAGGATGCTTCCATGATGACCCCTGGTGGTTCCTTTCATTGTGAGGATACTGGTGCTTTTGTTGCTCGGCTCTCTACGGAGGAAAAAGCGAGGTTCAGAGGTGTTTGTATCCAAAATGGATTTTTATCCCTCAGCATTGTCCCCATTCGTTATGGTGAGAAAATACTTGGTTCAATTCAACTGGCAGACGATGAGAAAAAAAAGCTGCTTTCCCCATTGGTGGAATTTCTTGAATCAATGAGTCCTCTTATCGGAGAAGCGATCAACCGATTCAATTTAGAGGATCAACTTCGGGCGTCAGAAAGTCACCTCCGGCTCCTCTCTTCTCAACTCCTTACGGTGCAGGAAGACGAAAGGAAACGAATCTCCGCTGAACTCCATGACGATATTGCTGCAAAATTGGCTGCTATAAAGTTTTCCCTCGAAAAAAGATTGGTTCAAACAGGTAAAATGAATCAAGAGGTGAACCAATCATTAAAAGACATTATTTCTATGGTTGTTAGATGCCATCGTCTCGACCCGGCGAATTATGATTAATTTACGGCCAGCTATGATAGATGATCTGGGAATCCTGGCAACCTTAAGCTGGTATTGCCGCGAATTTGAGCAAATTTTTACTACCATCCATGTAGAAAAACAACTCAACATCAAGGAAATCGAAATTCCTGATCACTTAAAGATCGTTATTTTTCGGATTGTTCAGGAAGGGATGAATAACATTGCCAAACACAGCGGAGCAAACCATGTTGCCCTTACCTTGGAAAAAACAAATGACACCATGGTGTTATCAATTGAGGATAATGGCCGGGGGTTTGATGTGCCAAATAGGACCCTTGAATCGGAAACATTTCAAGGATTTGGGATTGTCAATATGGAAGAACGTGCCAGATTCTCAGGGGGAGATTTTTCAATCAAATCTTTTAAAGAAAAAGGAACGTTTCTCAAAGTAACCTGGCCTTTAAAACCAATAGCAATGGACTATCACTTACGAATTGAGCCTTCTTGATTATCTTTAGCTGCTCTGCTATCCCTTCCAAAAAGTTCCATCCAAAATACTGTCTTTTTTTCGCAAAAATAAATGATTCACCTTATTCCTTTTTAATGAATGAGGCCTTAGTTACGAATTATCCTTATATCCTCTCTCCTCCTCTTTTATGGCCGGACAAATCTTTGTCCGGCCATTTTCTTAAAAAAAGAGCCTGCTTCATTGTTTCAGTTTTTCCTTCATAACAAGCCCCTTTTCAATGGCAAAAGCGGTCAGAGCAGCTGTATTGTGCAGATTAAGCTTTTCCATGATATTTGCCCGGTGTTTTTCGACCGTTTTTTCACTAAGGCAGAGTAACTCGGCAATTTTTTTATTTTTATACCCTTCCCCAATCAGCTTGAGAATTTCTCGTTCCCGTGCCGTAATAGCTTCCCATGATGATTTAGACTTTAAGGTTTTTTTCCCTTCTAAGTATCCTTCCAAAACTTTTTCGGATACCCCGGGACTAAAATAAGGCTTTCCCGAAAGAACAATTTTCATGGCTGATATGAGATCGTCATGATTAGAATCTTTTAAACAATACCCGTCAGCACCTGACCGAAAGGCCTCAAGTATGTATTCATCTTGTTCATGCACGGTTAAGGTTAAGATCTTTGTTTTTGGAGAAACTCGCTTGATGTCTTTAATGGCTGACAAGCCATTCATTTTTGGCATCGAGAGGTCTAAAAGAATAATATCAGGCTGGCAACTCTCAACGCAGCGGATGGCGGAAAACCCATCTTCTGCCTCACCTACCACTTCAAAATCAAGGCTCATACCCAAGAGTGAGCGTAAACCTTCTCTCAGGATAGTACAATCTTCCACAATCGCAATTCGGAATTTTTTTTCCATAATGAATCCGAAAAGTTGCCTGGGAGGAAAGTCCTCTTTTAAAATAAACCCGAGTGATGAGTTTTGTTATTTTTTATTTCTTTTTTAAGCAAATGTCAACTTTTTTAAAATAAAGGATTTTACACGCCAAAATACATAAAAATACTTATAGATAATCTTTATATAGTGAAATAAAAATTTAATCAACAAATATCAATCAGGCTACACTAAATTGTTGCTGTGTTTAATATTCTTAAACGCTATTCATTATTCCATCAAGGCATTTTCTATTAATATTAAATTTTAAATTTTTTAGGGAACGAGTTTAATGATGCCTAAAATATTACTTGTTGATGACGATACGAACTTTCGAAGATTAATCAAAGATTTCTTATGCTTATCATTTCCCTCTTTATGTGTCAAAGAAGCAGGGGATGGAGAAGAGGCACTCCAAAAAATCGAAGTCTCCCCGCCTGATATTATTTTTATGGACATACGATTACCCGGAGAAAACGGACTTGTCCTTACCCAAAAAATTAAAAAAAATTATCCTGACGTTGATATTGCTATTCTTACCAGCTACGATCTTCCCGAATATCAAGAGGTTGCAACCAAAAATGGGGCAAAGCATTTTCTTTTGAAAAACACAATAATCCCGATGGGCATTATAAATATGATCCAGGATTGGATAGGCAGGCATGAAAAAAACCAAAGGTCTCGTTAACAAAGTGCGTGTTTTTTTTCACTAAGAAAGGAGGCTTATCGTGGCATCTGATTTCAACATTCTTCTTCATCGAAACAGTGACAACCTCCATTTAAAGTTAGCTGGGAGTTTTGATGCGGCTGCAGCGCAGCAACTGTTCACCTTCATAAAAGCCCATGGAGAGGGTGCGTGTAGCATCTTTATCCATACCAGCGACATCAAACAGATCCATCCCACAAGCCCTGATATTTTCCGAAGTGCGCTTTACGGCCTGAACAACCATTTTTTTGGCAAACTCATTTTTACCGGCAAAGATGCAGCCACCATAGCGCCAAAGAATAGTCAAATATTATAAATGAACCCCCGGATGGAACATTTTGCAACTTCACAAGGTTCGAACATTGTCCTGAAAAGGCTTTTCGATAGAGCTCTTACGTCAATTGAAATTTTCCGGTTTGTCAAAGACGTGGTTAATATGATTAATGATGACGGGGAGATTACTCTTCCCGAGGCAAACCAAAAGCTGGAGGCCCTGGGATGGGGAAAAGAGATCATCGATCCGACAATCCTTGAACTGATACGTCTCCTTTCACAAAACAACCCTACTCAAAAAAGTAAGGGTACGGAGGAAGGGACAAGGGAAGTTATCAAAAACCGTATTAGAGGATCAGAGAAGAAGATTTCTTACGGCAAGCAATAATGTGTTTCCCCCTTCTTTGAAGGGCCTACGATGACAACCCAAAAGATGTTACCAACCCGCATAAAAAAACAAGGCCTTATCAAGGATAGATCGTGCGATATCTTATTGGTTGATGATAATCCCAATATCTTGGCAATTATGAGTGCATGTCTTGAAAAAATAGGTCCTCTATAACCAAAGCATCGGATGGACGGGCAGCATTAGAAGCAATTAAGAAAAATTATTTTGACCTTGTTATCACTGATCTTAGGATGCCGGGAGCAAATGGTCTCGCTATTCTTAAAGAAGCAAAAATAGTAAACCCCGATACGATCGTGATCATTGCGAGTGCCAATCAGCAATTTAAATCCGTTATCGAGGCACTTCATCTCGGGGCTGATGGTTATTTATTAAAGCCTTTTGGACAGGATGAACTTTATGTTCACATTAACCAATGCTTTAAAAAATTGGAACAAAAAAAAGGAATATGGTTTCCGATAAATATTTGCGTTCCTTAAATAAAGAAATTCTTACTATGTTGATGATTGTTTCTCATGATATTCGCAGTCCGCTCATTGCAATATCGGCGACGTTAAAACTGCTTATTCGGGGGGTTTACGGAAAAATTGATGAAAGTCCAAAAGAAACCTTAAAAGACTTATACGGAAGAATTAACCGCCTCACCGGAATTGCCGAAGATTACCTGGGAAAAGCATCAGTGGTCACCGGAGAAGTGCAGATGGAGCGCAAAGTCCTTGATCTAAGGGAAGGCATTATCGACCCGATCCTGGAGGAACTTTCTCCGGAAGTAGAACGTCGCGGTATTATCATCGATAACCGCTTAGGTGCGATACCGGCAAACCAAATTTCCACAAAGGCGGATGAGATTTGGCTAAAAATTATTTTTCGGAATCTTTTCTGTAATGCCATTAAATACGGAGGCTCAGGGTGTACGATATCCTTTGGTTTTGAAAATCATGCGAACCACTATAAACTTAATGTGTATAACAGCGGAGAACCAATTCCTGAAGAATACCGTTCCCGACTATTTACGAAATTCACCCGGATAAGCGAGGGCAATAATGGAAATAGCCATGGAGCCGGCCTTGGTCTTTACCTGGTCAAGGAAATCATCCAAAAACATGGCGGCGATATTTGGTATGAAGCGAAAGAAAACGGCTCAAACTTTGTATTTAATTTGCCCCATGATTAACCGAGAAAATAAAAGTTAAAATAACATTTTATTTTATTTTTGGCTCATTTGACGAAGCTATTGCAATTTAATTTTAATTAAGGAGGGACACCATGAATAAAAAGAAGTTAGTGATCACACTAGGGGTAAGTTTTGTCGTTGCCATGATGATCGGTTTTTTAAGCTTGGAAATAGTCTCCGCCCAGGAGTGTCGAATTATCAAAATCCATGGCCGGACTGAGCATCCTTCCATAATGATTGAACCAGAGACTATATTTCTATCCAAAGGTGATTGTGTGGTGTGGTTTAATCGGTTTACTGCAGAGGATATTAAGGTAACATTTGAAGAAGGTAAGAAGTGTTTAGATGTAACGACTGCCCCAATAGGATTTAGTTTAAATGCGCAAACTTGTTATGTTACAAGTTGGATGCCTTTTGTAGGAACTTCGAGTTTAAGGTTCATGGAAAAAGGAACTTATGAGTATAGTGTTGAAGCAAAAAATATTGGAGGCGTAAAAGCAAAAGGACGGATAGTAGTTGAATAAAAAATGAAAATGTTATCAAAACTATTTATCCGGAAAGGAGGAGAGGGGCACAGAACAAAATAACATTTTATTTTATCTTTGGTTCATTTGACGAAGCTATTGCAATTTAATTTTAATTAAGGAGGAACACCATGAATAAAAAGAAGTTAGTGATCACACTAGGGGTAAGTTTTGTCGTTGCCATGATGATCGGTTTTTTAAGCTTGGAAATAGTCTCCGCCCAGGAGTGTCGAATTATCAAAATCCATGGCCGGACTGAGCATCCTTCCATAATGATTGAACCAGAGACTATATTTCTATCCAAAGGTGATTGTGTAGTGTGGTTTAATCGGTTTACTGCAGAGGATGTTAAGGTAACATTTGAAGAAGGTAAGAAGTGCTTGGATGTAACGACTGCCCCAATAGGATTTAGTTTAAATGCGCAAACTTGTTATGTTACAAGTTGGATGCCTTTTGTAGGAACTTCGAGTTTAAGGTTTATGGAAAAAGGAACTTATAAGTATAGTGTTGAAGCAAAAAATATTGGAGGCGTAAAAGCAAAAGGACGGATAGTAGTTGAATAAAAAGGGGAATAATTAAAGTACAAGGGACGAAACTGATCGCAGTAGAAAACCTTACTGCGCTTGACTAACCTTTTGTGCTTCTCTGCCTTCTAATTAATAAAAAGGCTGCTCCTTTATAGAAGCAGCCTTTTTATTAACAATTATAAATGTGGTACCTTTTATTCGTCAACAATAGATTACCAATATCTATTGTTGAGACTTGATTAAAAAAGCGCACACCCCTGACATTTGAATTGCCCAAAATTATATGGATATCATAGGAGGGCATTATGAAAAAGCTTCTCATAATCTTAATGGTATTATTTTTAATGAGTTTTTTTGTCTTCTCTGCTTTCCTGTCGCGATCTGGGGAGAACCTGCCACCTGCTGATGACGAAAAGTTTTGGACGTATATCAGCAAGACAAATCCTTACAAAAACTGGGGTATGTGGCCAGATCATGAAACAATGTATCCGGGTCACAGTCCTCATGGCGCGTATGTTAAACTCTACGGAAATGATATCGCATTGAAAGCGGCTAAGGCGGGGAAACCTATGCCCAATGGCGCCATCTTGGTTAAGGAGAATTATGATAAAGACCAAAAGACCCTGATGGTCATCACCCCCATGTATAAAGTAAAGGGATTTAACCCTGATGGAGACGACTGGTTCTGGGCAAAGTATAGTCCTAGTGGCACGCCCATGCAGGTGGAAAAAGTGGGGGGGGGGTTGCATGAACTGCCACAGTGTGCAGAAATCCAGGAACTGGATTTTTACCGAACAAAAATAACAATCAATGAATTGTCTCATTAAGTGGGGGGCTGTTATGCTTTTACTTCATCCGATAATTCAACTTTCAGCAATAGTGTTGTCTTGTTATGTGTTTTATCTTGGATTCCAACGTTTCCGAATACTTTATCTCAAACACCAGGCACATTTTCAATGGAAGAGGCATGTAAACCTGGGAACATTGGCATTTTGTATATTGCTGATGGGGATGGCGGGAGGCCTTACCATGGTTCGTATCTATTGGCACAGATTTTTTATGACTGGTATACATGGCAAAGTCGCATTGGTAATGATACCGTTTATACTATTTGGATTCTTTTCTGGTTTCTACATGAACACAGTCAAAAAAAGCGTACTATTCTTCCCTTAATCCATGGAATAAATAATTTTTGCACCTTAATCCTTGCCTTAAGCCAGACTATGACTGGTTTGATGGTTTACTATCATTTTGTTTTAACTTATTAAATTGTTGATTTTTTGCCGAGTAATGCCTTTCTATTTATCTTTATAAAAATCACATGCTCCGCCCTTCAAAAAGACAAAAACCCCTCTCAGTCTGAAGCCCTCACCTATTATGCAGGTTCTGCATTTATTCCTATTATAGCTTAGCCAAAACCGAAAAATATCTTAAGTTATTATAGCTTGAATATTATCTGTTGACAAACCGAAAATTGCCTCGTATTATATGAAAAATTTAACGATAAACTCAGAACTCACCTTTCACTATAAAAGTCCAGCAAGTTTTGAATGAGAAGCCCAGCGGATTTTTTGTTAAGTCCGATGGGCTTTTTTTATTGTTCGCCAGGAATAAAAACCCACGCATAAGGAGTGAAGATCAAAAAACAGCTAAACAAAAACCGCTACACGGAATGGAATGTACCTATGGACAAATGTCCATACTAATTGTCAGTATAATTTTTTAATTTAAAAAGGAAACGCGTAAAATGAATTTCGGAGTATTTAAACTGCACTCAAAAATAACCGACGGGGTTAAGTCACTCGGCTACACCACGCCAACACCGATCCAGGCGCAATCAATACCGCCCATACTGAACGGCAGCGATGTCATCGGCCTTGCTCAAACCGGCACCGGAAAGACCGCCGCATTTGTGCTGCCAATTCTGCAGCGTCTAATGCTGGGGAAGCCCCGAGGGATGGTTCGTGCCCTGATCATCGGGCCTACCCGTGAACTGACCGAACAAACCCATCAGGCTGTCCGCCGGCTGGGGGGGAAAACAGGCATCCGCAGTGCAAGTATCTATGGCGGCGTGAGCATACAGCCGCAGATCAAGACCTTGCGCAAGGGGGTTGATATTGTTTCAGCCTGCCCTGGTCGTCTGCTGGATCATATCACGCGGGGGACAATCAATGTATCGCAGACTGAAGTTCTGGTTCTGGACGAAGCCGATCGGATGTTCGACATGGGGTTTCTGCCGGACATCAGAAAAATAGTGAAACATCTGCCCAAAAAACGCCAGACGCTGTTGTTTTCTGCGACGATGCCCCCTGATATCAATGTCCTTGCACGGGAGATCCTGCAGGATCCGGTGAACATTCAAGTAGGGCATACCGCGCCGCCTGATACGGTCGCACACACCTTTTATCCCGTGGATACCGAGCGTAAAACAACCCTGCTGAAGACCATCCTGGACAGTACCGAAACCGGCCCGGTGCTGGTATTTACCCGCACGAAACAACGCGCCAAGCGTCTTTCCGGGCAGCTTGAACAATCAGGATATAAGGCGACCGCGCTGCATGGCGATTTGTCTCAGAACAAACGTCAAACCGCAATGGATGGTTTCCGCCGCGGCCGGTATAAAATTCTAGTGGCAACCGATGTTGCGGCACGCGGCATCGATGTGTGCGGGATTTCTCACGTGATTAATTATGACATTCCCGAAACCGCAGACGCGTATACCCATCGTGTCGGCCGCACCGGCCGCGCCAACAAATCGGGAGACGCTTTTACTTTTGTAGCCAATAGAGAGATGGACCTTGCCCGCTCGATTACCAGGATCCTGGGCGATAACCACAAATACTCTGCACTGGAAGGGTTTGCTAGTCCTCCAGCCGCAGTAATGGGTGGGCGAAGGTCGTTTCGCAGCAGGCGGCAGTGGGGGATCAATCGGAGCCATTAGAATAATAGTGAGAGGAGATAATCCAATCGTCTCCGGTCAAGAAAAAAATTACAAAAACAGAAACATTATTAATATTGAGTTAGCGAGGGACAGTCTATTATGATAAAGTAAGCACTGTTCCTTTTATTTTGACAATTTACTCCTTAGCTCTCAGGGTTTCCTACAAAACCGTCGGATACGTGGAACAGCTACCCAAAGAGGCTCATTTCCTTTACCTCAAAAAATGTATTAACACTCCAATTTTACACCGCAAAACCACGCTTTTTAAAAATTATTCAAACGGAGCTAAAAAAGAAGAAGGGGATACCCTTTTTCTTGATTATTGCTAAAGAGAATTTTATAATATTTTCGAGAAGATGCTTTTTACTACTTTCAGGGGGAACTCCGTTTTCAAAATTTAATGACAAAGCCTGCAAATCCGCAAAAAGGAGGTTAATCAATGCGCAGTGACCAGATGAAATCAGGATTAGAAAAAGCACCCCATCGGGCTTTGTTTAAAGCCATGGGTTACACTGATGAAGAAATCCGGCGACCGATTATTGGTGTTGTCAATTCTGCCAATGAGATTATCCCCGGACACATCCACCTCAACAATATTGTCAAAGCAGTAAAAACCGGGGTTTCTATGGCCGGAGGAACGCCGATTGAGTTTTCCACCATTGGCATTTGTGATGGCATTGCCATGAATCATGAAGGGATGAAGTACTCCCTCCCCAGCCGCGAGCTCATCGCCGACTCAGTGGAAGTCATGGCTCGGGCTCATCCTTTTGATGGACTGGTCCTAGTTCCCAACTGTGACAAGATTGTTCCGGGAATGATGATGGCAGCATTACGAGTCAACATCCCGGCGATCGTGATCAGCGGAGGACCAATGCTTGCCGGCCGTCATCAAGGGAAGGATGTTGACCTGATCACCGTTTTTGAGGGGGTAGGAAAACTAAAGGCCAACCGTATCTCTAAAGAAGAACTAAAAAACTTAGAAGACTGTGCGTGCCCGGGATGCGGCTCGTGTGCGGGAATGTTTACCGCGAATTCCATGAACTGTTTGACAGAAGCGTTAGGTCTGGGCCTTCCTGGTAACGGCACTATTCTTGCGGTCTACGCAGCCCGAATTCGTTTAGCGAAAACTGCAGGAATGAAAATAATGGAGCTGGTCGAAAAAGGAATCTGTCCCCGTGATATTGCCACCATGGAGGCCTTTAAGAATGCGCTTACCGTAGATATGGCTTTGGGTTGTTCCACCAATACCATCCTCCATGTGCCGGCCATTGCGCATGAAGCGGGGATTTCTCTCAACCTGGATTTACTCAACAAAATCAGCACTAAAACCCCTCTTCTCTGCCAATTAAGCCCGGCTGGCGCCCATCACCTCCAAGATCTTAATGAAGCCGGGGGGGTTCCGGCAGTCATGGCGGAGTTAAATAAAAAAGGTCTCATTGACCGGGATGCTCTTACCGTAACCGGAAAAACGGTAAAAGATAATCTTAAGAATGTTAAAGTAAGAGACCATACCGTGATCAGAAAAATTGATAACCCGTATCATCCTCAAGGCGGTATCGCTATTCTTCGTGGCAACCTGGCTCCGGATGGTGCAGTAGTCAAGCAGTCAGCTGTGGCTCCCGAGATGATGCGCAATAAGGGAAAAGCACGGGTTTTCGATGCGGAAGGACAAGCGGTAAAAGCAATCTTGGGAGGAAAGATTAAGCCCGGTGATGTCATAGTAATCCGCTACGAAGGCCCCAAAGGCGGCCCGGGGATGCGCGAGATGCTTACTCCCACGTCAGCCATAGCAGGCATGGGGTTAGATAAAGACGTGGCTTTAATTACCGACGGCCGGTTCAGCGGTGGAACCCGCGGAGCAGCGATCGGTCATATATCACCTGAGGCAGCAGAAGGAGGTCTTATCGCACTGGTCAAGGAAGGTGACCTTATCGAAATAGATATTCCGTCGAAAAAACTCACCTTGCACGTTGATCAAACAACGCTCGATAAACGGAGAACAACCTGGAGGCCTCCTGCTCCTAAGATCAAAGAGGGATATGCGTACCGTTACGCAAAGATGGTTACGTCTGCCAGTACTGGTGCGGTATTTAAGGAGAGTTAAAAATATTTATCTTTCATTCCCACGCCCGCATCCAGTGCGGAATGACAAAGAATAATATCATCTTAGACAGCTTCAGTAAATGGAAAACATTAAAACGATCCTTGAGACTCTCTTTCAAAGACGCAAGCTGGACTCCAGACTAAAAGGTTTTCGGGTCTTTGACTTCTGGGAAGAGGCGGTAGGGGCGCGGATATCCCGCCACTCCCAGCCGAGGGGGTTCAGGGACCACACCCTCTGGGTTACGGTGGATAACTCTATCTGGATGCACCAGTTGACATTTTTAGAAGGACAAATAAAAGAAAAACTAAATCAGATGATGGGTTCACCCGTGGTGGAGAAAATTCGTTTCCAAATCGGGGAAATTCATTCTCCTTCCCAGGAAACTTCGGAAAAGGCGAGTTTACCCGTATGGGGAGATGTTGCGCTTGACGATACAATTGAGAACGACATTGAAAAAGAGGTTGCAATTTTAAAAGATGAGGAGTTGCGGATACGGTTAAAAAATTTGTTTCGGAAAAGCGTTCAGTTTCTTAATTATAAAGCGAAAGAGTAAACAGCCTGGAGAGCCTCAGTATATTTCCCTTCAGTGTCATAAATGATAAGCGGTTCTTTTACCTGAAGCTCAACCCCTCCCCCCTTAACTCCTTCTACTAAAACCATCTTTGCCGGAGTATTAACCCGGGAATGGACACACTGTAAGGTCTTTGGTTCTAAATCACACGCTCTCATTTCGTAAAAGAGGTCCACTAAACGAAACGCAGGATAAATCAAAAAAAGCTTTCCCTGAGTTTTTAACAGGAAATGAGCGACTGTGAGCACCTCCTGGAGGGAGATCGCGATTTCATGACGAGCAATGGATTTCTGTTCCTGGGGGTTTATTCGCCCAGTTGCGCGTTTTCGAAAAGGGGGGTTAGTAAGAATAAAGTCGAAAGCGCCTGTTGGATAAAGGGAGGGAAGATTTTTTAGATCCTCTTTGATGATCGTAATAACATCACGCAGATCATTGAGTGCGACATTGCGGCGAGCTACTTCAGACAGTTCCTCCTGAATTTCCACGCCAACAATTTCTTTTGCCTTACTGGTCGCAGCAAGAATAAGGGGAATAATCCCGCAGCCCGTGCCGAGGTCAAATACCCGGTCCTCCGGAGATATTTGCGCCAGCCGGCCTAAGATAACCGCATCAAGAGAAAACCGGTAGCCATCTTTCTTCTGGATTACCTTCAACTTTCCTTGAAACATGGTGTCTAGGGTTTCGTCCGAAAGGATGCCGGTTGTTTCTAAATTCATAGTGTGCTTGATTCTTTTTTTGTAATAAGCTCCTACGACAAAGAGCTTTTTATAGAAAATTATAGGCTTTGGCTTGGTATGAGTCAATACAATTTCAGACACAGAATACTCCTACTTCAAATCATAACAAACTATTGCGAGGTGATTTTTGTCGGTGATTATAAAAAGATTGATTTAATTCTGAATATTGTTTTAAGGAAAAATATCGTTTAACATATAAAATATGAGGAGTAAAATAATCCTTGGAGGTCCAAAATGAAAGAAGAAGTGACAACAATAAAAGTCGAAAAGATCTTTAAAGTTTGCCCCAATTGCGGGTATAAAAATGGCTTTCATGCCATGTTTGAAAAAATCGGTGCGAGTACCTCCTTCTCGTGGAAGCTCATCTGTCCTAATTGTGAAAAAATTTTTGACATTGGCCTCAAAGTCAGGATCGACCACACTTCGGCCTGAGCTGCTGAAAAGCTCACTGGCGTATATATCTCTTTACCATGAATATAGAGCTGTGTTAAGCATGCTTATTCACCTCTCTCCTTGAACCCATCACGACAAGAAGCCCTCAAATCTTATGCTTGATCCCTAAACAAAATAAAAACACCTTACCAGTTTCTGGACTGATAAGGTGTTAACACTTTTTATTTAATCAGTTTTTTTAGGTTCCCATCTCCCAGGAGGCAAGGTACTTTTCCTGTTCGGCAGTTAAAGTGTCAATAGCAATACCCATGCTTTTAAGCTTTAAACGGGCGATTTCCCGATCAATCTCTTTCGGAACCGGATAAACCTGCGCTCTTAACTCCTTTGCGTGTTGGGCGAGATATTCGGAAGCAAGAGCTTGGTTAGCAAAACTCATGTCCATGACACTGGAAGGATGTCCTTCTGCAGCAGCTAAGTTTACCAATCGCCCTTCTCCGAGGAGGTTAATCTTTTTCCCATTCGGGAGGGTGTATTCCTCAACGTAATCTCGGATCAATCGCTTTTTCTTGGCTATTTTCTGCAGTCCCCCGACCAGCTTTCCCTTTTTATCTCTGCGCGCGAGTTCCAGCTCCACATTGAAATGACCAGAATTACAAATAATGACTCCATCTTTCATTTTTTTAAAATGTTCCTCGCGGATAACGTTGATATCACCGGTAACCGTGCAAAAAATATCTCCGATCAACGCCGCCTCAGCCATCGGCATTACCCGATACCCATCCATCACTGCTTCTAATGCTCGCAACGGATCAATTTCAGTGATAATAATATTTGCGCCCATCCCATGCGCGCGCATGGCAAGGCCTTTGCCGCACCATCCGTAGCCGCAGACCACAAAAGCACTCCCTGCCACCAGCCGGTTGGTTGACCGTATGATTCCATCAATCGTACTTTGACCGGTACCATAACGGTTATCAAAAAAATGTTTGGTATCAGCATCGTTGACCGCAATCAAGGGAAATTTTAGCACGCCTTTATCCGCCATGCTCCGAAGACGAATAACCCCCGTTGTCGTTTCTTCCGTTCCTCCGATAATATTTTTCGCAAGCTCCTTCCGGATAGTATGTACGGTCGAGACCAAGTCAGCACCATCATCCATGGTAATCGTCGGTTTTTGGTCTAAGACCGCATTGATATGGTCATAGTACGTTTTGTTGTTCTCTCCCTTAATCGCAAACACCGGGATCTGATGATCCTTTACCAAAGCCGCAGCAACATCATCCTGAGTGCTTAAGGGATTGGACGCACAGAGCATCACCTCGGCTCCGCCGACTTTAAGCGTTTGCGCCAAGCTCGCAGTCTCAGTGGTTATATGAAGGCAGGCAGAGAGCTTTATTCCCTTAAGTGGTTTTTCTTTTTTAAACCGCTGCTGAATGAGGTTCAACACCGGCATGCTTTGGTTGGCCCATTCAATCCGGAGGCTTCCCTTTTTCGCTAAACTTAAATCTTTGACGTCATATTTCATGGCATATTCCTTACCGTCCAGCATCACTTTTAAGTTTTTCAACCATATCCAGTTTTTCCCAGGTAAAATCAGGATCTTTTCGCCCAAAATGCCCGTTGGAGGCAGTTTTTTTGTAAATCGGGCGCAATAAATCAAGGTGCTTGATGATCGGCTTGGGCCGTAAGTCGAAATGCTTGCGGACTAACTCCGCAATCCGGTCTGGAGAAATAATGCTGGTACCGTTGGTGTTGATCATCACGGAAACCGGCTGAGCCACGCCAATCGCGTAGGCTAACTGCACCTCGCATATACGGGCTAAGCCGGCAGCTACTATGTTTTTAGCAACATACCGGGCCATATACGATGCGCTCCGATCAACCTTCGAAGGATCTTTTCCGGAAAAGCATCCCCCCCCGTGACTCCCTTGTCCTCCATAGGTATCGCAAATGATTTTTCGACCTGTGAGCCCGCAATCTCCCATAGGCCCGCCAACCACAAACCTTCCGGTGGCATTAATATAATATTTTATTTCTTTCGAGATTAAATGTGCAGGGACGACCTTTTTTACCACTTCCTCAATAATTGCCTCGCGTAAGGTATTATATGCAACATCGGGTGAATGTTGGGCAGCAACGACCACGGTATTAACCGCAACCGGCTTACTTTCTTCGTATTCGATCGTGACCTGGGACTTTCCGTCCGGGCGAAGAAAAGGAAGAATTCCCTGTTTCCGCACCTCAGCTAACCTTTCGGTTATTTTATGCGCATAGTATATTGGCATGGGCATATAGTCTTCCGTATCATCACAGGCAAACCCAAACATAAGTCCTTGATCCCCAGCCCCTTGCTCATGTTCATTAGTTTCATTCACACCTTGAGCAATATCCGGCGACTGTTGATCGATAGAGGTAATAACCGCACAGGTTTCCCAGTCAAAACCCATGTCCGAGCTGTTGTAGCCGATGTCCTTGATCGTTTGCCGGACAGTCTGGGGCATGTCCACATAACACTCAGTAGTAATTTCACCCGCAATAAACGCTAAGCCGGTGGTAACCAAAGTTTCACAGGCTACCCTTCCTTTGGTGTCCTGCCCAATGATTGCATCCAGGATCGCATCCGAAATCTGGTCAGCCACTTTGTCCGGATGACCCTCGGTCACCGACTCCGAGGTAAATAAATATTTTGTCATTGACATCGCGATGATCTCCTTGTCTTGTGATAATTAAACAAATTTTAAAATGTTAAATTATTTGGGAGAAATGTCAAGAATAAAATTTTACACATGCATTTCCGTTATTCGATCTATAACTTCTTTTTTTTCAATAGGTTATTTCAACCATTCCCAGGAAAACCTCGATTGTCTTTTAATGAGGGTAAGAAAAAATATGAAGCAGGAAGATAAAAGCTAATCTCCGAAACAAATGCTTAGCGCGCTCTGTTTTTTCTCATGCGTGCCTGTAAAACCAGCACGGAACAATTCGGCACTCTTTTGCACTGATCACGATTTTATAGACCGTCTCCCGTTAAAAAAAGAGCATAAAATCATCAATTTTTCCTCGATCTCCTTTCTTGCTATTGCTGTGGAAAAGCACAAAAATATAACGACGTTCCTTCTCTCATCTGAACTTCAATTGAATAAACAATCCCATTAACCATGACATGGTTCATTCTTTGTGAGAAGTCAGGATTCTCGTCCGTTAACTTGAGGTGGGAAATTATTCTTTCTCTTTCGTCAACAGAAAGATCGGGGTTGGTTAACGCGATGAGACTATCAATATAAAATAAAAATACAATGTACGGCGCTTCCCGATTAAGTATCGGTGCAACTGATGCCCAATAAGCTTTACCTTGATACCCGCCCATCATGAGTGCCATCATGTCACCAGCTTTCGCCCGATAAAAAGGCCGCTTGTTATCAGGCGATGGTTTGTCCCAAGTTACCTCGAAATCCTTAAAAACGACTTGCAGGGTTTCGCTCCATTTTTTTTGGAATTCCTCAGGAGTCAAATCAAAAGTGTTGACCTTAAGTTGTTGGTTGCTTTCCAGCACTGCCCGAGTTTGCGAAAAATAAACGGTCTGCGATGCAATAAAATAAGGGGTGGCCACAGAATAATCCTTCGCGTTTATGTCAGCGCCTCGCGCAAGCAATGTCTGCACCGTCTCCGCATTGCCCCCAAGCAAAGCGCACATAAGGGGCGTGCGGCCAAATTTGTCTCGCGCTTCAAGCGCCGCCCCATTATCAATCAGAACTTTAACGGTGGGTGTTTGGCCGGCGAGTGCTGCCATCATTAACGGTGTTTGCTGGGCAGATGTCTTTTCTTCGATATCTGCCCCTTGTTTGAGCAACAACGCAACCGTATCCGTTCTCCCTGTGCCGCCGCATCCATTAAAGAACTTATTACCGGAGTCGGTTTGGCCGTCGCGCAACCCATGAGGGTGCTTAACAGAAAGATCACTAACAAGTATTTTTTCATTTGATCTCCTTGTAGAGTACTCGCAGGTGATTGTGCTTGCCTTTATTTCAAGAAGGTTGCAGGCGCTGGCCGTATTTTTCATAAGATGCGCATTCAGTCATGGGCTTTCGTCCCGGCGTTTGAGGCATTTCATCCGGATAGCCCAAGGGACTCATGGTCACCACGAAAAGGTCATCCGGAATCTGGAGAATCCGGGCAACCGCATCGTGGTCAAAATACCCTAGGATCACCATCCCCAAACCGCGGCTATGCGCTGATAGGGCAATATTCCCCATCGCCAGGGCCAGATCAAACATGAACCAGTCGCCATACTTTGTAACCGCCTTACCATAATAATAGCCGGCGCGCTTTTTTTTGGCCGCCATCACCAAAACCACCGGGGCAGTAAAAATCGCCCCGACACCAGGATTCTTAACTGCCGGATCAAATGCCCCGCAGAGCTGCTCCCTTATTTTTTCCTCCGTAACAACGATCACTTCCCAACATTGGGAATTAGCCCATGACGGCGCCCAGCGCATTGCCTCCAGCATAGCATTCAAGTCTTCCTTAGGAATCGGGGTGCTCTTATATTTCCTGATACTCCTCCGACTCATAATCGCATCCATCACATCCATTTACTTTCTCCTTTCTCATCACAGATAACTATTGAAGACTCCCCTTGCAGTTCGGATATTGGCAGACTCTAACCTAACGCACAGATCAAGGATTTCTCCCCTGTGCACTTTCGTTTAACCCCAGGCACCAATTTTTCATTTGTAACAAGTTTAGCTTCAAAACCAAATGAACAAAGGAGGTCTACAATTTTTAGGCCCACTTCTAAACCTAGACTTTTTTGTCGAACCTGAATGATAGAACCTGAACCTCCTAAGAGTTGCTCTTCACGAATCTCTTCAACAGACCAGCCCGTCTCTTTAAATGCATTGTAAAGGTCCTGAGCAAAAAAAAGACTCACGATCACCCTGCACAGACGTAAATTAAAGTTTGACATTAGGCGTTGGTTTTAGACTGGTTTGCATCTTCTTCCGCATTTCTGGGGTAAGATGCCTGCCAACTACTTCTGCCTTCAACTTGTTTATCAGTCTGGTCTGTTGTTTATCTTTTGCAATTTGTAATGAGGCAAGAAGACCTCCAAACATAAGAGCAACCACAATTGCCAGAGCTCACAAAAAACCGAATATGCCGGCAAGAAAATGTTAAGTTTGTTAAGGGTTTCTATGGAGTCCCACCACATTTTTTAATCCTCCTATGCCCATCCTTCTATGGTCTGTCTGATATTGCCCGGATAATTATGTACTATGAACTCCTTTTTTGGTTCACAAACAGTTTATGTCAATTCAATGCATCACCACAAACAGAAAAACCCCACTTCTTAAGTCCACAAAGCGGGGTCTTTCTGTTTAAAACCGTCTCTCTCCTTCCTCCAATCATCCTCACAACGTACTTGTTAACACACTTTATCCTACGGCAATTATTTTTTGTCAAGGATAAACAGGGGTAGTTAGTGATTTTGTGTAACGATTATTTTTTCCATGGCCTTTACTCGTTCGACCGGCGAAGGGTGCGAGTAGTGAAAAAAGCTGTACCAGGGGTGAGGGTTGAGGTTGCTCAGGTTTTCCTTGGCTAAAACCGCAATAACTTCAGCCATGGGCTTAGGGTCTTCCAAGTTCTTTATGGCAAACTCATCCGCTTTATACTCAAACCTCCGGGAAAGAGCTGAAAATAACGGCGTAAAAAGAAAAGACAAAGACGAGAGGCTCAGACTCAGAATAACTAAAGCCGCATAGGTTGAGGGGTGAGAAAACCCAAAGCCCTGGTAAAAAATTTCCAGATTAAAAAGCCGACTTAAGAGATAAAGGCTCAACAAGGAAGCCAACGAGCTTAAGACAAAGAGTTTTTTTATATGGCGGAGCTTATAGTGGCCAATTTCGTGGGCTAAGACCGAGAGAATCAGGGGGGCCTTCATTTGCGCGATCAAGGTATCAAAAAGCACAATCCGCTTTTTATTTCCGATGCCGGTAAAAAAAGCGTTCGAGTGTTTCGACCGCTTTGACCCGTCCATGGTAAATACCCCGTGAAAAGGAAACCCTGCCTTTTGGGTAAGCGCAAGGATCGAATCCTTTAATTCTCCGTCTTCAAGCGGGGTAAACTTATTAAATAATGGAGCAATCCAGATCGGGTAAATAATCAGCATGAGGATTTGGATGGCCATAAGAAAGCCCCAGCACCAGACCCACCAAAAGTTTCCTGCTTTGGCCATAAACCATAAAATCCCCAAATATATCGGGATGCCGATAAGCGCGTTTAAGACGAGGGATTTAATCAGGTCGGAAACAAACAGACGGGGAGTAATTTTGTTAAAACCGTAACGCTCCTCAATCACAAAAGTCCCGTATAGGTCAAGCGGAAGGTCAATCACGGTTTTGATAAGAAAAAACAATACCCCAAAAATAAGCGCGGGAAGATAATACCCGTTCGGTTCAACACTCCGGGCCATCTGATCAATCCGATCAAACCCGCCCCAATAAACAAAATAAAGAATCACAAGCAAAGAAACTACCATTTCTAAAAAAGAAAATTTTCCGGAGTCAAGGTTGTAGCGCATTGTTTTTTCATGCGTTTCAGAGTCAATATGCTCCTGAAAAACCGCGGGAAGACTGCCGGCGGTTTGTTTTAAATGCCGAAGGTTAAGAAGTTTTAAAAATGCTTCTAAGAAAAAGTTAATCAAAATCAAGACCAAAAAAGTAATGCCGACCGCATTTAACATAAAAATCTCCTTTTACTCGATCAAAAAATCTTATATATAAAGAAGAGTCCCTTTCGCTTCTGGAAAATTATAATAAAAACCATAAATAAGTAAACAGTTAAACCAAGCGATCATCTTAAAAACCTTTTCTAGACCTCTTTGTTTTTAACCTATGCTTTTCACTAATTTAATATTTTTTGTCTTAGCCCTGTTGATTTACTCAACCTATACTCCTCAAGACCCGGGAGATGTTCGGCATTTTCTCTTTTCCTTTTTTTCCCTCACCACCGGGTGGTATCTGGCAACCTGGTTTGCCTTCCAGCATTACAAAAAAAGAATCGAGCAGCGCCCGTTTGAAGCTTTTCGGGTTATGCCTCTCCTTAATGCCCTAGAGGCACGGTTTATCATCTCTGCGTTGTTTCTCTACTTTTATTTAGTCTATGCCACAGGATTTAAAAATATTATCGAAGGGTTTTCTTTTGTACGCGACTCCTCGTTTTTAGACATTGTGATAGGCATTGCTCCCTTTTTCCTCTTGTTAATAATTCTCTGGTTTAATTCTTTTATCCTTTTTCAGACTTCTCCCTCCGTTAGCCTGACCAGAGAAAAATACCTCATCTCGCACGTGCGGCTTAATGTTCCCATCCTGCTTCCGGTTTTTCTTTTCTCACTTTTCCAGGACCTCTTAAGAATTATCCCGTTTACTAAAAGCCTCGGAGCTTCTGAGAGTTTTTCTTTCCTGGATTTAGTATGGTTTCTGCCTTTTATGATTTTATTGATGATTTTTTATCCTTTTTTTCTCCGGCTGATCTGGAGCGTGCATCCGATGCCCAGAGGAGAACGGCGAGAAAAATTCGAAGCATTTTGTCGAAAGGCGGGTCTCAAGGTATCGGAAATAGTGCTCTGGACTTCTTTTCCCGGCCGCATCATCACCGCCGGGATCACGGGGTTCATTGCCAGACTCCGCTACCTTTTTATCACCCCGGAGCTACTTGACCTCTTGAATGATGAGGAAATGGAAGCGGTGATTGCTCATGAAGCTGGGCACGTTAAAAAACGGCACATGGTTTACTACGGACTGCTTTTTTTGGGATTCCCGATCTTTTTTTCCCTCATCGCAATCACCGCTTATGGGGTTGCTGATTACATAAACCCGCAGATCGCGGAGTTGACTCATGACACCACCGTGCTGTCTTTATCTGGACTGGTGTTTCCCGCTGTGGTGATCATCCTGTATTTTCGCCTCTTTTTTGGAGCCCTTTCCCGAAACTTTGAGCGGCAGGCAGACCTTTTTGTATTCGAGGTCGTGGGACACCCCTTTGCTCTCATCTCTTCCCTGGAAAAAATCTCCCGCGTGGGAGGGCACGTCAAAGACCAGCCCAACTGGCATCATTTTAGTATCAGTCAGCGAATAAACTTTTTAGTAGATTGCGTTAAAGATCAGAGATGCCGTGACTTTCATGACAAAAAAGTCCGGCGGATTAAAGGGACGCTGATTGCGTTTGTCTGCGTGTCTTTGCTCCTCTTGGGAGCGATCAATCTCCCCCCGATAAAAAACACGGTTGAATTAAAGTTTCTGGAAAAACAGGTTCAGAGGATCATGGCTAAGAACCCCCACCAAGTTGAGCTGCCCCTTGCTTTGGCTGATATTCTCTTTGCCAAGAAAAACTACCGTCGCGCAGAACACCTGTACCAGCTCATTATTCAGAATAACCCTGACAATGCCACTGCCTTAAATAACCTTGCCTGGCTCTATGCTACTGCTGATGACTCATCCCTTCGCGATAACAAGAAAGCGCTTGCCTTGGCCCAAAAAGCCGCGTCACTCACACGAGAGCCGCACATCCTGGATACGTTGGCCGAGGCTTACTTTATTAACGGTAATACCGAAGAAGCTTTAAAAGCGATTGAGGAGGCGATTGTCTTAAAGCCTGCGGACCTGGCATACTACTACAAGCAGAAACAAAAGTTTTTAAGTAAAACAGAAAATCAGGCAAAGTGAGGTGCCTGCAGGGGTTGAAAAACTGGCATATTATGTCCCAATGGAAATGGGACAAAGAATCTCAGATGCATCAGACTCTTTATTCACCCTCATGACAGATCTGGGCAAAAAAAAGGAGTGCGTTATGAAAGAAATTAAAAAAGTAGTCTGCATCCAGTGCCATTCAGCGTGTCGCCAGGCAGCGGAGATTGAGGATGGAAGACTTATTGGCGTGGGACCTGATATGGATTTTCCCAAAGCCGAGCTTTTTGCTCCCATTGTCAAAGGCTGTCCCCGGGCAAACGCAATTGTCGACTATTTTTATCACCCCGGCCGTTTAAATTATCCGCTTAAAAGAACAGGGCAGCGGGGAGAAAATAAATGGAAGGAAATATCCTGGGAGCAGGCATTAGATGAAATTGCCGACCGGATGCAGACGTTGATAAAACAATTCGGGCCCGAGACCATGGGAACAACTACCGGCACCGGGAGAACCACGGATGAATTCCGCAGCCGTTTTTTTAACCTTCTCGGTAGTCCCAACATCGTCGGCCAGGCAGAGATCTGTTATGGAGAATATTTGGCCTTGATGTACGCCATATTTGGCTGGAAGGTTTTTCCGGTTGTCCAGGCAGAGACGAAGTGCATTGTCGTATGGGGAGGGGGAGGGCCACGCTATTGGAATGCACTCTGGCGTAACATCATAAAAGCACATAAAGAGGGGACCAAGGTTATTGTTATTGACCCCCGGGGCACAGATGCGATAAGGCCGGCAGACCTCTGGCTTCAAGTAAGGCCGGGCACTGACGGTGCCTTAGCAATGGGCATGCTTCGGCATATTATAGAAGAAAACCTCTATGACCAGGAATTTGTGAAAAAATGGTGTCATGGGTTTGCAGCACTACGGGAACGGGTAAATCCCTTTACTCTGGGAAAAGTATCTCAAATTACCCGGGTCCCGGAGGATAAAATTCGCACGGCAGCTGAGTGGTATGCGACTCTAAAACCAGCAGCCACCACTCACGGCCTGGGGATCGAACACACGGTCAATTCAATGGAAACGCTTCACGCCCTCTTTTCCCTGCGGGCAATAACCGGCAACATTGATGTCAAGGGGGGCGATGTGTTCACGACTCCCTATCCTGATATTGTCCATGAACAGGAGATAGAGCTTCTCAACCAGTTGCCTCCGGAACAGAGGAAAAAACAGTTAGGCGCAGACCGTTTTCGCATTATCACCCGGGAGGGCTTTGACGTTACACAAAAGTATGTTGCCAGCGTCTGGGGAAAAGTCGCCCTTAACCGCTCGAGCCAATTTCAATGCTTCGCGCATGCGCCGACTCTCTATCGCGCCGCCATTACCGGGAAGCCCTATCCCGTAAAAGGGTTGATTACTCTCTCCAGCAATCCCCTGGTAACTCAGGCTAACACCAAACTGGTCTATCAGGCATTAAAAAGTCTTGACCTCTATGTAGTCGTAGATTTTTTCATGACCCCCAGCGCGCAACTCGCTGATTATGTGCTCCCCGGAACCACGTATCTGGAGAGACCTTGGATCTGGGCTTATGCCATGATCCTGGGAAGCGAAAAAGCCATGCCTCCGATAGTGCCCGGAAAATACGAACGTTGGTCAGATTATAAATTTTGGAAAGGCCTGGGGGACCGCCTAGGTCAAAAACAATACTGGCCCTGGGGGGACTTGGAAGAGGTTTATGACTATCGGCTTGCTCCTGCCGGGATGACCTTTAAAGAATTCATGCGCCAGGGCGGTTTCGCTGCCAGTAAAGGAGGGTATAAGAGGTATGAAAAAACCGGGTTTGGGACTGCTACCGGAAAAGTGGAGCTTTACTCCACGGCACTGGAAAAGCTCGGTTATGATCCTCTGCCGGTTTTCCGGGAACCCCTTGAAAGCCCGGTAAACACCCCTTCCTTAGCTCAAGAATATCCTCTCATCCTCACCACCGGAGGGAGGTTTCTCCCGTATTACAATTCTGAGCACCGGCAGGTGGAAAAACACCGCAAGCGCTACCCTTGGCCGATCATGGAAATGAACCCCGAAACTGCTAGGAACCTAGGCATCAAGGATGGGAACTGGGTCTGGATTGAATCTCCCCGTGGCCGCTGTAAACAAATCTGTAAATATTTTGAGGGCATTGCTCCGGGTGTGGTTCATGCCCAGCATGGCTGGTGGTTTCCGGAAGACCCTGGGGAAGAGCCGTCACTTCATGGGGTCTGGAAATCCAACATTAATATCCTCACTGATGATGATCCGGATCACTGCAACCCGATCAACGGGGGCTGGCCTCTTCGGGCCTTGCTGTGCAAGGTCTATCCGTGCGAAGACTAAGGGAATTTTAGTAGATATCCGGTCCAATAAAAATTCTTGACTGCTTTCATAACGAGTGATATAAAAAAATAAAATATATATCGTGAATATAGGTACCGAAAAGGTTTAAAAGGGAATCCCGTTTAATCGGGAACGGTCCCGCCGCTGTATTCCCGCACCTTACGGAAAAAGTAAGGTAGGTGCCTTAAACTTACGCAAGAATATTTTGCGGAAACAACCACTGTCCCGATTAATCGGAATGGGAAGGTTGGTTTAAGGTGCGGGAGAGTCAGAAGACCTGCCTATAAGTGAGCAAACTTTCACTACTTTGCGGAAGATAAAGGGTGAAGTCAACTGGGTGCAATCCTTGAATCAAATTGGTTCAGGGATTTTTTTATTTTTGTTGGAATAGTCAATGTTTTTATCGTTTATCAAGATAAAGCAATGTGTTATCCCGATCGAGAAAGAAAACGCGATTCATTACCTCCCGGTTGATACCATAAAAAAATCGATTAATCTCTCTGAGCCGCGCCTGAGAAACATGGTTGTTCTATCTTGCACGATCCATTGTGTGGTGTTGGCGCTTTTCTTTTTTATTCAAGGACAACAAAACAGGCTCTCCCTAAACCCTCTTGCTCACTCCACGCTGGTAAGCGTAGTAAACTTAACCGACCTGCTGGGAAGCGGAGATAATCAGGCTATATCCCTCCCAACCCCGGAAACGAAAAAAGAGGGAGTGCCGAAAATCCCTCCCCTGTCCATGCCGCTTCAAAAAAAATCGACTGTCAAACAAATAAAGACCCCTGCAGTAACCCCTAAAAAATTGGCTATCCTTTCCCCTCCCCAGGAAAACGCGGTGAGTCCTCCTTTTGATCCCGTCAATGTGGCCGAGGGTGAATACCAACCGGTATGCTTAGCAACACCATCCTTGCCTAATTTCAGAAACTATTCTGATTCCCCGAGAGGTTATGAAAAATCAGAAAATTTGGCCACTGACGATCGCGAAGCCTTTTCTCGTAACAATGAATCAGGATCAGGGCTGGGATCAGGAGAAAACAGCCGGGGCAGTAGGGGCGGTGATGCAGGAAACAGTTATTTGATGATGGTTCGGTCAAAAATAGAACAACACAAAATCTATCCTCGACAGGCGAGCCTTCGACAAATCCAAGGAACCGTTATTATCCATTTTATCATTACTCTCGAAGGAATTGTAAAAGGAGTCGACCTGGTTCAAAGCTCAGGATTTACGGTGCTCGATCAGGCCGGGCTCAAAGCAGTAAAAGACGCTTCCCCTTTTCCCAAACCACCCGTGGAATTTTTTCAAACCGCAGTCTCTATAGAGGTCCCGATTCTGTTTGAGCTTATCTGAAGATATCAAGATACTAAGTGGGGGAGGATAGTTTTTAACTGGGTATTCATGAGATAATCAATTATTTGCTCCTTGGTGTAAGAACGTTTAAGCGCCCAGCGCCGCAAGATGCCGAAGGTGGCGGAGTAAACCAAAAAGTTTGCAACCAGGCCAGTATCGTGAATTTTACTATGGCCGTGCGCTGTTATTTCATCCAGAATTTCTTTGAAATAGTTGATCAAATCATTTTCAAGCTTTAAGATTTCCGTGAGGTAATTCTTTTTCATATTTTTTGCCTCAGTCCACCCGAACAGAACCTCATCTTCCAAAGAAAAACCGACTTCCAATAAAGTCTTATACGCCACTTTCAGCTTTTTTTCAGGGTCTTTAATGTTATTCGTTACTGATACAACTTCTTGGTAGTAGGTTAAAATAAAAACTTCATAAAATAGATATAGCAAATCATCCTTGGAACTTATATAATCATACAGGCTTCCCATGCTGACTTTGGCGGCTTTGGCAATATCCCGGACGGTAGTTTTATGGTATCCTTTGTTTTTAAAAACCGAAAGGGCAGCCTTGATAATGTCTTTTCTTTTATCGTCAATAAGTTCCTGGGTTTTAATTTTGGTCGGAACTTGAGCGGTTAAGTTGTTGATGCCGATTTTGCGCGCCATGGTCAAACACCTTTCGTATATCAATGGATAAAACTCGTTTTCGTTTAACAGGAATCCCCTTTTTAAAGTGAGCGCTCGCTTTCGTATAGAGTAATTAATCTCAAATGTCAATAATTTTAAAATGGCTTCCCAAATCTTAAAAATCTCTGAACTTACTCAACAAATCAAATATCTCCTGGAAAAAAACTTCTCTTTTGTATGGGTTGAGGGAGAAATTTCTAATGTCACCCTGCATTCTACCGGACACTTCTTCTTTACTCTTAAAGATAAAAAAGCCCAGATTCGGGCGATAATGTTCCGCTCCCAGGCACAGTTTCTTCCGTTCAAACCCGAGAATGGGATTCAGGTGGTTATTCGTGGCCGGATCAATGTTTATGAGCCGCGGGGCGAATACCAGATATTGGCTGATTTTATGGAACCCTTGGGCAAAGGCAGCCTCCAATTGGCCTTTGAACAGATCAAAAAAAAACTGGCCACTGAAGGGCTGTTTGATCCTTCCCGGAAAAAACCGCTTCCCGTTCTTCCCCAAAGGATCGGCATCATCACCTCACCAACCGGCGCTGCCCTTCAGGATATCCTCCGGATTATAAGTCACCGGTTTGTGAACTTAGAGATACTCATAATTCCTGCCCGCGTCCAGGGACCAGAAGCGCCCGGGGAAATTATTCAGGCTTTAGAACGAGTAAATGCTCTTGATCCAGCGCTCGACGTGGTCATCTTAGGAAGAGGTGGCGGCTCCTTGGAAGACCTCTGGGCGTTTAATGATGAAGGGGTAGCGCGGGCGATTTGCGGATGTCAGGTCCCAGTGATTTCGGCAGTGGGGCACGAAATTGATTTCACTATTTCCGATTTTGTGGCTGATGTTCGGGCACCTACCCCATCCGCAGCAGCAGAAATGGTCGTGGCAAAAAAAGAAGACTTGTTTAACGTTCTTGACGCCCTGCAATCAAGGATGGAAAAAGGAGTACAACATTCCCTCAACGCCTGGAAAAATGCGTTAGCGCTATCGTTCCAAGGATTGGCCGATCCCCGCAAAAAGGTGGTTGACCTCACCTTGAAAAATGATGACATCACCCAGAGACTTATTCACGTGTCTTCCCAAGCACGCCAACGGAAACAGGAGAAATGGAAGCACGTAAGCGGGATATTTCTCTTTTTCTCACCTTTTGGGAAAATAAAAGTTTGGAGAGAGGAGTTATCCCGAAAAAATGAAAAATTCAAGACCCTCCTGCAGTGGAAACTCGAGCGGCATTCAGGTGCATTAGCAAAGTCAGTTGCCCAGCTTGACGCTGCCAGCCCACTTAACATCCTTAAACGAGGCTATAGCATCACCCGAACCTGGCCGGATAAAGCTATTGTCCGAGATGCAAGCACCCTTACCCTCCAGCAAACTCTCAACGTAAAACTTTTTCAGGGAGAAATTTTTTGTCAGGTTGGCGCGATTAAAAAGTCCTAATGTTTAAACGCCCGCTGGCCGGTAAACACCATAGTTACCGGAGGGTCAGCTTCGTTGCACGCCTCAATTGATTCAAAGTCCCGGTCAGAACCACCGGGGTGCACAATACCGGTAATCTCTTCTTTTATTCCCACACCCACGCCGTCGCGGAAGGGGAAAAACGCATCCGAAACCATCACCGAGCCGATCAGATCACCTTTGTCTTTTTTTACTTTTTCATCAATTGCGGCCTTGAGGTCTGAAGAACGTTTTCCTTGGGTGATTTCCATTTCTAGCGTCTTATATGGAATGCCGTGGGCTTTGAAGCAGAGCGCATCCGCGTATTTCGTATATGCCTTAAACACGGCAATCTCGGCAACCCCGACGCGATCCTGCTCACCAGTTCCAATTCCTACGGTAACCCCATCCTTAACAAACAATACAGAATTGGAAGATACCCCTTGTTCCACGCTCCAGCCGAAAAGAAAATCCTCGTATTCCTTTTCCGTAGGCGCCCTTTTGATACTATATTCTTTTCCTTTGAAAACCGCTTTGGCCGGCTTAAAATCTTCTTTCCGTAAAATCGCGTTGAGCGGCGATTGCTGGACAATGATCCCTCCGTCGATGAGGCACTTAAAATCAACGAACCGCAGCGTGCGGTGCTGTTCCAGTTTGTCCATGCGGTTAACCTTAATGATCCGGAGGTTCTTCCGGCTCTTAAGCATTTCCACGACTCCGGTTTCATATTCGGGAGCAGCCACAACCTCTAAGTAATTTTGATTAATTAATTCAGCGGTCGATTTATCCACCGGACGGTTTAAAGCAAGACAGCCTCCAAAAGCCGCGATCCGATCAGCCATACTAGCTCGATCGTAGGCATCGGCAAGTGACGCTCCGTATGCAACGCCGGATGGGTTGTTATGTTTCATGATCGCTGCAGCTGGTTTTTTAGTAAGAAACTTGAGAATATTGAGGGCATTATCGATATCAGTAAAGTTGGTTTTACCCGGGTGTTTTCCTGATTGCAGCATGGCTTCTTCATCAATACCGCTCACTAAGCTTAAGCCCGGCTCAATAAATGTGCAGTCCCCGAGAGTCAAATTTCCTTTTACTAATTCATACAACGCTGCTTCCTGACCAGGATTTTCACCATAACGAAGGCCTTTTTCAATTACTCCTCCCATATCGTCATCGAAAATTTTCCAGGCCCGTTTTCGATAGATCAAGGTTTGATCTCCAAAAGATATCTTCATTTCCTCGGGGAAATGATCGTCCATAATGGTTCGGTACATTTTTTTTATATCCTGCATAGTAAGGCCCTCCGTTTCTCAAGCAGATTTCGTTCTTGTTTTTTGTCCCATAAGCCGGCTTTTCCCCCTTCCCCATTTGTCAAAAAAATCGATAGACTTTTATAATTCCCCCCGTATAATGAGGCCAGAGGAAAAAATCCTCATTCACGAAATTAGCTAATAATTTCAGTAAACTTATCAGAATTTTTTTATGTGAGGAACTGATTATATTTTAAAAGGATCAAGTTTTCAACCTAAAAGGATTTTCAGTGAAAAAAACACAAACCTTTGAGGAAGCGATCAAACGGCTTGAGGAAATTGTCGACGAGCTTGAAAAAGGGGAGGTTCCGTTGGATAACACTCTCTCTTTGTTTGAAGAAGGAGTAAGGCTTTCTCGCTTTTGCCGGGGAAAACTTGATGAGGCGGAAAAAAAGATAGATATTCTCCTTAAGGAGGAAGGAGGCATTTCCCGTCGTGAACCATTTTCTTTCCAACCAAAAGATACTTCCAACCAAGAAGATCGTTAAACTGCCTTCCTTTAAAAAGTGTCTTTTTTCAGCAACAAAGGGTTAACCAATGAACTTGGATAGCTTTTTACATGAGCGAAAAACTTTGATTGATGCCGGGTTGGAAAAAATTCTTCCTCCTGAAGATACCTTTCCACCCAGCATTCATAAAGCCATACGACATAGTGTCATAGATGGAGGAAAAAGGATTCGTCCTATCTTAACTCTCGCTGCTAACGAATTGCTGGGAGGAGATTATCAATCACTTATCCCTTTTGCGTGCGGGATCGAATTGATCCACACGTATTCCTTAATCCATGATGATCTTCCGGCAATGGACAACAGTGACTTTCGCCGCGGGAAACTTTCTTGTCATAAAGCTTTTGGGGAAACAATCGCTCTTTTAGCGGGAGATGCGTTGCTCACCCTCGCCTTCCAGGTGATGACTGATCCGGTGCTTTATGAAAGCCACCGCCCGCTAAGTATCGTAAAAGCTATTCATGTCATTGCTCAAGCAGCGGGATTACAAGGAATGGTCAGCGGACAAACCATTGACATCGAAACCCAGGGAAAAGGCTTTGATCTTCCTCTGTTGGAATATATTCATACCCATAAAACCGGGGCCTTGATCCTGGCGGCGATCAAAGCCGGGGCCATCCTGGGCGAAGCCACGGAAGATGAGCTTGAGGCTTTAACGAAATACGGGAAAATGACCGGGCTAGCCTTTCAAATAACGGATGATGTGCTGGATGTGCTGGGTTCCAAACAAACCTTAGGAAAGCAGACCGGAGCCGATATTGTGTTGGGCAAAGCGACGTACCCCAGTCTTTTAGGATTAAAAGAATCGCAAAAACGGATAAGAGAACTAACACAACATGCGGAACAAGCGTTGTCTCAGTTCGACACACAAGCTGAACCGTTGAGGCAAATCGCCCGATACCTTGCTGAACGCACAAAATAAAACCAGTAACACCACCTGCGGTGCATGAAGGAAAATTTATTCAAATCTAAAATCTTGAGTATGGAAAAAGAAACGACACCAGAGACTCTTCAGAGCAAATTATTGGAGCAGATTGAAAGCCCTGCGGATTTAAAAAAGCTTCCCGCTGAGAGCTTACCTTGCTTAGCCCAAGAAGTTCGGAAAAAAATTATTGATACGGTTTCAAAAACCGGAGGACATTTGTCTCCTAATCTTGGGGTGGTAGAACTTACCATTGCCCTCCATTATGTCTTTGATTCTCCGCGGGATAAAATCATTTGGGATGTGGGTCATCAATGCTATACTCATAAATTACTTACCGGACGTCGCGATCAGTTTCATACCCTGCGTCAATTTAACGGGTTAAGCGGATTCCCTTCCCCTTCAGAAGGCCCACATGATGTTTTTGATGTCGGGCACAGCGGAACATCTATTTCAACCGCCTTAGGACTGACCGAGGCACAAAAACACGAAGAAAAACAAGATAACATCATCGTGGTCATCGGAGATGGTTCCATCAATACCGGCCTTGCTTTTGAGGGTTTAAACCAAACGGGAGATTTAGAAAGCAAGTTGATCGTGGTTCTCAATGACAATGAAATGTCTATTTCGCCTAACGTGGGAGCATTATCCGCCTATCTATCGCGGATTATTACCGGTCAAGCCTACAATAGGGTTCACACCGAGCTTATGCATTTTCTCAAGACCATTCCGAGTATCGGCCCTACACTCTTTCGCACCGTAAAACAAGCTGAAGAGTCTTTCAAGGGCTTAATCGTTCCCGGCCTTTTGTTTGAAGAATTGGGTTTTACCTATGTGGGCCCCATTCAGGGACATAATCTTCGTCAGCTTCTCGAAAATCTTAAAAACATCAAAAATCTTTCTCGACGGCCAATTCTGCTCCACGTAATAACGAAGAAAGGCAAGGGGTATCTTCCCGCTGAACAAGATCCGGAAAATTTTCATGGCGTTGGGCCGTTTGATAAAGAGACCGGGAATCCCCACAAATCAAACAATGCTCACAAGTCATATACCGAGGTTTTTTGTGAGACCCTTAATGAGCTTGCCGTGAATGATAATCGCATCATCGCGATAACCGCGGGAATGACCACAGGCACGGGGCTCGCCAATTTTAAAAAACTCTTTCCCAAAAGGTTTTATGATGTAGGGATCGCTGAAGAACATGCGGTTGCCTTTGCTGCAGGCTTAGCTACCGGAGGGTTTCGACCCGTCGTGGCAATTTATTCTACCTTTCTTCAAAGGGCGTACGATCAAATTCTCCATGATGTCTGTTTGCCGGGCCTCCCGGTACTTTTTGCCATTGATCGAGCGGGAATTGTCGGAGAGGACGGTTATACCCACCAAGGTTTATTTGACCTTTCCTATCTGAGACACCTTCCCAATTTAGTCATTATGGCCCCGAAAGATGAAAATGAGCTTCGGCACATGCTCTATACCGCGGTAACATTAGGCGTACCAGTAGCAATACGCTATCCCCGGGGAAAAGTTGAGGGCGTGGCCATAGAAAAAACGATGAAGACATTCCCCTTAGGAAAAGCAGAGGTGCTTTGCGCGGGTTCGGATTTAGCTGTTTTTGCTCTTGGGAAAACAGTCTATCCGGCTTTATCCGCAGCCACTCTTCTTAAAAGTAAAGGCATCTCTGCTACCATTGTAAACAGCAGGTTTGTTAACCCTCTGGACCAGGAACTGGTCTGCACGTTAGCCCAGAAGACGGGAAAAATCCTTACGGTAGAAGAAAATGTGCTTGCCGGAGGTTTCGGAAGTGCTCTTTTAGAAACCTTGGAGCACAATAATATTACGGGGGTGAAGGTAAAAAGATTGGGGATCCCTGACCGATTCGTTGAACATGGATCATCCGATATTCTCCGTAAAAAATACGGTCTTGATGGGACAGGAATTTTTCAGACTGCTTGTGAACTTCTTGAATAGATATTTAGGGGGCTTTCAAAAAAAATATCCGGACGATATCGTTTATTTTTTTAGCTTCTGGATTTAACGTGGGATGTTCTGAGCTCTTTTTTCAAAAAATCACTGTTTAAAATATCGCTTACTCCATGAGTTCACCGAAAGAAAGAATTGATAAGCTCTTGGTAGATCGAGGGCTGGTTCAGAGCCGGGAAAGAGCGAAAGCACTTATTATCGCCGGCAAGGTCTTTGTCGACGGCCACAAGACAGAGAAAGTGGGAACCCTAGTCGATCCTGGTGCCCACCTATCTTTAAAGGAAAAAGACTTCCCTTATGTGAGTCGAGGGGGTGTAAAGCTGGAATACGCGTTGGATAGTTTTCAGCTTGACGTTAAAAACCGGATTGCCCTGGATGTCGGGGCTTCCACGGGCGGTTTTACCCATTGTCTTCTTTTGCGGGGAGCACAAAAGGTTTATGCTGTTGATGTGGGATACGGTCAGTTAGATTGGACGTTACGGAACGACCCACGGGTGGTTTGTATGGAAAAGACCAATATTCGCCATCTCACCGCAGACCGCATAGGTGATCCGATTTCCCTGGCAGTCACTGATACCTCTTTTATCTCTTTAAAAAAGGTGCTGGTTCCGCTTCTCGGATTGATTGAACAAGATGGAGAAGTCCTTGCTCTTATTAAGCCGCAGTTTGAATTGAGCCCGCGCGAGGTGGGAAAGGGGGGGGTAGTCCGTGATCCTCACCTTCATACGAAGGTAGTTGAAGATATGGTTGCGTTTGCGAACGCCTTGGGGGTTGACGTGCAAGGAACAATAGAGTCTCCTCTGAAAGGTCCCAAAGGGCAACAGAGAGTTTTTTATATACCTTAAAAAGACTTAAAAAAAATTACGGGCTTTGCAATCAACCCTTTATACCTTACACCTCACGCCTCACCCTTTACCTCTCACGCTTCATCCAAAGGATGTAATAATGAAAGTTAAGGTTGCCCAATCCTCGGGGTTTTGCTTTGGAGTAAAAAGAGCTATGGATTTGGTTCTCCGGGTGGCCGCGGGAGAAAATAAAGGAGAGGTGTTCACTGATGGGCCTCTTATTCATAACCCCCAAGCTTTAGAGTTATTACGAGACAAGGGGGTTGTCCCCTTGACCGAAAGCAATGGAAAAATTGCAGGAACCATTGTTATTCGTTCTCACGGAATATCACCCAAGCGGCTTCAGGAGCTTAAAAAAACCGGGGCAAAAATCTTGGATGCCACCTGCCCCAAGGTTAAGCAAGTGCAATCCATTATCGGCCGATACGCACAGCAAGGGTTTTTTGTGGTCATTATCGGAGATGCTGAGCACGCTGAGGTGCAAGGCCTGTTAGGATTTGCCGGAGAAAACAGCCTCGTGATTCAATCCGGCGATGAATTAAAAACATTATCCTCCCAACAAAAAATATGTGTGGTGGCGCAAACTACCCAGAATCGGGAAAAGTATCTTGAGCTTAAAGTGAAGATAAAGAAACGATTTCCCCAGGCGGAAATCTTTGACACCATTTGTGAGGCCAATCGAAAACGTCAGGAAGAACTGAAAGAGCTTTGCCATGCGGTAGAAGCAATTGTAGTTGTTGGGGGAAAAGAAAGCGGCAATACCAAAAGGCTCGTGGAAATCGCAGAAGCAGAAAGTATCCCTACCTTTTTCGGAGAAAGCGAAGAGAACCTTGATCTCAGTCAGTTACGATCCTATCATGAGATTGGCATCATTGGAGGGGCTTCCACGCCGGATTGGGCATTACAAAAAATAGTTGCCAAACTAACACGTTCAACCGACTAATGCTTAAAAAGTCTTTCTCTTCACACCTCCTCCTGCAAATTTCCCTTCTTCACGCTGATGCTTCGTAGTGAGCAGAGAAGATACCATCACCTGTCATTCAATGACGGGCAACACCATAAAAAGAATTACTCCCCACCTATAATCTTTCCTTCTCTCGCTTCCCGCAGAAATTGCCCAGTGGTTCTCACTCTAAAAGTTGGGTAGGTAGGAAAATGGGAAAAAGTTGCAATGGTGGCCTCATGATCCTCACGCCGTCGGGTAGCGCAACAATCCGAAATGATCACAGCATAGAAGTCATTGCAGAGCCCATCCATAGCAGTGGCAAGCACACAGACTTCAGTAGCCAAGCCGGTCACGGCAATGGTGTCGATTTCATAGTTTCGAAGCGTTATGTCCAAATCAGTTTTAAAAAAAGCGCTAAACCGTCGCTTCGGCAATACAATATCTCCGGGTTTTACTTCCAGCTCAGGAATTATGTCTGCTCCCTCGGTTCCCCTGAGAGCGTGAGCATGCATCGTGCCCTTTCTAAAAAGAAAATCGTCTTTAAAGTAGCTGTCACAGGCAAATACAATTAAGCCATTGAGCTTACGGGCTTCCTCCACAAGAAACTGAATTTTCGGAATAATAGCCTTAAACCCCTGAATGATAGGGTGATCAGAAGGGCCCCTAAAAGTATCTCTTAACATATCCACAACAATCACCGCGCATTTCATAGCTCTCACCTCACAAACAAAAGTCTTTATGAATAAAAAGGTCCTCCACCATCGGTTATCCTCTTGTGCATTGCTCAACCGGTTTTTGAACTCTTTGGCTCTTCGACCGCCGATACCGGTCACCGCCCCTGGTAATACACCTGATTATTATGGAGACGCTGGTTGACCTTCCCCTCGTTCTTTAAAACCTCGATTAAATCCATTAATGCCATCTTTGGGATACCCAGAGTCAAAGAGATTTCATCAAAAGTGCAGGGTCTTCTTTTTACCAGATTGTAAACCCGCTTTTTCCTGTCCGCGATATTGCCCTGGGCATCTTCGGGGAGCGAGCCGGTTATAATTTCCGCTTTTGCTCCAAAAAACCTCTTGATCCGCTCCAGCTCCTCGCGGCCCACAGGAAAAACGCTGTCTTCTGCGGGTGGTCGATCAAGGGTGTTGAGCTGGATTTTATCAGGGTTAATTTCTCGAATCACCTCCTGCAATCTCATTACTTCTTCTTCCGAGTCATTAACCCCGCGACAAAAGAGGATCTCGAGCCAGGTCTGACCCGTGAATAGTTTCCGAAAATCTATTAACCCCTGAATGATTTTTTTTACATCAAGAGCGGGATGAGGACGGTTTAAGAAGGAAAAAAGAAAAGGGCTGACCGTATCCAGTGAGGGAAGGATAACGTCAGCCCGCAAAAGGGCTTCTTTAACGTCATCTCGGTATAACAGTGAACTGTTGGTCAATACCGCAACCGGAATGGAGGTCAGTTTTTTTATCTCCGCAATGATCGCCCCAAGATGCTCATGTAACGTCGGCTCTCCCGATCCTCCCAACGTGATATAATCTGGTTGAAGAGCGGGCTTTTTCAAATAGCCCTTAACTTCGTCGATAATTTCCTGGGGAGCACTATACATTTTACGCTCAAGCGACAGGTGGGTAGTGGTGCCCAATTCGCAGTAAAGACAGTCAAAGCTGCACGTCTTATAAGGAACCAGGTCAATCCCCAACGACCTCCCTAGTCTTCGTGATGCAACGGGACCAAAAATATATCGCACGGACTTTCTCCTCGCTCAGGCGCACTTCCAGCCCAGAAGTAAATAGACTAACGGTTTGAGGAAACGCCAAAAACAAACGCTCAGCGAGTTATCGAGCAAAAAAATCTGGTCTGAGCTTTCGCATGGTTTGCACAAGCGCTTCGATAGTGTACCTGCGTTGTTAAAATTCACCAAAAAAGCCTGAAGGGCTAAATTCCCTTAAAAATCTAAAAGCAAACCTGGTTGCTTTCCAATAAACCACATGAACGGGCTCTCCCTTGGAGACCGCTTCAAACAACAAAAGAAATGCTAAGAGTTTTCCCCAAACCGGGAAAAACAGTAAACGGGTGCGCTCCCGTTTTCGTAAACTGCGTGGGAACATTGCCTAACGCCCTCAATTTTAATTTCTGCACAGCAAATGGAAATACGGACATACCTAAAACCAAGAGCGCGGGGAGTCTTCTCCAACCGCTGAATCTTTCCTCTTCATCGCGCACGTCGATAACTGTCTTGCAGTCCAAGTTTTTTTAGCTTTTTAAGGTCTTCATAATCCGGAACACCGCCAAGGGTAATCCTCTTATCAAACTTTCTCGCGTTTTTCATGACACACCCGATTGCGAAAATTTTTTAATTACCCTTGGTGCTCCCTCAGGTTCCCCTAGCAAAAAAGGTCGCCTCATTTTCCCCTCTGCCCCCCCTTATTCTGGCAAAGGGTTTCAGACAAGGATTCCTTAAGGTCTAAGGTTTTTACTTTACAATAGGAGATACCCTATCGCCCCTACACCCCTCAGGCAGAGCCTGAAGGTTTGCATCCGGACGATGAGGAAGGTTCTGAGCCAACGCTAAAAAGGGAGATTACTTTCTTGACATCCCCCCTGCGCAGCATCGGGAACACGCCATTTTACCGTCCTTTTCCCCTGGTAAGAGAAAGACCTGGAATCGCTCGCCACAGCTTTTACATTCATATTCATAGATAGGATTGTGATTTTCTTCTTGTCAGGAGAAAAAACTTTACGTAAAAGAAAATGGAACCGTGTTTTTCGGACTTCACCCTTTGTACCAATTTTAGGTTACTTATTGTAAGCCCTTTTCCATGGTTCTTTTTTAAACGCCAGGTAGTTCAAAAGAGCTTGTTTAAGTGCATCTGCCGCTGTATCCGCACAATGCTCGCTCTCTTTCGGAAGTCCATCCAAGGCCTCATTGATTACTTCCGGAGTAATCTTAAAGGCCTCGAGAATAGTCTTCCCGACAACCAATTCAGTAACCATGCTTCCGGCGGCGAGCATGGGCCCGCATCCTTCAGTAAAAAATTTAGCATCGTGAATTTTATCATTCGTAATGCGCAAGCTTATCTCCAGTCCATCTCCGCAAATACGACTCCCTTTTCCAAAACCTTGAGGGTTTTCTATCATTCCCCAGTTGCGGGGGCTGAAACAACGATCCAGTATTTTCTCTGAATACTCAGGAGTGATCTCCTCCAGCGATTCAGGATCAGATCCATCCTGCAATCTTTTTTCCGGGTCAGAATTCATGCAGTATCCTCCAGGTAAAAACACCATTGTTCCTATCTCACGAACCGCCCACTGATCTATGTGGGCTTTACTTCAGCTTCTTTTTTTTGATAAGCGTTTAAGAGCGCTCTCCAGGCGTGAGAAATATTCCGCAATGCTTCTCCTGCTTGTGAGCCCGGGTGTTGAGCCACAACCGGAACGCCGCTATCTGAACAGATAACCATTTGGGGATCAAGAGGAATCCTCCCCAAAAAGGAAACTCCCATCTCCTGAGAGGCCCTTTCACCTCCACCAACTTTAAAAATATCTATTTCTTTATTACAGTGGGGGCAGGTGAAACCGCTCATGTTTTCTACCACGCCGATAAGAGGAATTTTTATTTGGCGCAAAAAGGTAATGCTTTTCCTGGCATCCAGAAGAGCCACGTCCTGAGGGGTCGTGACAATGATAGCGCCATCGACATCTTTTATGAGATGAGCGGTGCTTAGTGCTTCATCACCGGTTCCGGGGGGAAGATCGATGACAAGAAAATCTAGTGCTCCCCAAAATACCTCTCCCAAGAACTTTTTAAGAAGATTGTGTTTTAAAGGACCGCGCCAGATAATCGCATCATCTCGATGACGGAGTATAAATGCCACAGAAATAACTTTGACCCCACTTTCTGTCCTGATGGGCAAAAGGCCACCGGGACTGCTTTCAATCCGCTTCTCTTCTACCCCCATCATCTTGGGGATGTCAGGGCCGTGGATATCAGCATCCAAAAGTCCTACCTCAAAACCTTCTTGGGCTAAGGCTACCGCTAGGTTGACGGCTACGGAACTTTTCCCTACCCCCCCTTTGCCGCTCAGAACCATGAATTTATGTTTTATCAAATCCATGGAAGCTTTGAGTCGAGCTCGGGCTTGGACTTCTTTTTCTTCTTCACTGCATTTATGAGCCACCTCACAGGTTTGGCATTCAGTCGTTTTATCGCATTTCTCAGAACTCATGGAG
>CAVSIB010000045.1:0-16465 GCA_963727835.1 uncultured delta proteobacterium
TACATGAATTAAATTTAATGTACGTTATCATGTAAGTCAAGAACGAATTTAGTATGGTATCCTCGGAATCCCCGAAAAGAATATCGGAGAAATTGAAGATGTCGGGGCTTGCCATGAAGGATGCCATTTCAAGTTGGAGCTACGCTCAATCGTTCAACGCCGGTCCACAGCGACTTCGCGCAACAGCCGTATGCCCACCAGCGGGTAGCGCGTCTGCGGTGTATTCCAGTTGCGGAACGAAGCCCGGCAATAAAACGACCACGTGTGCCATGATCCACTCCGACGCACGCGCACCGATCCCGTGGGAGGTCCCTGGGGATCATCCACCGGCGAGTTGCATAGTAGCTTTCACCGTACCAGTCGGAAACCCACTCCCATGCGTTGCCGTGCATATCGTATAGGCCCCATGCATTCGGCGCGAAACTGCCCACCGGCGCCGTGAATTCGAAACCGTCGTGTCCCGTCAAGGCATAGGATTGCCATTGCGGCCAGTTCCTTGTGGTATCGGCATCAAAGGTGTTGGCGACCTTCAACAATGATTGAGGGTCGTCACCACTGTAGTAACGCGTTCGCGTGCCGGCGCGGCAGGCGTACTCCCATTCAGCCTCGGTAGGCAGGCAATAGTTCTTTCCCTCTTTTTCGCTGAGCCAACGGCTCAGGGCCACGGCATCGTTCCAGGTGACATTGACCACCGGATGATCGTCCCCCTGCGCGAAACCCGGATTCTGCCATGAATAGACTGGATTTCGCCCTTCGAATGCATCGCCTCGTTTCGAGGTTTTGGGATCGTAGGCGGGATTATACCCGTAGCCACCCGTGCCATCCGCAACCGATTCAGGTAGGTAGCCGGATGTTGATAGGAACTTCTTGAACTGGCCAACGGTTACTTTATACTGTCCGAGGTAGAACGATCGGGTGATCCGGACCCTGTGCACGGGCGCCCTCGTCGCCAATATTCAGGAAACGCCAGCGGTCATACTGTGGGAATGCCTTGGCGAGTGCTTCGGGCGACTCATCACTTCCCATCATGAATTCCCCGGCCGGGACAAGAACGAATTTCATGCCAAGCGAGTTTTCGATCACCGGGGGCAAAATTCTTCCCACCTCGCCAGACCACGCTTCAGTGGCCAAAAAGAGCAAGGCGCAAAAAAGAAAAGCTACAGGTTTACGCATAGTCGATTATGAATCTCCGTGAGTGGCTGTGAGTTCACACGACCCGAAAGTATTGGGGTCAGATTGCCTATTTGACAGCGACGTTGAACGTAGAGCGCGCTGGACCAAGACCAAGCAGTGACCCCATTACCAGTTGAATCTTATAATTTTATGATTGTCCCCATTTCCCATCCCCATCGCTGAAGGTTTAATCCCGGGGGAGCGGCAAAAAAAATCTGACGCTCATTGATCGTCTTTGTTTTGATCTTGGAAAACCTTCCTGCTTCCCTCATAAAGTTTGTACTCAAGCAGCCGGCATTCGATCCGGCTGTTGAAGAAGATCAGGCGACGGCTGGTTTTTAGCCCTACTTTTTTGGCAAGATCGGGATTTCCGGTAAAAATATAACCCGTGTAGCCGTTACAGCGCCGTTTAAAAAAATTTCCCATCCCTTCGTAAACGGCTTCTAGCTCCTTGACCACGCCGAGTCGTTCACCATATTCGGGGTTAATGACGATAATGCCGCCGTCCGCCGGTACCGGCGTTTCCGAGTAGTCGCAGACCCCGAACGTCATCAGGTGGTCGACGCCTGCTGTGAGGGCATTTTGTTGTGCTGCTCGAACGGCTTTAGGATCGAGATCCGTCAGGATCATTTTCCCCTCAAGCCCCTTTTTGCTTTTTTTTCTTACCTCCTGCCGCAAAGCGTCCCATTCGGCGCGCCGGAAATCCCGCAGATGCATAAAGGCAAAATTGTTCCTGAGCAAACCGGGCGCCTTGTCCAATCCGATCAGGGCCGCCTCGATCCCCAACGTACCGCTTCCGCACATGGGGTTCAGAAAATTCCCCTTGCCTCTCCAGCCGGTTGACAGGATAACGGCCGCCGCGAGCGTCTCCTGCATGGGGGCCTTAAAGGGAATTTTGCGATAGCTGCGTCGCGCCAAAGGTTCTCCGGATGTATCAAGATAAATACTGCAATTGCTTCCTTTCCAGTAAACGAAGACAGCGACCCCTGTTTTGTCCGGACCCGAATCGGGGCGCCTGCCGCAGCTTTCTCTCATACGGTCCATGATGGCATCCTTACACTTCTGATTGGCGAATTGCGTGTTCTGTATGCACGGGTTATCCACGGAGGAGGAAACGCTGACATATTCAGTTTCAGGAATGAGGTCGTCCCAACGGATCCGTTTGATGCCCTGATAAAAATCCTGGGGCGTTGAAGCGCTAAATTCCTTGACGAAGAACAGGACCCGGTGTCCAGTGCGGATATACAGGTTCAGCTTCATGCAGTCGAACATGCTCCCGACGGTTTCAACACCCGCAGCCATTTCAGCGCTGACCGGCAGACCGAGTGCGCATATTTCTTCACTCAAAATCGGGGCGATCCCCTTGGGGCATGTTATGAGAATTCGATTTTTCATGAGAAATCCTTCTTACTGCTTTCTTCAAATCGTGATCATTCCCGATGTAAACGCCTTTTGAAAAAACTTTTTCAACAACCTGCCGGAAGCGCATTGGGGTAAGGTCTTGACGGACTGTTGCCCAAATAAGTATTCAAACGAAGTAAATAACGATATAATGCTACAACACTAAACAATGATGCGAGGCGTGTGTGTATGGAAAAGAGAACAGGCTACTTTTCCTCATTTCATTGCCAAGAGGAATGTTATAATTTTATGACCGTTTCCTCAGCCCCGCCCTTGCAATGAGTGTCCGGATCGTTCCTATTTGTCAAATGTATAGACCTGACCCTGATGGTTTTTCCTGATTGGTGCTAACGCACCTTTTGCATAAGGAAGCTCGGGTAAAGCAATGGCCATGTTTTGCTCCTTTTGTTTATTATTTTGATTGAGCGCCGCCTCGCATGAACAACGCCACAAGTAGCCCTAAAACAAAACCTCCTACCGCCGTCAGAAACAGTAAAAGAATCGCGGGCATCTCTACCGTGCACCAGAGGAAATGCGCTTGAACCTGGGCGGTGTTCTGCGCGACAGCCAACGCTATGACAAGGCTAAGAGTAAGAATGACAATCAGTCTAAATGTCTTCATCAGGCTTTCCTCCTTCTGTTGTGCGCGATGATAAAGAAAGTATTGGGGTCAGATTACCCATTTGACAGTGAAGTGGAACGTAGAGCGCGTTAGACCAAAACCAAGCAGTGACCCCATTATTTTTCTTCAAGTGTTATTTTTCACCACCGTTCGATTTCGTTTCCTTCGATTCTTTTAAAAGTATTATCAATTTTTGTTATTGCTTCCTTTATTTTTTCGTCAAAATTTCCCCTTTCAAAATAAATCATCTCATCATCACTTTGAAGAAAGCCGACATAATGCCTGTCAACCCCTTCTTCGACTATAATAAGAGGGCGATGACAAAAAGCTAAAGCCGCTCCTTTTTCTTCGATTAACCAGCTAATGGTGGTGTATTTATTACTTTCTAATTTATCCTTTTTAGTCATGAGAACAATAAAAAAACCATAAGTTTTGATCTTGAATAAAATGTCTTCCGCAATGCTTTGCAAATCTTCTCTTTTACCCTCTTGATCTGGTCAAGTAAAAAAGGACACACAATTAAGCGACTTTTACCAAAGCAAAATTACTCTCAAAAATATTTGGGGGTTTGTACCCCAAAAACGAATGGAGACGGTGACTGTTATAAAACATTTCAATATACCTGATTACATCACTTCTGGCATCATCCCTGGTTTTATAAATGATATCAGATAGCCATTCGGTTTTAAGAGAATGGAAAAATCTTTCCACAACGGCATTGTCCCAGCAATCGCCCTTGCGGCTCATGCTGCAGATCATGCCGTATTATTCCAAGAAGTTTTGGTATTCACTGCCGGCGTATTGACTTCCACGATCGGAGTGATGGATTAATCCTTTTTTAGGCTTTCGACGCTGATAAGCCATCAATAGGGCTTCTTTGACCAGGGAAGCCTTTAAGTGGTTGCTCATAGCCCAGCCCGGCTATTTTACGTGGGGGAGGATATGTCTATGACAACAGCCAGATACAACCACCCCTCAAGGGTCCATACGTAGGTTATATCGGCACACCAGACCGTATCGAGTCGCTCGACTTCAAATTGACGATTCAAAAGATTTGGAGCGACCGGAAACGTGTGATTACTATCAGTGGTTCTTTTGAATCTCTGGCGGAGTTTTACGAATACACCGGCTTTTTTCATCAGGCTTCGGGCACGGTATCGACCAATATTGTAGCCATCGTTCCAAAGTTGGCTGCTCATTCGTCGTGAACCGTAGCTGCCCCTGGTAGAGGAATGTATTTGACGAACTTTGACAAGCAACGCAAAATCCGGCTCCATTTTACTCTCATGCTCTTTTTTAAAAGAGCTTTGAAAATCTCTCTCCCCAGCGATGAAGACACATATGCCGCCTATACTGCTGTTTTAAATCGTTAAGACGAACTTTAAAGTCAGGAGGATTCTGCAAGTATGCCAAGAGGAACCGGAGCACGTCAGTTCGCGTAAGAGAGGTTAATCCCTGTTTTTTAAATTTTTCCGTCGAGCGGTTTAAGCGAAGGAGATTTCGAGTCCTCAGGTTTTCTTTCAAATGAGACTTGACAAAGGATTTGTCAAAGTCAATAAGGTAGCCCTTTATATTTTGGGGATCAGTTGTTTGGAGAATTATATTTTTCAGGTTGAGGTCGCCATGAAAAATACCCGCCTCATGCATCGAGCGCACAAGTGCACCTACCTTTTTGATAACGCTCCTTTTCTCCAAAACCTTTTCCTTGGTTAACGGCTGTTCTAACTCTTTGAGATAGGTCGCAAGGTCTTCCCCGTGTTTAATTTCTCTGGTGACCAGATCACCCTGGTGCAATTTCCCGAAGACCTTAGTATGGCAGGCCGCTACTATGTCAGCGGTGGGTACTCCTTTTTCTTTTGCCCAGCATCCGACCCAAAGCTCTTTTAAAGGCCGTGACTCTCCGAAATAAAGGTCAGGGATAAATTTTTGGATTATTCCTCCGCGTTGAAAATGGCGGATTACAATCCGCTCGTTTTCCTCGCCGGGTAGCGCGATGATTTTTAACGCTCCCCTTCCAAAATAATTTTCTTCTTTTGGCAAGGATTGTTTTAAAAAAAAGTCTGGATCAGCAATCCCCACTGAAAGGAGCTTCTCCTTCCAGTCATCTTTTACAATGAAAGCCCTCTTTTCTTGTTCGATGAGGTTGTATGCAGGAGGAATATTTTTTTTGCCAAACATGATTATTTGAGAAAAGATTATTGTTAAAATGATGATACTAAACCATAAACTACTTTATTTTACAAGGAAATTCATTATATTGAAGCAGTTATCATATTGACAAAGAGCCTCACTCCGATAAAATAGCCTCCATGGAAATAAAAAACCCAAAAATTCTTTTTGTGCGCTTAGGGGCAATCGGGGATGTTATCCGCACGCTTCCTGCCTTAAGAGCGTTGCGGCACAATCTCTCTGACGCTTACATCGCCTGGGTGGTTGAGGACCGGGCCGCTTCCCTTTTAATAAACCACCCTGATTTAAATAAAGTTTTTGTGCTCCCCCGAAAGGAGTGGCAAAAAAACCCTCTGAGCGTTAAAACCCTCAAAGAAATAATCCGGTTAACTAAAAAGTTGAGAAAAGAAAATTTTGATCTTGTGCTCGACTTTCACGGGCTTTTCAAAAGCGGGCTCATTACTTTTTTAACCGGAGTTAAACGCCGGGTCGGCTACACTCGGAAATTTTCCAAAGAAGGGAATTTTTTATTTATCAACGAACAGGTCACCCTTCCTGATTATAAAATCAACCGGGTGGAAAGAAATCTTTTGCTGGTGAAACACCTCGGTTTGAAAATTGATGAACATAACCCTCTTATACCAATTTCGGAAAAAGACCGCGAGGTTGTTGCCTCGACCATCTTTTCCGAATTAACTTCCTTTTCCGGGCCAAAGATCATCATACATCCGGGAAGCAGCCTCAGCACCCCGTATAAAAGATGGGGCGTGCGCCGATTCGCGCAGGTGGCTGACAGCATTATCCAAAAATACGGAGGAAAAATTTTTTTTACCGCAGGCAATGATGAACGAGAGCGTGTCAATAAGATTACAAAACAGATGGCCGAATCCCACTATGTTTTATGCCAACCCGAAACCCTCACCCAGTTAGCCGAGGCCCTCAGGCGATGCGACCTTTTTATCGGCAATGACACCGCGCCCATGCACCTGGCCGCATTCGTCGGCACCCCGGTTATTGCCCTTTTTGGCCCTACTGATCCCATAGAAAACGCTCCGTTTGGGCAAGAAGCCATTGTCATCCGAAAAGATGTTTCCTGTAACCCCTGCCGCATCCGGGAATGCCAAAACCTTCTTTGCATGGATGCTATCACCGTGAACGATGTTTTGGAGGCAGTTGACCGAGTCCTCCTTCGGAAAGGTTTTAATCCTAACCCAAGTTAAAAAATTTGCTAAAAAACGGGCTGTCGTGGTGTTATGGGGTAAGATACGCTTTACCGACCCCTCCCATAAAAACTTTAATGAATACCACTATAATTGATTATAAATTACTTGAGCATTGCCGATCAGTAGTATACAATCTTTGCCAACTCCTTGAAAAAAATAAAGATAGAGTCCGTAACCACTGGGCCCTTAAACGATTTAAAAGTAGCCGTTCAACTAACCGTTCAAGCAGTTATTTATTTAGGAAATTTAACCGCGGATGATGTTACAGTTGAAATATATTCCGAAAAAGTTGATGCTCTTGACACGATCATAGCTCCAGAAACAACTAAGATGGATTTAGTGCGTTCACTCGGGAATGGGAAATTCCTCTTTGAAGGACGGTGTGCTTCCTGCCAAAAAAGTGGTAATTATGGTCTTACCATAAGGGTACTTCCTTTCCATCCCTACTTGGCAACGCGGTTTCTTCCTGGACTTATTTTCTGGTCCCACAACATATAGATAACCTTTTTTACAGCATGAAGCATGAGTTAGTTAAAAAAATCAGAAAAAAACTCGATCACGTTGGTTTAGGGGGGATTCTCCTGAGCGGCAAGCCCGGCCGTCCTTTGTTAGACATTCCGGTTTTCGAAGGAAGGATGGGAATGATGTGGCCGGAGGCTTAAACCCTTTAGCAGCGGTTGAGGAGTGTGGCATCCCCACGGAAAATATGGCTATGCAAACCCTGTTTGAGTTTGATAGGCTCATACCGTTCTGGAAATTTGGAAAACACATATAAACCTATCGACAAAACCCCCAGCTGAAGGCGTCTATCTATCTCCCAACGAACGATCCTCGCAAGGTTCTTCGGTCGCGCTTGGCAACGAAAAACAAAGGCCTTTGTCTCATTTATAATTTTTCATGTTAAACGGTTCTCCAATACGACAACACCTCAGATTTTCTTGTTTAAAGTGCCATAAAAAAAATATTGACCAAATTTAACCAGTATTTTAGTCTGGTCAAATCTTCAGGATTAAAATTTGAAAAAACAAGAAATGAAATATAAAGCAGTTATTTTTGATCTTGATGGGACATTGCTGAATACGCTTGAGGATATTGCTAACGCAACCAATAGCGTGCTAAGCCGCTTCGGTTTTCCGCAGCACGATCTTCAAACTTACAAATACTTTGTCGGTGAAGGAATAAAAAATTTAGTCCAACGAGCACTTCCCCAAAAAAAATTCGAGGAAGACTTTATCACCCATTGTGTCACCCTGATGCGAGCGGAATATAGTAAAACGTGGACAAAAAAAACCCGTCTTTATCCAGAAGTTACTGATATTCTTAATTACCTGACTAATCAGGGAATCAAAATGGCCATTCTCTCGAACAAGCCAGATGATTTCACCAAAGAAATGGTAGCGACTTTTTTGATGAAGTGGCAGTTCTCTATTATCCAGGGAGAAAAGCCCTTTGTGCCAAAAAAACCTGACCCTTCTGCCGCATTAGGTATATCGGAAAACTTGAAGCTCCCCTCACGCACATTTCTATTTTTAGGGGATTCGGAAGTAGATATGAAGACCGCCCTTGCTGCAGGTATGTATCCGGTTGGGGTGCTCTGGGGTTTTCGAACAGCAGAAGAGCTTATTGCAAGCGGCGCCAAGGTATTGATTAAAAACTCAGTTGATTTAATAAACATCATACTTCATTAAAGCTTTGGATGCTTTTCTACTGCCCCACCAGAAACATTCGATGCACGTAATACGGTCATTTTTAGTCGTCCGATTAACTTTCCGTTATCCTAAGAAAAATTAATAAAAGACATTTTTTCTATCACCCCTTCCTCATACAGCATAAGGAAAAGATTGACTTCTTCTTTGCAAGCGTTTAATCTTAACCCTTGTTTTTTTAAAAAGGAGGTACATTAAGTTATGTATGAAAAGAAGGTTCGGGAGGTTGAAAGCCTTATCAGTCAGCAGAACGAATGGCGAATGAGCTGTATCAACTTAATTGCTAGCGAAAATGTCATGAGCCGCCGAGCACGGTCTCAGGCAGGATCAGATTTTGCCCACCGTTATGCTGAAGGCCATCCGGGAGAAAGATATTATCGAGGGACAAATTTTGTTGACACCATTGAGAGTAACCTGAAAGGCGATCTCAAAATGCTTTTTGAGTGTAATCATTGCGAGGTCCGGCCAATCAGCGGCACCAATGCTAATGAAGCAGTTTTTAGCCGCCTGATCAACTACAATGATGTGGTAATGGTAAATTCTACACCTGGAGGGGGGCATATCAGCCATCACCGACAAGGATCGGTTGGGAAATTCACTAAAAATATTATTGATTTTCCTTTAACCCAGGACAGCTATCATATTGATGTGGAAAAGACCAAAGATTTGATCCGAAGAGTCAAACCCAAGCTGATCGTCCTGGGCAAGAGCCTCTTTTTGTTTCCTGAACCAATTGCCGACCTCGTTGAGATCTGCCAGGAAAATAATATTATTATGCTTTATGATGCTGCCCATGTGCTGGGACTAATTGCCGGAAAAAAATTTCAAGATCCCCTTAGAGAAGGAGCCAACCTGATAACCGCCAGCACTCATAAGACTTTTTTTGGGAGCCAGCGGGGGTTAATTTTGAGCAACATGGATGAAAACTTTTGGAGAAAGATCGATCGAGGCGCTTTTCCTGGTTCCTCCAGCAATCATCACCTTGACACCCTGGCCCAGTTATCTATCTGTACCTATGAAATGATGGAATTCGGCGTACAATACGCTGAAGCCGTCATCGCCAATGCCAAAGCTTTAGCGGAAGCCCTTGATCAACTGGGATTCGATGTGGGGGCTAAAGAGTTTGGTTATACCGAAAGCCATCAGGTTGCGGTTAATGTAAAGAAATTTGATGGCGGAGAGAAGACATCCATAACTCTGGAGATGAACGACATTATTCTCAACATGAACATGCTTCCCCATGAGGCCCTTTCAACTTTCAATCACCCAGAAGGAATTCGAATCGGTGTGCAAGAAATGACCCGGTTTGGCATGGGCAAAGAGGAGATGCGAAGAATTGCCGAGTTAATTAAGGAATGTGTAGTTGACAAGAAAAAAGTAAAGGAAGAAGTAAATCGATTCCGTTCTGCCTTTCAAGAGGTAAAATACAGTTTTGACAAAACCAACATCAAAAGCAAAACTGAGCTAAGTAATCCCCTACCTCTTAACACTCAGAAATTAATCTATAAAACTGGTGTGATGAAATATTTGTTTCGTTCCAGGCCGACTAATCTCCTTACTTTTCTAAAAATTATTGGCTTTAATATATAACAAAAATAGCAGGCATTTTTAGGTTAGCGAACATTTTTTGCTCTGTTAAAGTCAAAAAAATCATACATTCCTGCAGAGAGAAAAAAATGTGTAAATTTATCAATGGTGAGACCTTTTTCTTTAATAAATCTGGCCCCGAACATTGGACAAAGGTTCTGGGGTTTTTAGAAGAAAAAATTCAATCCTGGGAGAATACGTGTCTGACTGGGAACAACCTGGAATCGGAAACTGAACGATAAAACAAAAAAGAGAGCGATTCGGAAAGAATCTCTTGATCGTTAAAGTAGTCTCCGCTTGTTCCCTTCCCTATTTTAATAAAGGGTTTTAGGTAATTTTTTACTTGCAAAATACTATATTGAGCAATATAATTTTTCTTTTAGTTAAACATTGCTGGAAATAAGCATTAAAAGCACTGCGTGCGCTTAGACGAGCTTCTTCCTTGGTCAGAAAATGTGGGGTAGCTTAAATTGGTTGTTGCAAAAAAAAGTGCAGTGTTTAAACCGGTTGAGCTTAAGGACGGAGGGATTAATCAGGTAGCAAAAACGCTAGTGGGTCTTAACTGACTTTAATTGCTTAAAATTATTTTTATTTTTTAAAAAATTATCTTAGTTGCATATTAAGTAATTTTGTTAAATTTTCCAAAAATTGATATAATCGTATAATAAGAAAGGGGGTGACCCGCACAACAGAGTTTGATGGTGTAAAATAAGGAGGAAATTAAATATAAATGGTAAAAAATTAAGAAAATAAAGTTATTAGCAAAAAAAAGGAAAATATATATTTTAACATCCTCCAAATATTCGTGTTTAACAAACAAAAGAAAGGAGTATTGAGTAATGTCGAAGAAATGGATTAAAGGTTTAAGCATCCCCATTTTATTGGTTTTACTGGTGGCGTTATCTGGTTGTAGCTGCATGAAAGGAAAACCGACGACTGCGGCTGAAACTGTAACTGCTCCCCCAGCAGTCGTAGAACAAGCACCCTCTCCAGAGGTAATGTCAGCGGAATTAGCAGCCTTATTGAAAGAAGCGCAAGCAGAAGGTGCCCTTATGCCGATTTACTTTGACTATGACAAATCAAATCTGAAGTCAGATGCTAGGAAAAATCTCGACAAAACCGCTGCCTGGCTTGCTAAAAAACCCACTGTTAATATCCGGATCGAAGGCAACTGTGATGAGCGCGGCACTAATGAATACAATATAGCCTTAGGCGACCGCCGAGCTACCAGTGCTAAAGAATATTTGGTTAAATTAGGCGTTTCCGCTGATCGGCTCGAAACCGTGAGCTTGGGCAAAGAGAAACCGTTAGATCCCGGCCATAGTGAAGCAGCGTGGGCTAAAAATCGGCGGGATGACTTTATACCGACAAGCAAATAACTATGCCATTAAAAATTGGTTTTTACATTAACAACAACAAATAATGGGAGGTATAACGAAATGAAAAAACTCTTGATTGTACTCTTGGTAGCCCTAACCTGCGTATGTTTGACTTTAAGTGCGTGCAAGAAAAAAGCTGAAGAGGCAGCGCCAGCAACTCCACCAACTGAACAAGCAGCTCCCGCTCCTGAGGCTGCTGCTCCCGCTCCTGAGGCTGCTGCTCCCGCTCCTGAGGCTGCTGCTCCCGCTCCTGGGGCTGTTGCTCCCGCTCCTGGGGCTGTTGCGCCTGCTCCCGAAGCTGCGCCTGCTCCTGAGGCTGCTGCTCCTGCTCCTACTGCTGTAGATGCTGCGAAAAATGCTGCTAAAGCCGGTGCTGATGCCGCTGCTGTAGACGCTGCTAAAGCCGCTGCTGAAAAAGCCGCTAAATAATTTTTTTTACAGCAGAAGATCACAAAGTAAAAAAAGAGAGAGGTAAATTTTTTAACCTCTCTCTTTTTTTGTTTTAAAAAGGGGTAACCTTTTTCATTTGAATTTTTGTTTATCCTTTTATTTCTAACTCTTCATCAGCATTGTTTTAGAAGGTTCCCCTCATAAGCCTTATTTTTTTACACTCCTCTTTGAGTGACTAAAGATAAATTCTTTTCGTGTCCGGTCGCAATCCACAACAATAATGTCTCCGTCAACAAATTTTCCCTCCAGTATTTTAAACGCCAGAGGATCCTGGATATACTTTTGAATTGACCGCTTAAGTAGTCGCGCCCCGTAAGTTGGATCATAGCCGAGTTCACAGAGCAGCTCTTTTGCCTCCTCTGTTAGTTCAATATCCATTTTTCTCTCTTGTAGCCGGCTCTTGAGGTGTTTCATCTGGATTTCCACAATCTTTTTTATGTCCTCTCGGGTAAGGTTATGAAATATAATGATCTCATCAATCCGGTTAAGAAATTCTGGTTTAAAACTGTTGCGCACCACCTCCATTACCCGAGTCTTCATCAATTCATAATCTTTCTCTTTCATACCCAGGTCCTGAATCCACTGGCTCCCTAAGTTTGAGGTCATGATGATGATAGTATTTTTAAAATCAACGGTTTTTCCATGGCCATCGGTGAGTCTCCCCTCATCTAAAATCTGCAGAAGAAGATCGAAGACCTCAGCGTGGGCTTTTTCAATCTCATCAAACAAGATCACGGAATAAGGCTTTCTCCGCACCGCTTCAGTAAGATAACCCCCCTCTTCATAACCCACATATCCAGGAGGAGCACCAATCAAACGGGCAACCGAGTGTTTTTCCATAAATTCAGACATATCAATGCGCACCATGGCCTGTTCATCATCAAATAAAAATTCTGCTAATGCGCGTCCCAGCTCCGTCTTCCCCACGCCGGTTGGCCCAAGAAAAATAAACGAGCCAATCGGACGATTAGGATCTTGCAATCCAGACCGGGCCCTTCGTACCGCGTTCGAAACCAAGGCAACCGCCTCTTCCTGGCCAACTAACCGCTGATGGATTCGTTCCTCCATGTGGATCAATTTTTCAATTTCCCCCTCCATCATCCGGGAAACCGGAATACCGGTCCACTGAGCAACAATCTCAGCAATATCCTCAGCCCTTACCTCTTCCGTCAAAATCCGCTCGCCTTCAGGAATTTCCTGGTGTTTTTTGATCTTCTCTTCAAGTTCATCCTGGGCCTTCTTCAGAAGGTATTGCGCCTCAGCCGCCTTTTGATAATCCTCATTCAGGTTAGTTCTCCGGGCATTTTCGTAGGCTTGTTCATATTTGATCTTTAGATTTTCCGCGATCTCCCGGAGCCGTTGGATGCTTTGGATCAATTCTTTCTCCAGGAGCCAGCGAACTTTCATTCCTTTGATATTCTCTTTTAGTTCGTTAAGCTCTTTTTCTAAATTTGAAAGCCGATCTTTGGAAGCTCGATCTTTTTCTTTTTTTAATGCCTCCCGCTCGACTTCCAGCTTGGTTATTTTCCGCTCAATTTCATCAATTTCCGTGGGAAGGCTGTCAATCTCGATCCGAAGCCGGGAAGCAGACTCATCAATAAGGTCGATCGCTTTATCCGGCAAAAAACGATCAGCAATGTACCGGTGGGAAAGCGTAGCTGCTGCCACCAGGGCAGCATCCTGGATTTTAACACCATGGTGGATCTCATATCGTTCTTTCAAACCGCGAAGAATAGAGATGGTATCTTCCACGGTGGGCTCACCAACTATGATCGGTTGGAAACGTCTTTCCAAAGCCGCATCTTTTTCAATATATTTCCGATATTCATTGAGCGTTGTCGCTCCGACGCAGCGAAGTTCTCCCCGCGCCAGGGCTGGTTTAAGCATGTTTGATGCATCAATCGCTCCTTCGGCCGCACCGGCCCCCACAACCGTATGAAGCTCGTCAATAAAAAGGATGATTTCTCCACCACTTTCCTCAATTTCTTTTAACACTGCCTTAAGACGGTCCTCAAATTCTCCTCGAAATTTGGTTCCTGCGATCAGGGAACCAAGATCAAGCGCTACCACCTTTTTGTTTTTCAAGGTTTCCGGGATATCGCCTTTGACAACCCTTTGGGCTAGGCCCTCCACAATTGCTGTTTTTCCCACTCCTGGTTCGCCAATGAGCACGGGATTATTCTTGGTCCTTCGCGAAAGCACCTGGATGACCCTGCGAATTTCATTATCCCGGCCAATGACTGGGTCAAGTTTTCCTTGACGGGCAAGATCGGTAAGGTCCTTACTATATCGTTCTAAAGCTTGGTATTTCTCCTCAGGGCTTTGGTCAGTAACCCTCTGCGATCCTCTGATCTCTATTAAGGTCTTTAGAATCCGATCCTTTGTTACTCCGGTTTGGTTCAAAAGGTTGGCAGCACTCCCACCCCTTTCATCAGCAATAGCAAGAAGAATAAGCTCGGTACTCACATAGTCATCCTTGAGACGCGTTGCCTCATTAAGCGCTTCATCCAAAACTTTTTCAGTCCGGGGAGAAATGTAAGCCTGTCCCTTTCCCCCCCCCATAAACCTTGGGAATTTTATCAATTACTTCTTTCAGTTTACTTTTTACAGAGTTTGGATCAGTTCCCAGTTTTTTCAAAAGAGGCCCGAGAAGTCCTTCCTGTTGCTCAATGAGACTAAGAAGAAGATGCTCCGGCTCAACCTGTTGATGGTCATTATTTTTTGCAATAGTCTGAGCCTCAACGATTGCTTCTTGCGCTTTGATAGTAAATTTATCTAATCTCATAGCTAACTTTTTCCTCTCTAAAATCAATTTTTAGGTTTTAATAATTTTTTTAAAGTAATCATTTAACGGCTCTTGTCAAGCGTGTAAATAAATGATATTGTTAATATCCTTCTGTGGTTACCCTGAAATCAAAATTCCAGGCTGACCGCCGACGCGAACAGTGCCAGCATAACCACTGTCAATAACAGGATTTTTTTACTATCGGAGAATTTTTTATGGCCAGTGAATACCTCAATTTTACTTCTTTTGCTTTTGCCGCCCTCTTTTTTATCGTTGACCCGATCGGAAACGTCCCCTTATTCCTCGCCATTACTCCGAAAAATGATTTTATTGAGCGCAAACAGATTGTAGGGAAAGCTTCGATTGCCAGTGGATTGATCCTGATATTTTTCCTTTTTACCGGAAATTTAATTCTTAACCTTTTCCATATCACGATCGGAGCCTTTAAAATAGCTGGGGGAATTCTCATTTTTATTATCTCCCTCCGAATGCTGTTTGTTTTTAAACCCTCTCAAAAAACCAGTCCCCAAGAAGAACGCGAAGCCAAGGAAAAAGACGATGTGTCTTTTTTCCCCTTAGCAATTCCCTTGTTAAGTGGTCCAGGCGCAATAACCACCATTATCCTTTTACGCAATAGCTGCCACGATTTCATCCACTACGGGATCAATTCTTTCCACCATCGTGGTGGTCTCAGGGCTTACGTATTTTATTTTAAAAGAATCTCAATATCTTATGAAGCTTTGTGGGCAAACAGGAATCAATATTTTAGTTCGTTTGATGGGATTACTCTTATCAGTCATTGCAGTCCAGTTTGCGATTGATGGTATCAAAGATATAATCCCTACAATCCTTCGCAGTGCTTCATCATCATGATGATAAAAAAAATAAGTTTCTCTTTCACCACCAAAAAGGAGGACCCATGCCCCCGATCATTTCAATTGTTGGAAAGTCAGACAGCGGCAAAACTACTCTCTTAGAAAAACTCATCGCGGAAATTAAAAACCGAGGGTAAATATTGGTACCATCAAGCACGACACTCACGGATTTGACATTGACCGTGAAGGTAAAGATACCTGGCGCCATAAAAAAGCAGGGGCTTCAACAGTCGCCATTTCCTCCCCTACTAAGGTTGCCATAATAAAAGACATCAATCAGGAAGCGACCTTAGACACTATTGCCGCCGCTTATCTTCAGGAGTGGATATTGTCTTTACCGAAGGATATAAACGAGGGAATAAGTACAAAGTCGAAGTGTTTCGCAAGGAGGTTCATCAAGAGCTCCTCTGCACTGAGGATGATAACCTGATCGCAGTCGCCAGCAATCAGCACTTTGACCTTAAGGTGCCTTATTTTGACATCAACGATGTGAAAGGATTAGCTGACCTGATTGAAGATAAATTTCTAAAAACCAAGCCTTCACCTTCAGTGTCGCTTACTCTTGATGGTGCGTACGCCCCGCTCAAGCCATTTATTCAGGAAATGTTTATTAATACTATAACCGGAATGGTTGCTGCGCTAAAGGGCGGAAAAGGCGCCCAGTCTATTCAGATTTCCATCACTCTTCCTGTGAACCCAACAAGCAAAAGTCGATACTAACCGCTTGCCGATTGGATTATTCTGATTTGTCCTCCTCCACCCAGACCTTTTTCATAAGAGTACCTCTAAAAATTCACTTTTTTGCAGGACCGAGTTCAACATATTGAAGCAGATAACACAATTGTCTGTTAGAGGATAAACATTTTTCATGCATTTCATGGTTACGGCATTTCATACTGCCGTGCACAGGGGCAAGAAGGCAGCTGCAATTTTAATCAGAGCATTAATAGAAGGCGAGGTTTTGTTTTGTTCTATCTGGGAGAGAAAGCTCCGGGTAAGGTATGTTTTTTTCGCTAAGTCCCAAAGACTTAAGGCTCTTGCTGTCCGGATACTTTTCAGCTTTTCGCCTAATAGTTCCATCGCTTAATAGTGAGA
>CAVSIB010000046.1:0-29806 GCA_963727835.1 uncultured delta proteobacterium
TATACTATGAAGGTGAAGTTGACCTCGATATGTTCGAGCAGTGTTTTGGCCTATCGCAGCACAGGGTTGTCTATAACGGGGATATCGATTCTTTGGAGAAACTGGAAATGCTTTCGAAACGGTTCGGATCAGTCGAAAGGTGGATGATCGGCAGGGGCCTGATCGGAAACCCTTTCCTTGCGGAAAAAATTAAATTCAATACTGAAAAGCCTTATGGTGAAAAAATTAAAATCATGAGGGCTTTCCATGATAATTTATTCGATGAACACTCGAAAATTTTGTCTGGCCCCGCGCATCTTACCAATAAAATGAAAGAAATCTGGACTTATATGGGAAGCTTTTTTGAAAACGGGGAAAAAATACGAAAAAGAATAAATAAGACACATCACCGGGATAATTATGTTGATGTTGTAAAGAAAGTTTTTGATGAGCTTATTTGATATTCCGGGAACACCATACTAGTTATTGAGCATCCCTCTGTCCCGCTTTATGACTTTGTCCGGTAATACCTCACAAAGAGTAAACCGGAAAATCCGGCACAAAGCAGGCCGCCCACTGACCAGGCACCGATGCCGATGGCGGCGGGAACGAGATAGAGGGTGGCGGCGCCGAAGGCCGGGCCGATAAACATGCCCGCCCCGATCATTGCCTCATGAAGGCCGGCGTTTGAACCCTGATTCTCAGTCACGTTCATTGAATAGTAGAGGGATGAGTAATAGATGAGCCCGATTGACAGGCCGAAGCCAACTTGCGCGACCAAAAGCAATCCGATCGATTGCGCTATGAGAAATCCCAAAAAGCAGACGATCATCAGCAGAAAAGACCCCGCCAGCCACCGAAAACGGTAATGCCAACCCGTCCATCGCCAAAAGGCCGCAAAAGCAGCCAGCCTGGCGAACATCCAGAGGGAACAGACAATGCCCGCCATGCCTGTTGAAAGGGCAAGTTTTCCCGCAATGGAGGGAATTAACGGGACGACGGTGTTGATCGCCACATAGGAACAAGGGTTGGCAAGCCAGGCCATCCGCAAGAACCGTTTGGCGTCTGCCGGACAGAACGGCGATGCTAGGGGCTCCTCATGACATTGACGATCATTTTCTTTTTTCAGCCATCTTGCGGCACATGGCAGCATGGCAAGCTCGACAACCGTAAGCCCAAGGGGAAGCCAGAACAAGCTTGCCATGCCCAATTTCTCTATCAAAATACCCCCCGTGAAGTATCCTACCGCACCACCGGCGGCCCAGATGACATTATAGATGCCGACCATTTTCGACAGAGATGCGCCCGCCTTTTCACTGATCAGCGTTTCAAGGGCCGGCCAGATAAAAGAAATCCCCACTATCCACAAACAAAACACCATGACCTGCGCTGTTGGGGTAGTGCATACCATGCCTAGGGCCAGAGACAAAATGACGCCGCAGGAGCCCATGTAAAGCATCCTGATGCACCCATAGCGCTCCACCCATTTGCCCCCCTGCCAGGCTGCGACAATATAGACAAGGCCGCCGAGGGCCGCGGTCAGCAGATTCTTCACCTCACCGAAGCCGAATGTGCGCTGCAAATAAAAAAAAAGAAAATTAGAATAGTAAACGAAGGCGTAACAATGAATTAATTCAATGAGATAAAATAAGATCTTTGCCGGACTGATCATCATCAAACTTCCAAAACAGAAATTAGGAGAGCAGGTTTTGAGCACGAATTCCAGTGGCCGCACGAGGACACCACGAAGCACGGACGTGGGGACGCTGGCAAATAAGTAAATACTTCACGGTTTCAATTTTAGCTGATTCTCCAGCACTTACCTTTTTACCAGCCTTCTCCTCTCTACATTGGTCTTCTGAACTTCTTCTTTCAGCCGACTGCATCCGCATAAAAATATTTCCAATCAACCTTATCACAATCTCCCAATTCATCTTTATATAAACAAGTTTCTTTGCTTTTCTTTTTGTTCCTGTTTTTTAAGAATTACCGATTCTGGTATTGTTGGCATCTGCTTATCTTGAAAAGCTTTGAGGAAAAACACCCAAACTTTCCGTTCTTTGAAAAACTTATCCGGCTGCTCTTCTGGGTATGGTTTTCCAGCCAGTTCAACTCTTCCCATAAATGTGCATTCCCCTTCTTCAAATACCTCAAATAGGTAGCCATCCACTTCATTCAAAGGTAATTGGGCTAAAGTCTTGTTTTGAGCGAAATCAAGGTTCTGATCTCCCACCATTCCCTTGCCAGTGTATTGGAAAGTGTTTTCTTCCCGCCTGTCTTCATAAATTTTCTTAGTGTGGTCGGAGACAATAACTAATGTATCGGTTTTATGAGATCGTCTCATCCCTCCCTGGGGACTGCATTTGAACAAACGAATTAATTGATCATTCCTTATAGCATCGCCAAGATTTAGATGGTGATTAAAATTCATCCACTCCCCTTTTTTAATTTTTCAACAAAAGGAAGGTCGGCTGGGGCAAAATCAAAAAGGTCAAGCTGATTAGGCCTTACCCATTTAAACTCCTCATGGTCTTTTGGCACAATGTCTCCACCCTCCCAATGGGTTTGATATGCTAAAAGTTTAATGGAGCCATGGTTATAATGATAAATACTTTCCCCAAAGCATTCCCCTACTGAAACCTCGATTCCAAATTCTTCTAACATTTCACGCTTCAAACATTCCTCTGGTGTCTCATTTGTTTCGATCTTACCTCCAGGAAATTCCCACTTTTCAGCCAATCTATCCCCTTTTTTTCTCTTGGCTATTAAAACTTGTCCATCGTTGATAAGAATTGCAGCTGTTACCTTTTGCATTAAATAATCATTAAGGGGTTAATATTCATTTGGCCTTTTGAAATAATCCCGCAACCCGTTATAAATGAAAAGAACCGCTTTCACGTAAATATCGCTGTGGTTATAGGCAAAAACGGCTTTGTACCTGGCGTCGTAATCGTCGATGTTCTTTCCGGACAGATTATGCTCGTGGAGGTAGTTCTCCACACTGAAGATCGTATCCTCGAGGGAGAACGGGTCCGCATCCCCAGGAACGCCGTTCGCGTCGATGAAAAACTCCACCAGAGACGAGGGAAGGAACTGACCCCAACCGATCGCGCCTGCATATGAACTCGTAAAATACTGCGGCGAACGTCCCGTCATGCGTGAAAATTTGTAAAGCGCCGTGATTTCACCAACGGAGAATTTTTTACGGTTTGTAAAAATGTATTGAGACACCAATGAATTGAATGCGTAGAATTTTCCGCGCTCATGATGATCGGCGAAATCGGTTTCCATGCCCACGATGGCTGCGACCAATTCCTGATGAATCCCGTGCCTCGCTTCGGCCTTTTTGAAAATATCGCTGTGGGCTTCGATGAATCTCTTCCCTTTTTCGATTTTAGCGTCCACACCCAGTCGAACGAAGTACCAGGAAGCATCGCGTTTCTTGTCTTGATCGACCTGTTTTTCCGCAGATTGCTGAAAATAGCGATCGATAGTGGGGTGAATTTGGAAGGTTTCATTCTGAAGCTGCTCGTCAAACCATTTTCCGGGAACTCCGTTCATGACAAGGTTCTGCTTTAGCTCTCTTATCTTCGTCAGGGCAACTGCATCCAGGGGTTCTTTTAATTCGGGAACGGCTGAGATTTCATTCGGTGTGATTTCCGGTTTTTTCTTCACCTGCTCCCTGCTCCCCGCGCAAGCAAGAAACATGACGATCGTTGAGGCTACCAGCAGCAGATATCTCACTTTCATCAGCGATTCCTTATACAACATTTTCATTGTGATCCCACCAGGCGTAGGCCATCTTCGCGGTATTGAAGGGTGCGCTTCGAAAGGTTCCCTTCTCCTGAAGTCGGCATCGCCTTTGATCTTATTGATAAGACATTGCTTATCCACAGGTGAGCAATAATCAATTCGGTCTTGTATGTCAATTCAATACTGCACACAAAATGTAAAACATGGTGGAAGCTGTTTGTCGTCGGGCTTGGGTTGTGTTTATTACGGATTGCAGTCTAACCTTTTCCTAGACGTTATTAATTTACTGCTTTCAGAAAGTAACAAATAAAGTGATTAAAGAGATTTCTGAATTCTGCCTCAAAAATACCCTCCCAAGACTCCCTTATATGGATCTCTCCTATTCCAATCTCTAATATGCCGGATAAAAAAATAATTTTTCTTATAAAAACGAAAAGTCCTCTTGACTTTAACTTAATAAAATCCTTTTATAATTAAATAGTTATATAATTTACTCTAAAATAAAGGAGGGATCGTAGGGGAACAACCAAAATCTACGCTTACCTCAGAAAATCAACTGACGACCAGAGTGCCAAGAGCTTCGTCTCGTTAGCACAGCATGAGGATGATTCCAACCGGGTCGTCATTCATGCGACGCTCAAAACCGATATCCATGGCTTCAAGGAAATGTTCCTCTAAACCCCTCATCTAATCATTCCAATAAAATTAATCAGAATTCGCCTTACCCCTCTTCTCTCCTAAAAAATCAAAAACCCACCGCTCCTAATAGAGTTAGATGGGTCTAAAACTTGACGTAAAATTTGACGTAAAAATTTACAGAAATATGGTTTTTAACGGAATAAAAACCCTGTAAAATCAATAGGCGGAAGGCTTGGGACGCACTGTCATGCCGGAGGTCGCGAGTTCGAACCTCGTCGCCTCAGTTCTAATAATATCAATTTATTAAGAGAAAATCTTAAACCATTTTTTTAATTCCTCAAAGATAGATTCCCAACACTATTCCAAACATAAAGAACCAAATTTGCGCATTGCGAACGCCATGAAAAGGATTGCAATTCGAACCTTCTTTTTAGATTGAAAATAAAAACCAAAACTTATTTTACAAGACCATTCATGGCTCATCATCGGATTGAAAAGGTTTTTCCATATTTTCACATCCTTTTTTGCACGATTCATAATTGGTGCTCAAAATCGGATTGAAGAGCTTTTTGATTATCTTCACATCCTTTTTTGGCCGATTCGTATTCGGCTTTCGCCTCATCAATGCAAGCTTGACACCTTTGAGCATCATATGGACCATCCCATGCTGATCGGCAATCCGTCACCGTTCTTTCATAGGCTTCCCTTGCATCCGAGTCACAATCAGCCACAGCAGTTGAAACACAAAAAATGACGACCAGAGCAAGCAATATTAACAATCTCATGTGGCACCTCCGTTAATTGGAATTGTCAATGGTTGAGAAACGGCAATCATCAATCAGGGTTACCTAAAAGCATGTGCAACCCCCTATCCAACTTTTGGTTTGCTTGCTTCATAGTTAGGTAACAACAAATAATCAAAAAAAACGCAGATTATTTTTTTCGTTGGCTTAAATATGACCCAAATTCTTTTTTTAACTAAGGTACTAAACTATTAAATTTATAGTCTTTTAAAGTAAATGGGGTGAAATAAGTATATTGGAGCGAAAAAGGCTTTATATTGAGTGAGGTTTGGAAGAAAAAATGGTTCTTTCTATTCGGTGGAAACAAAATTAATATATTTGCCTTTATCAGCGTTCCTTTTTACCGGTATGGTGAAATTGGAAATATCTGCTATACTAGTGTAGTGTTTCTATATTAGCTTGACGCGAACTGTTAGCACATGTCGCTGTATTAATTAGTAAATAATATGATGCCATTGAAAAGCCGTTATAGAAACACTACACTAGCGTTAAAAACATTCTTGATGATGTTATTCTTTTTACCATGCTTTCAATGGCGGAACAGGAATTAAAGGTGGCTGTCATCCGGGGGGTGATGTTTACCATGAATATAAATGATATCAAGCACTTATACCTCAGAATTTATTGACCATCTTGATTATCCGGAGGCGCTGGGAGAAATAAAGGACGAAATCCCAAAATTAATCAGGGCCCATGTGGGAATTGCAATCGGCCAGTCTCTGGGGGCGATTTGCCTGTTTCTCTGTTTCCCACCGATTTTCAAATTCTTCTTTCATAACCTGTCATTTACAGCCCATCTGCTGGTACTAATCTATTTTCTGCACCATGCGTGCGACGGGTCTGCCCAAATTGTTGAAGGCAGGACATAGTTCAAAATCGTGGAAATAAAACTCCGCCGGGGAGAGAACCCAAAACTATCATAAAATTTTCGGGTACTATATACCTTTCAGCTCCTACTCGGTCAGGTCTTTATATGGGCGGCATTGGGGACTACAACCGCTTTTTCTTCGAATCTCACTATAACTACTGTTATTGTCACCGTATTGTTTGGCTTTTTTGAAGGGAAGATATCAAAATTCATTCTGCCGGTTGCTTATAAATTAAGGTTCTGTTATTAAATCTTTATTATTTCAATCCCCACAAATTATATGCTGAAATTAAATGACATCCATTTTGCGATTGAAGATAATACGATCCTGAGCGGGATCTCGGCAAACTTTGAACCAGGCAAGATTCACGGGATAATAGGACCAAATGGTTCCGGCAAGTCAACCATGCTGAAAAACATTTGCCGGATCTGGGAACCGCAAACCGGCACGATTTTTATCAATGATAAAGACTATCGATCGATACCAAGAAAAAAGCTGAGCAAAATAGTTACCCTTGTCCCGCAACATTCCAATGTGGGCTTTCCCATATCGGTTTATGACATCGTTGCTATGGGGCGCAATCCCCATTTGGGACGTTTTGAGAGCTTAAAAAAAACCGACCAGGAAATAATAGACTGGGCATTAAAGCAAACAAACATTTATGAGCTGAAAGACCGCAATATCAATGAATTGTCAGGTGGTGAGAGTCAGCTGTCAATTATCGCGCGAGCCTTTGCAACCGAAGCAACGCTCATATTGCTTGATGAACCCACCTCAGAGCTTGATATTAAACACACGCTAGCAATTATTAGTGCTTTATACACGCTAAAAGAGCAAAAGAAAACCATCCTTGTTACCATGCACGATTTGAATCTTACCCGGAAGTTTTGCGATACGATATCCATCATTCACCGTGGGAAAATGTTCTTTACTGGTTCGCCAGAACAGGCGTGTTCTGAAGACAATATACGGCAGGTCTTTGAGGTTAATGTCAGAGAGGTTAAAAAAAACTCCACCGTTTTCCTTGATTTTTATGCATAGCAGTTGCGCGGCTTTCAAGGTATGGGAAAAAACATATTACTCATAAGCGGCCTGATACTTTTTTTATTACTGGCCAATTCAGCTAACAGCCAGCCCAGTGATCAGAACAAGACAGTTACCCCTCTTGATCAGGATGGGTTAAAAAATGCGCTAAGTTTTGTGAGGGGGTGCGAAACAGCAAGAGGCGTTTGGCCGCGGGTTGTCAAGTATGATTTTAAGATTTACGATTTCACGACCGACTCCTTCACTCATGAAAAAAAAACCATTGAGATCAAAAAGAAGCCTTTAAAAATCATACCACATGCTGTCGGTGTTGCTGAAATTTTATGGGCAATCTGTCCCCGGGAGCGGCTGGTTGCTTTTAATGAAGTTTCCGCCGATTCCGAATCCAGCTTTATTGCAGCTGAGGTGCGGGCAAAAGGCCCGATTTTTCAATCAAAGCAAACTGAACTAATCATCGGGTACCAACCAGATCTGGTTTTTACCGTGTTCTATTCAGGTGGTGATTTCAAGGAAAAATTAAAGCAGGCAAAGGTTCCCTATTGCGACCTTGGTTATTTTGGAACAATCGAGTCCATTAAAGAGCAAATTATTCTGATCGGCTACATTATCGGAGAAGAGGGCAATGCCCAGGAGCTAGTGAAGTTGATTGATGCCAAAATCCTAGCATTAAAAGGTAAACTGCCTAAGATGGCCAAACCGGTTCGAGTCCTCTATTATGATGAAGGAGGCTATATTCCGGGCCTATCGTCAAACTTTAATTCAATCTGCAAGATTATTGGCACCACTAATGTTGGAGCTGAACAGGGGATTAAATCATGGTTTCGGATTGATAATGAGACCCTGCTCAAATGGAATCCTGAGGTGATTATTGTTCCGGAGGGCAGCAATCTTAAAGAACAACTGACCTCAAACAAAGTCCTTTCCCATGCCCAGGCAATTAAGAATGGAAAAGTCTATTATATGCCCGGAGTATATCTGGGGGGCGATTCTCAGTACATGGTGTTAAGTGCCAATCTGCTCGCGGGGATTATTTATGCACAAAAGTCTTAAGCTCATTCTCAAAAAGGAATTTCTGTTATTGGTTGCTTTAACAGGGTTACTATTTCTGGGAGGCTTTTTTGCCTTGACTTCTGGCCCCTGGTCTATTGCCGCCAGTGACGTATTAAAAATTGTTATGGTAAAACTGGGCTTGATTCCAGGGAGCATCAATGAGGTTGAAGCGACCATCGTCTGGGACGGGAGACTCCCCCGTTTTATTGTTGGCCTTCTGGTTGGTTTTTCCCTCGGCGGAGCCGGTACCATCATGCAGGGGATCTTCAAGAACCCCATGGCAAGCCCTGGCGTCATAGGGATTGATTCAGGAGCTGCCCTGGGTGCGGTGGTGGTGATTTATTTAGGCCTGGCAGCCAAGTCATTGTTTGCGCTGCCCATTTCTGCCATCGTGGTTTCCATCATTACCCTGGTGATGGTCTTTACCATTGCGACATCACGAGGACAAACATCAATTTCCACGCTCCTCCTTGCCGGGATTGCTCTAAATTTTATCTTCAGCGCACTAACGTCCTTTGTTATCACCCTGAGCACCAGAGAGTTTGATGTGGGGCGGGTCATTGTAACCTGGCTCATGGGTGACCTAAACAATCGTTCCTGGGAGCATGTGAGCATTGTTCTCCCCACTACAGTTATAGCCCTGGTGGGGACACTTTTCTTTGTTAAGGATCTCAACGTTCTCATGCTCGGAGAAGAAACCGCAGCCAATCTGGGAGTCAATATCAGACTTGCCCGTAACGCCCTGCTGTTTTTTTCTTCAGTGGCAACCGGCGGGGCTATTGCGGTTTCCGGGGTGATAGGGTTTGTTGGTCTTGTTGCTCCGCACATCATGCGCAGTCTTATCGGTCCGGATAACAAAAAGCTGATATTTTTTGCCGGGCTTCTGGCAGCGGTGTTTGTTGTCTATGCCGATCTGTTTGTCAGGCTCATTGTTAAGGTCGATCTCAAGATCGGCATTATTACCTCACTGCTGGGAGGACCATTTTTTCTCTATATGATTATAAAGCACCGAAAACGGTTTGAGTATATGTGATGTTATCGCTGATTTGCTCCCCATGTAGCAAAAAGACCACCACCCCTCACCGTTTAACAGCGCACCTTATTGCTCCTATGATTGAAATCCTTGATTACTTTGCAGATGGATCATCCTGGTCAGGTTGCAGTTTTCCTTCCTCGTCATAAGCTTTCCTGTTTATCTTTTGTCCGTTTTGATAAGTGTCTATATATTGTATTTCCCCGTTCGGGTAATAGGTCTTACACACACCATCCAACTTTTCATTCCTGAAATTTGCATCTGCCATCAACTTCCCGCTTTCAAAATATAACTTTGCTATTCCTTCTTGCTTGTCGTTTTTATAGTTCCGCTCTGCCTTTAAATTCCCATTTTCATAATATTCCTTGTCTATCCCTTCCTGTCCGCCGTTGATATAGTTCTCTTCCTCCATTAATTTCCCGCTTTCATAATATCCCTTACTTACCCCATCCGGTTTGCCGTCCTTATAGCTCATCTCTTCTTTCAATTTCCCACTTTCATAGTACCCCTTGCTAATTCCTTCCGGTTTGCCATTGCTAAAGGTTGCCGCTTCCTTTAAATTCCCATTTTCATAATATTCCTTATTAACACCTTCCAGTCTGCCGCCACTAAAATTCACCTCTCCCTTTAATTTTCCACTTTCATAGTATTCTTTGGTTATTCCTTCTTGTTTGCCGTCTGTATAGTGCACCTCATACTTTAATTTTCCGTCTTCATAATATTCCTTGCTGATTCCTTCCAGTTTTCCGTTGTCATAGTGCCATTCTGCCTTTAACATCCCGCTCGGGTAGTATTCTTTGTTGACTTCTGCTAACCCAAGTGCCGGGCTGACCAAAATTAATAAAAATAAAAATATTAAGGCTCTCTTGATGTTCATAATGCTATTTCTCCGCATTTCTTTGATCATTATGGGTAAATGAATTTAGCTGTTAAATTAAATTTCCTATGCTCTGGAGATCCCTTCACGTTTGCCCCAATAAAAAACAAGATAGGTTTTTATTTTTTGTTTTTAACAAAGGGAAACCGCTGTTCCACACTTGCGTAATGGAAGGAGAGCGCGTCACCTAACCGGTTAAAACAAACGTTAAACTGAACAAAAAGGGTATCCCAGCTTATATTTTGTCTGTCAGGCGATGAATAAAATCTTATAACTCACTCTTGTCCAAAATCGGTTTTAAATGGCAGCAATTCAAATTGAGCTTGAAAGAAGCCTCCTTGTAAGTCATGGTTTAATTGACAAGAAAAAACTAACGCGAACAGCAAGGAGCAATCCTATGATACGTCATGCAAGATGTTTAGTCAATGGTCGCGTTGTTAATCGCGGCCAATTTCATAATTTGGTTTTTAAGCATAAAGCAGACCACTATACCAAAGGCTTTAACCGCCGGGATCATTTTGTCGCCGTGTTGTTTTGCCAACCGGCCCAAGCAAAAAGTTTACGAGAAATCTGCGGCGGGTTATCCGCCGGCATAGGCAAGCTGCGTCATCTCGGGATTAAAAAAGCGCCCAGCAAATAAACCCTGTACTATTCAAATGCTCATCGGGCATGGGACATGTAGCAGGACCTCTTTTATAAAACACTTGGTTTATGCAAAACAGCCGGCACAGCCAGACCTCGTTCATATTACGAGTTTTCTAAATCTTTCAGCAGCAATTATTGATCCGATAAAAAAATTTTCGATCCCCCCCATTTTTACGGCAACCGATTATTGGTGTTTTTGTCCCAAGTCCAATTTGCTTGTTTTTGACCGCTCTCTCTGTAACACAGCTGAGGTGAAAAGCTGTCTATCGTGCCTCATGAGTCTTTCCTCTTTCTATGAACAAGTTCTTAGAAAATTAAGGATCTCCCCTTTAGTTTTAACAGCAATTTTCTTGGTGCTGGGAAAAATTTCCGGAATCAAAAACAATCCTTTTGTAAAAGCAGAGTTCGCTTTAAAGGAACGCTCCTATTATATTTTGGAAAAATTAAAAAACCTTGATTTCATTATCGCTCCTACGCCCCATCTTCAAGGGTTTTTTGTGCGCGCGGGATTTTCTTCAGAAAAAGTTATGCTTTCGGGATATGGTCTTAATCTTGACTGGCTAAAACCACACTCAAGCCATTTTTCGGAACAACCGCTCCGTTTTGGATATATTGGGATGCTTGCTCAGTTAAAAGGGGTCGATATCCTCATCCGTTCATTTAACCGTCTTGCCTCTTCAAAGCGAGCATGCCTTAAAATTTATGGCGATGACTCTCATTTTCCTCGTTATGCCAAAAAATTAAAACAACTTGCTCACCATAATCCCGCCATTTCCTTCCCAGGCACCTTCTCACCGGATCAGATAGGAGAAGAGTTAGGGGGGATTGATGTTTTAATCGTTCCCTCAATGTGGTACGAAAATGCTCCGTTGATCATTTCCGAAGCTTTTGCTGGAGGTGTTCCCGTTATCGGAAGTGATGTTCCAGGAATTTCAGCGTTGGTAAAGGATGGGGTTAATGGATTGCTTTTCCAGAGGGGAGATGAAAGAGACCTTACAAGATGTTTAGAAAAATTCCTTCATGAGCCTGATCTCTTAACAAAACTGAGAAAAAATTCCCCGCCTGTCAAAAGCATTCAAGAGAATGGCCATGAACTGGAGGAAATTTATTCTAAGCTGATCAAAAACCAAACAAAAACAGCACCAGCAATGAGTTAAGCTGGGGGTATCCCTCGGCCTACTCCAATATATTGATACCCTAATTCAGACATTCCTTCCGGTTCATAAATGTTTCTCAAGTCTACAATCAATGGCTGAGCCATGAGCTTTTTTACCTCTTTGAGATCAAGGTTTCTGAATTCGTTCCACTCCGTAAGGATAACGAGACCATCTACTCCTTTAACTACCGAGTAGGCATCCATTCCGTAGGTAAGATTTATAGAATTTACCGCCTTTTTAAACTCATCCATCCCCTCGGGATCATACGCTTTTACTTTTGCCCCTTTTTGCAGTAATGCCTGAATAATATCAATAGCCGGAGATTCTCGCACATCACTGGTGTTGGGTTTAAAAGCAAGACCTAAGATACCGATCATCTTCCCTTCTAAGGATCCTACTGCTTTCTCAATTTTTTCCACCATTACTCGGCGTTGATTCTGGTTTACTTTAATGACTGATTCCACAATACTGACGGGGCTCCCGACTTTTTTCCCCAAATAGGCAAACGCGTGAGTATCCTTTGGAAAGCAGGAGCCTCCAAAACCTGGACCAGGGTGAAGAAATTTCGAACCGATCCTTTTGTCCAACCCCATGGCTTTGGCTACCTGATGCACATCTGCCCCAACCTTTTCACAAATATTAGCCACCTCATTAATAAAGGAAATTTTAGTTGCAAGAAAAGCATTGGAAGCATATTTAATTAATTCTGCGCTCTCCAAATTAGTAAAAATAAAGGGGGTTTCGATTAAGTAAAGGGACCGATAAATATCTTTCATGATTGCCAGGGCCCGTGCAGTATCCGCACCAATAACCACCCGGTCAGGCCGCATAAAGTCTTCAATGGCTGATCCTTCCCTGAGAAATTCTGGGTTAGAAACAATATCAATGTTAACTCCTTTTTTTAGTTTTTTTTGAACTATCTTTTTAAACCAGTTATTCGTTCCAACCGGCACCGTACTTTTTATCACGAGTACTTTATAATCATCAATTATTTCTCCCAGACTCTCTGCCACTTCTTCCACCTGAGAGAGATCCGTTTGCCCTTGGCCATTATCCGGTGTTCCTACTGCCACAAAAATCACTAGGGAACGATCCACAGCCGTCTTGAGGTTGGAGCCAAAAGATAGCCTCCCATTTTTTACGTTTCGTTGGACTAACTCCTCCAGGCCAGGCTCATAAAAAGGAATCTCTCCTTTCTGGAGCTTTTGAATCCTTTCCTGGTCTTTATCAATACAGATAACCGTCATACCAAAATCAGCTAGTCCGGCTCCTGAAACCAATCCTACGTATCCCGTACCAATCATCGTGATGTTCATGATTTTCTACCTCATGCTTATATGTTAAAAATTTCCCCCAGCAAGTTTTTATGCATAGCTGTGAAGACCAGTGAGAAGATAATTAACCCCAAAATAAGTAAAAATAACGGCAATAAAACCAACGATCGAAAGAATCGCTGCTTTCTTCCCACGCCATCCATGGGTGTATCGAGCATGGAGAAAGGCGGCATAAAAAAACCACGTAACAAGCGACCACGTTTCTTTGGGATCCCAACTCCAATAACTCCCCCAAGCATAGTTAGCCCATGCGGCACCAGTAATTATTCCTATGGTAAGCATGGGAAAACCAATGGCGATGGCCTTGTAGTTAACAGCATCCAAAACACGCTCATCCGGTAATATCCGTTGCCTTTCTTTAAGCGCTACGGGGGCAATTAAATAAATAATACTAACCCCAAAGGAAACCGCAAAAGCAGCGTAGCCGATAAAGCAGGTAATAACATGGTAGGTAAGCCAATTGCTCTGGAGTGCTGGAACCAGCGGTTGAATTTCATTGGAAAAAGAATCAGTGAGCGTGGTAAGGGCTAACAGTATGGAAGCAACCGGGGTAACAAATGCGCCCAGAGTTTTTATTTTAAATTTATATTCAATCACTAAATAAATAAAAATGATAACCAGCGCAAAAAATACCATGGACTCAAACTGATTGGAAAGAGGGATGTGCCCATACCCGAGCGCATAGGATTCTTTCCAGCGAAAGATAAATGCGGTTATCTGCCCGATCAGTCCGCTTAAAGTCACCATAGTGGCAAGATTCCCGATTAACTTTAGTCCGAAATGCCAGATAACAGATGTACAAAAACGTGCTTAAAAGATAAACAAAGGTAACAACGCTGAGTATTGTGGAGCTCACCATACGCTATTTATTCTCCTTCTTCTGAGATGTGATCTGCAGTCCAAAATAAGAGAGGCAAAAATACGTCCCCTCGGACATTTCACATCGCCCATCCGATATCTCAGATCTTTTCGATTTCTGCCTTTAGCCTCTCGAATACTTTTTCAAAACCGATCAGGTTCTTACGAGCAGTCCCTGCCATTACCAGCTCGAGGTTGTTCCCCACACTCTTTGTTCTTATCCACACCTGTTGATGAGAAAAGAAAAAGGTACTGAGTATTCCAAGAATCATGAGGATACATCCTGTCCAGACCACGTTAACCCCCGGGTCCTTTGTGACCTGAAGGCCTGTATAGACCTTTCTTCCAATATCTTGAATCAAAAATTGATACTCGCCTTTACTGCTATGAAAATCAGGAAATTTTTGGAAGATCCAGGTTTGAGTCTGAAGCTCATCGCCCTTAAATATCAACAACTCTAACGCTGGATTGTGCAACGCAAAAGAGCGATTAAGCACCGTTCCATTTTCATTCAAAACAAAATCAGGGAAAAATCGGTTTACTTTTACCGTCAAACCGTTTGTGGGAAGGGTAAAGCTTTCTCCCACATTCACATGAAATACTCTGCCTGGTTCCTTACTTCCTCTTTTCACAACCCGAAGAGTTACTTCCCCCCTTTGATCGGCAACCTCCCCAAAGCTTTCTTGATAAAAGGCAAATCCTTTATATTTTAAGGGGTGGTTTACCTCGATGGTTTTTGTTAGGACCTTTTTTCCATCTTCAAAAATTGCAAGGGAACTTTTATAGTCTTTCGGTGCCCCATTAGGGTAGTAAGCAACATCAAAATCATCACACCTCACCATAAAACCAAGATCAAACATGAGGCCATTCTGCAATCGTATCTGATGAGCACTGGCACCCTCGGAAATTTGAACGTTTCCTTTAAACCCCCATAATGATCCGATCAGGCCCCCAATTAAGATGATAACCACGCTGACGTGAGTGATAAAAAATCCGAGACGAGAGTACCGTGCTTTTTCGCAAAAAAAATGACCTGGTTCCATTTTCTAAAGTCTCTTGGGGAAAAGCAAAATCTTTTTTTAAAATTCTAACGATCCTTTCTCTTGCGTCATTAAGAGAAATTTTTTTATCGATTCTGGTCTTAAGGGTTAAATTGTTCATCTGATCATCAGTCAAAAGCGGACTGACCTGGGTCAAAATTTTTAAAGTCCGGGGAACATTTTTAATCGAGCACGCGAGTAAATTAATGCAGAGAAGAAAAGCCAAAAGAATAAACCACCAAGAATGATAAAGATCAAAAATACCAAGCGTCTTCAACATATTATAGGAAGCAGTACCATAATGCCTGAGATACTCACCTTCCGTAAGATTTTGAGGAATTAAGGTGCCGATGATAGAAACTGTAGCCAGAAGAAGTAAAAGCGCAATAGTAAGTTTAAGGGAAGTTAAAAAATCACTTTTTCTTTTTTTCGACTCTTCGGTTTTTCCCTTGTTGTGCTTCATTAAAACGTAATCTCCACTGCCCGAAAGGGGCACACCGTAACACAAAGTTCACAGGCGATACATTTATCCTTTTCAAAGATTATCTTCATCTCTTTGCGGTCGACACTAATTGCGCCGGATCGACACACCCCCGAGCATGCCGTACATTGAGTACATCTATCCTCGTAGAATGCAACATCAAGCGCTAATGGTTCCGCCCTCACTCCCACGCCTTTCAGATATTCTTCTCCCAATTTTAATTTTTCCTTTTTCCCGTTAAGTTCTACGATGAGCCTTCCCTCCTCTTTGGGAGTAATGCGGGCTCGAAGGATATTTAATTCCAGATCATAATCCTTAACCAGATGGTAGGTTATTGGTTGATCAATCAAATTATTGGGAAAGGTAAGTAAGAGTTTCCTTTTTGGCATTTTTTTGTACCCCCCCTCTTTTATCACTGAAGAGGACGCTCTTTAAATGGTTTAAAACTCACCCCTGACTTGGAGTCAGGGAGCGTTGCCACAGCCTCCGTTAAACTAAATTTACTTTCATTGATCCATGACTTTAATAACAGAGCTATTTCCCGGGCCTTAAAATAAGATGAAAAACCCCCGGTCGGAATTTTTTTCCCTCTCAGTGCAATTGCTCCGTTCCTTAATTGGGCATAAGTAACTTCACCCAAGATGCCCGATTCAAGCTGGGGATACGCCTGGCTGTAATCTACTACCGGAGCTACTATTTCAGAATCTTTAACTGAAGTAGCCCGAAGCACTTCTTCATCAAGAATCGGAATCGGAACCCCGATACCTACCGCAAGCGTGCACCCATATCCAATCAATGATGCTCCTCGAAGCCAGTGAGCGCTCATCCCTTTCAAATCCCCCAAAACTGCCAGGGTTCCCGCTGGCCGATAGGGCACGTGGTTTTCTCCCCGCAAAACGTTTGGATTGTGTTGGGTGCCATTCCAAACGACATATCCGACCCCTCCCCCCAAAAAAATCCTCGTTCCGACTCCAATAGTGCGGTATTCTGGGTCATTCAGTAAAGGCGAAAGTTGGCCAGCACTGGAATAATTGGCATTTCCCAATTTGGGCATAAGCATGCCCATGTAGGTATAAATTACTTTATCAGAGAGGTTGACGGCTACATTATAATTCTGATAGGCATTGCGGGGATTGAACAATACTGACTCATTCATCTCTTTGAGAGATATCCAGGTTTCCAGCTTTTTCCTCGGGTAACAATCAGTTCCATAGGCTTGTACAGCCAATCGAACATCCTTGCCAGCAACCAAATCCTCGATAACGTGCGCTCCACCATATTCAAATCTTCCCGGAAAAACCGAATTTCGTGGGTCTTCCTCAGGCAAAGCAGTAGCCCCCAGATAAAAATCAACTGCAGCCAGCCCCGCATAAGCAGGAACGTCATTAAGATAAACCTTCCCCCCCCCAATTTTATTCGAGGCTGGGTATGTCCGACGTTGAAATAAGCCCCAGAGGAACACATGGGGCCAAAGGTACCGGTTGTAACCACATCGACTTTTTGGGCAGCTTTTTTAACTCCTTCTTCAGCCACAAAATCAATAATCTCTTCTGCAGTTAAAACAACCGCTTCCCCTTTCTTAATTTTTTCATTTATCTCAGGAATGGTTTTAGACATGAAACAGGTCTCCTGTGGGAATGCACTATCGAATACAAATAAAAATAGTTTATTTCATAGCATTTTTGAAGAACAAAAGCAAGGCACTAAGTATCATAACTATCTTATTAAATTATTTATTAAAAATTAAAAATTTTTTTATATTATTTTAAAAGGAAGTTGACAAAATTAAAAAATTATTTAATAATAGTAATTATTATTAATCTTAATTTAAAATCTTAATGCAATTAAAAGGCAACAAAACTGAGAAAATTTTATTGACAGCACTTCCTGGTGAGGCACCAGCTCGAAACTGTTATTTTTCTTTGCTTCCCAAGCAAAAAAGGAAATTTTGAACAAATATCTTCCTTCTTTATCGAAACCGAATCCAATGAAAAGGGCATGCCAAATGATTTTTTAAGTTTCTTGAAGGAGGAGATGATGAAGTTACTGTCGGTTTCCTTGCAGACACAGAAGGTTTTACTGAAATTACCAAGTTTTTAAGAAGCATAGCCCGCGCGGAAAAACAGCATGGAAAACGTTATCGGAACCTTCTAAAAAATATTAAAGAAAAAAAGTTTCTAAAAAATATGGAGTTGTTTTATGGAAGTGCCGCAACTGCGGTTATGTCCATGAAGGGATGGACGCTCCCGAGGAATGTCCAGCTTGTGTTCATCCCCAAGCGTACTTTGAACTTTTATCGGAAAATTGGTAAAATATAGATAATTTGGGATGAATGAATTTTTCTATGCCTAAAAAAAATTGTAAAAGGAGAACGCAATGAAAAACTCGTGGAAATGCAATCAATGTGGCTACATCCTCCGAGATAATACTCCACCAAGCAAATGCCCATCTTGTCAAAAAGAATGTACTTTTATCGACATCACCTGCTACACTCCGGACTGTGGTGGGACCAGGATCAGGCAATATCGACCCACAATTGATAAACAAAGAACCTGAACGGTAAGAAGGCATTCATTCTCTTAACAAATATTTAAAAGGAAAAATAGAAAATTATGTGGATATGCCAAACCGGAAATTGTGGATATATTTATAACCCTGCAAAGGGCGACAAAAAAGGAAAAATTCTGCCGGACACTCCTTTTGATAAATTACCTGGAGATTGGAGATGCCCTATTTGCGGAGCGTCCAGAAAGAGTTTTCTTCCGGTTGAATGATAGTAAATCAATCGGACCCATAATGTGTCCTTTTGTTTCTAAAAGGAATGCAAGGTGAAATCAGACGCAAAAATTTTTATCACTAAACAGCGGCAAGTAATTTTAGAAGAACTCAAGAAGGCGGCTTCGCATCCTACTGTTGATGAAGTTTTTCTGATGGTGCGACAACGGTTACCCCGGATAAGTTTAGGAACGGTATACCGCAATCTCGAGCTTCTTTCTGAAAATGGGATGATTCAAAAGCTTGACTGGTCGGGCCGGCAAAAACGGTATGATGGAAATTTTGAAAATCATTACCACATTCGTTGTTTGAACTGTGGCCGCGTAGAAGATGTTCTGATTAAGCCCTTTCCAGTCGTCGAAGAAACGTTTCGCGCCGTTACTGATTATAAAATCATGGGGTACCGGTTAGAAGTTTTAGGACTTTGTGCCAACTGTAAGAAACCTTAATTTTTAAAAAAGAGGGCTTTGCACTAAACAAAATGCTCGTTTCAATTCAGCCTGGTGCGTTCATAAGGCAAAAATAAACTAAATGTAATGATACAACAGGAAAAAGGAGAAAAAAATGATGTCTCGCCCGCATCCAGACCACAGAATTCGTAAGACTCACAGCGGTATCGTGCTATTTATTCTTATCCTCTTATTTTCTTTTGGATGCGTTTCTTCCGAAACCAAATCATCATCAATCATTGCTCCGACAAAACCCTCGCCCCCTAAAACAACCTTGCCGGTATTTGAGTTTCCCGTTCCGCAAAACGCATGGGAGAAAAACTACCTGGGAGTTTCTGGTTCCGGGAACTTTAAGGTTACGCAAATTAACAGTCCTGTTCTTATCATTGAGGTCTTCAACATGTACTGTCCCCATTGTCAGCGCTCAGCCCCTTTCGTTAATGACCTTTTTCAGACCATTCAGGGCCGAACGGATTTAAAACAAAAAATTAAAATAATCGGTATCGGAATAGGCAATAGCCCTTATGAAGTTGATTTGTTTAAAAACAAGTATGGAATTCCCTTTCCCCTTTTCCCTGATCAAGACAGTTCCATCAGTAAGATGCTTGGGGCGTCCAGCACCCCTACGTTCATCGGCGCTAAGATTAATCGCGACGGAACTGCTGAACAGTTTTATTTTAAATCAGGTGAATTAACTGACGCTGCTAATTTTTTATCTGAAATCCTTAACCTCTCGGGACTAAAACAGGAGGATAAACAATGAGCAAGGGAAAATATGTACTCAGCCTATGGTTGTTTAGTCTTCTTATGGTTTTCTTGGGAACCAATAACGTTTATGCTCAATCAAGTAGTTTTAAAGACAATATTTATCCCGTCGGAAAGCTCAAGCCTCGCGACAGTGTTCTCACGCTCAAAGCTGGAGATAGATGCGCCTGATTTTACCCTCCCTGCGGTTGACGGGGGAACCATAACGCTGAGCCAATATCGAGGGAAAAAGAACGTTGTCATCTCCTTTGTTCCTGCTGCTTGGACACCGGTCTGCTCAGATCAATGGCCAGGGTATAATATTGCTCACGATCTTTTTGTTAAAAATGACGCCGTCCTTCTCGGCATTACGGTTGATAATATTCCTACTCTCTATTCCTGGACTAAACAAATGTGCAATCCGGGTGAGAAGTTATGGTTTCCGGTGCTTTCGGACTTTTACCCCCATGGTGAAGTAGCATCAAAGTATGGCGTCCTCCGGTCAAATGGAGTCAGCGAACGAGCGCTTTTTGTCATTGATAAACATGGTGTCATCCGATATATGGATGTTCACGACATTAATCAACGGCCACCACTCGATGAGCTTGCCACAGCCCTTGAAAAACTTAATCAATAATCTCAAGATAGTTTAAGCGGAGGTTTGTTATGGAAAAAGACGTGAAGGTTTATACGCTTCCCACCTGACCCCACTGTAAAACAGCGAAAGAGTATCTTTCGCAAAAGGGTATCACCTACCAGGAGTTTGACGTGGGGAAAGATAAAGAGGCTGCCAAAGAAATGATAGAGACTGTCGAACGCTCGAAGTGTGCCGGTTATTTTAATTGGGAAAGAGGTCATCGTTGGTTTTGATAGTGCCCGAATTGATGCCGCATTAAGCAGCTAAGCATATGAGAAGCATTTTATTTAAACAATATAATTAATTATTAAGGAGGATAAAAAAATGGATCTAACCGCATTGTTTAAATTAAGTTATGGCGTCTATGTGATTTGCTCGAAAAAGGGAGATAAAATCAATGGCCAGACTGCTAATGCCGTAATGCAAATTACTTCAGAGCCGCCAACGATTGCCATAAGTATCAACAAACAAAACTTAACGCACGAATACATAAAAGAAAGTAAAGTCTTTTCAATCGCAATACTCTCGCAAGACACTCCCTTGAATTTTATTGGCACCTTCGGCTTTAAGTCCGGCCGAGATCAAAATAAGTTCGAGGGGGTAACCTTCAAGATCGGCAGCTCTCAAGCTCCCGTGCTTTTAGATAATGCTCTTGCCTCAATAGAAGCAAAAGTAATTAAAGACATTGATGTTGGTACGCATACTATTTTCATCGGTGAGATTACAGATGCTGGAATCCTCAAGCAAGGCGAACCTATGACCTATGCCTACTACCACCAGGTAAAGCGAGGGACGACACCAAAAACTGCCGCCACCTATGTTAAAGTAGAGCAAAAGCCGGTCTTAAAGGTTAAATACCAATGTTCGGTCTGTGCGTATATCTATGATCCTGAAAAAGGCGATCCTGATGGCGGAATTCCCGCCGGAACTGCCTTTGAGGATATCCCTGCCACCTGGGTTTGCCCGGTCTGTGGAGCAAGTAAAAGCCAGTTTGAAAAGCTGGCTTAAAGAAAAAATTTTCCAAACGTTTTTTTATAAAGGAGGCTTACCATGATAAGCTGGGGAGACTCGATCGAAAAAGCGGTAAAAAAGGCAAAAGAAGAAAAGAAACTGGTTTTAGTAGATTTTTTTAACCCGGGGTGAGTTGGATGCCAGCAGCTGGATGCTGTTTCCTGGAAAAATGAGAAGGTGGTTAAGGTCGTAACGGATTGGTTCATTCCGGTAAGAATTTCCGGCGACAAACAAGGAGATCTTTTTGGCAAGCATTTGGTAACGTGGACTCCTACGATTACCATTTGGGACGGTGAAGGAAGAGAGCATTATCGCTTTACTGGATTTTTAACACCTGAAGACCTATGTGCCCGAATCATTCTGGATGGAGCTAAAGCTGAGATGGCCTTGAAAAATTATGATCTGGCTATAAAGTGTCTCAATGATGTAACCAAAAAATATAAAGGGACCTGTGCGGTGCCAGAAGCAATTTTTTATCTGGGAGTCGCGCAGTATCTTTCCAGTCATAACCCGAAACCATTACGTGAAGGGCTGGATAGGCTCAGGAAAGAATTTCCGCAAAGTGAATGGACTTTGCGGGCTAAGCCCTATGAACTAATAAATCTTTAGATCATAATGAATCGGTTTATGGTGTCGCCGAAAAACCCTTCGATGAAACGCATGGCGGAGCAAACCCATAAAGCACAATAACTATAATTCATGAGAAAGGAGACTACCTATGGCTAAGCAGTTATCAATTTATAAATGTGAAGTTTGTGGAAATATCGTGGAGTTACTCCATGAGGGCAAAGGAGAACTAGTATGTTGCGGGAAGCCCATGAAACTTTTTGTCGAAAACACCGTGGATGCTGCTCGCGAGAAACATGTACCGGTGATTGAAAAGACATCGACCGGGGTGAAGGTCAAAGTGGGCAGCGTCGCCCACCCTATGGTGGAGGAGCACTATATTGAGTGGATCGAAATAATCGCAGATGGCAAAGCCTATCGCCAATTTCTTAAACCGGGTGATGCGCCGGAAGCAACGTTTGCAATCCAGGCTAACAACATTATTGCACGGGAATACTGTAATCTGCATGGGTTATGGAAAGCTTAGCATAATCATTGTGATTTCGAAAAGTAAAAGGAGGACCCTTCATGAGCATCTTTTTCAATCCTGATGAAATATTAGAAATGGCCGAGCAAATTGAAAGAAACGGAGCACGATTTTATCGCCAGGCCGCTCAAGGAGCTCAAGATGCAGGGGTTCGTGAACTTCTGCAGAAACTCGCAACAATGGAAGATGGGCACGAAAAATTATTCGCAAAGATGAGAGCGAATCTTAAGAAAGAGGAAATTGATTTTAATGCTGACGAACAAGCCTCGTCATATCTTAAGGCCTGGGCCGATGGACATGTTTTTGACAGGAAATCTGATCCGGTAACGCGCATTAAAGATCAAAAGAACATGGAAGGCATTCTCAACGTTGCCCTTGACCTGGAAAAGGAATCCATCGTATTTTACCTCGGCATGAAAAATGGGGTAAATAATAAAACCTATCAGGACAGGATTGAAGAAATAATAAAAGAAGAGATGAAACACATTGTTTCTTTGAGCGCCACATTATCATCGCTTAAAAAATAATTTTAAAATAAAAGGAGGATAGCGTATGCCGAAAGCACTCGTGGTCTATGCTACGCGGAGTGAAAAAACCAAAGAGATCGCTAACCACATTGCGGAAGGAATAAAAGCGGCCGGGTTGGAGGTAAAGGTTGCCGATGTTAAAAGTATTAAGAACACGTCGGAACTTGTTGGATACGACGGATATGCTTTTGGCTCCGCCACCTATCACGGAGAAATGATGGAAGCCATGAAAACCATGCTCTTTATGGCAGAAAAAGCTAATCTCGACGGAAAGATTGGCGGTGCTTTTGGGTCTTATGGGTGGAGCGGAGAAGCCCCAGACCGAATTTACCAGACCATGCAAAATATTTTTAACATGAAAATGGTTAATAGCGCCTTGCGAATAAAATCTCCCGCATCGCTTGGCGATGCGCAATTGGCCCAAGCCTATGGTCGGGAAATCGGTCAAAAAATAAAAGCATAATAAGCTTTGTTTAGCTGCCCATTAAGAACTTCTATCCTTATCAACAAGGCCAGTGTTTGACACATAAAAAAGGCCATAGCATAGAGGTTATTCATGACAGATAAGAAAAAACTCACCACCAGAAACGGCGCCCCCGTCGTCGACAACCAGAACATCATGACCGCCGGACCACGCGGTCCGGCATTGCTGCAGGATGTCTGGTTTTTGGAGAAACTTGCCCACTTCGATCGTGAGGTCATCCCCGAACGACGCATGCACGCCAAGGGATCCGGCGCCCACGGCACCTTTACTGTCACCCATGACATAACCCGCCATACTAAGGCAAAGATATTTTCCAAAGTGGGGAAAAAAACGGAAATATTTGCCCAGTTTTCCACGGTGGCAGGGGAGCGCGGCGCTGCGGATGCCGAGCGCGACAGCTCCATGAGGGTTGTTGATGGTAACTATGGCAGCCTCCTCGGCTATGAGCCCAATAGCTACGGAGAATGGCAGCAGCAGCCCGAATACGCCGAGCACCCCCTGGCCCTGGAGGGAGCCGCGGACCACTGGAACTTCCGCGAGGACGATGACGACTAACTACACCCAGCCCGGCCTGCTCTTCCGTCTGATGAGCCCCGAGCAGCAAAAAGCTCTTTTCGGGGGGAACACCGCCCGCGCCATCGCCGAGGCGACAAAGGAGGTCAAGATCCGCCACATCGGCAACTGTCTGAAGGCCGACCCGGCCTACGGGAAAGGAGTCGCAGATGCCCTGGGCATCCCTCTGAGCGAAGTACCGAAATAATATAGGGTCATTGGTCATTCCTCGCACCACATCTCAGATGTCACCGAGGATGCGAGTCACGACCACCCAGCTCTAAATTGCAAAGGTGATTATCCTTACACCATTGACGGGTAGACCAACCCATTAATAATGCCCTTATTGCGGACTTGGTAAATGTTGCCGTAATTTGCCAAGTTTGCCCATACTGATCGTTATAGGGGGGATTATTTCATGACGACACCCAAATATTGCCCAGGGTTCGAACAGGTCAAACACCTTAGTTCTTTTACCTGTAAATGCCCTCGTTGTGGTGAAGAAAAAGAAATTTTTTCCGACGAGTTTGAGAAAAAACATATCTGTAAGAAGTGCAAAAAAGAAATTGATTTTACCCAATGCACCTTAGGAGGACACGTATAAAAATTGACAATCCTCTTGAAAGGAGGGGATGCACCGTTAACCGGTTGACACAGAACAAAAGTCCTTATCTTCTTCAACATGCACAAAATCCTGTAGACTGGTATCCTTGGGGAAACGAGGCTTTTCAAAAAGCTAACGATGAAGACAAACCGATTTTTCTCTCCATCGGGTATTCCACCTGCCATTGGTGCCATGTCATGGCCCATGAATCTTTTGAAGATACGGAAGTAGCTGACCTTCTCAATCAAAATTACGTAGCTATAAAGGTCGATCGAGAAGAGCGCCCGGACATCGACCAAATTTATATGGCTGTGTGCCAAGCGCTCACTGGTCGAGGAGGGTGGCCGCTTTCAATTTTCATGACCCCCGAAGGAAAGCCTTTCTTCGCGGGCACATATTTTCCCAAAAAAGGAAGGATGGGTATTTCGGGCTTTGTCGAAATCCTTGAACACATTGCAAACCTATGGAAAAAAGATCGGGAGCGAATTAAAACATCCGGTGAAATGATTACCAATGCCATCCAGCTTTCCTCTCCGCCAAAAGCTGAGCACACAACCGTGGATGAGACCACGTTAAAGCTCGGCTTTGAACAATTAGCCCATAGTTTTGAACCAATGTGGGGCGGTTTAGACCAGCTCCAAAGTTTCCAGTTCCGCATAACATAACCTTTCTTTTGCGCTGGTTTAAACGAAGCAGTGACACCCTGGCGTTAAAAATGGTAGAAAAAACGCTCAACGAAATGAGAAAAGGAGGCATTTACGATCAGGTTGGGTTTGGTTTTCACCGTTATTCTGTGGATGAGAAGTGGTTGGTTCCCCATTTTGAAAAAATGCTTTATGATCAAGCCTTATTAGCTCTTGGGTATCTGGAAGCTTTTCAAATAACCGGCAACAATGATTTTAAACAGACGGTGAAAAAAATTTTTACTTATGTTCTGCGGGATCTTACGTCGCCCGAGGGCGGCTTTTATTCCGCTGAGGATGCGGACAGCGAAGGAGAAGAAGGCCGATTTTACGTGTGGACGCCCAAAGAGATAAAAACGGTTTTAGGACAAGAACTCGGGGAACTTTTTTGCCGTTTTTATAACATTACCCCTACAGGAAATTTTGAGCCTGGACTCAATATCCCCCATGAAACAGCTCCTGCGAAAGCTTTTGCTGAGCAAGAAGGTATTGGTTTAACAGAACTTAAAACAAATTTGGAAAGTGCACGGAAAAAGCTTTTCGATGCTCGGGAAAAACGAGTTCACCCTTTGAAAGATGACAAGATCATCACATCTTGGAATGGGCTTATGATCGCTGCGTTCGCGAAAGGGTATCAAGTTTTTGGTGAACAAAGATATGCTGATGCTGCTCAAAAAAGTGCTCGATTTATCTTGAAAAAACTACGAAATCCCGAGGGGAGAATTTTGAGACGCTTTCGGGAAAAAGAGGTTGCTTTTCCCGGTTATTTGGAAGATTATGCTTTTTTACTATGGGGCCTCCTTGAACTCTATGAAGCTACTTTTGAGATTGACTATTTTGAAGAGGCAGTTATCATTAATAATGATATGATAGAACTTTTTTGGGATGAGAAAGAAGGGGGTTTTTTTTATTCTGGAAAAGGCAATGAGACACTGATCGCGCAAAGGAAGGAAGCGTATGATGGTGCCATACCTTCCGGCAATTCAGTTGCTGCATTAACAATGATGCGGCTCAGTCGCATGACCGGCAATGTTGACCTAGAAAAAAAAGTGGATCGAATGGTGCAAACATTTTCTTCTCAGATTTCTGCCTACCCTCTTACCTCAACTCATTTTTTGCAGGCGGTTGATTTTGCCCTAGGTCCGGCTCAGGAGATTGTCATTGGGGGAGACAAAAACAATCAAACCACCCAGAATATGATCAGGTTGGTTCAAAAAAGTTTTCTTCCACATAAGGTCGTGCTGCTCCAATCCGAAGGTTCTGAGGGGGAGCGACTCGCAAAACTATCTTCATTTATAATCCCAATGAATACTTATAATCAAAAACCCATGGTGTATGTGTGCGAACAGTTTAGTTGTAAAAAACCAATAACTGATGTAGAAGAATTGCAATCCTTTTTAAATAGGTGTTGAGCAAATCAACTTCACAAGGGAAACGGCATGCGGAAAAAAAACAAAAATTACGTGAAAAAATAAAGTCAATCTATCCAGAAATAGGAGCGTGGGGGATTGACGTGGAGACGAATTTCGATGAGAATAAAAGGTCTGGATCGTTGATTTAAAAAAGGTGCTACATCATTTTAAAACTCATTTGGAATCACCGGATGGGGATGCCTGCAGGGGAGGTTATCTAGGCACCAAATTGCGTAGCTCATAGAAAACATTAGAAAAAGTTTAATTATTGACCGGAGTCAACAACGTATTTTGATTTTTGAGTTTTTTTTGTTACAGGGGTTAAGATTATTCTAAGACTGTCATGGATCACTTTAAAAATCCTCGCAACGTAGGCGAAATTCAGGGAGCTGATGGCGTTGGCGAAGCAGGAAACCCTATTTGCGGTGATATGATGAAAATAACCATCAAAGTAGATAATGACCGTATCAAGGACATAAAATTTTTGACTTTTGGATGTGGTGCAGCGATTGCCGTTTCCAGCATGGTAACTGAAATGGCTAAAGGGAAAACCCTGGATGAAGCAAAACAAACATAAAATCAGTAGCCAACGCCCTGGATGACCTCCCAATGAATAAACTTCATTGTTCTAAATGAGGCCCGATGCCCTCCACATGGCAATCAAGGATTACGAAAACCACAAAGCCGGAAAAGTCAAGGGCAGCAGGATATAACCGAAGGTTATCATTGTTATACGGAAGAAGAAAGCGGCAGGTGCCCTTATTGCGATTCGGAAATGCATACAGGAGAGAAAACCTGTGCGATGTGTGGTCGAAAAACCGAGATTAAGCTAAGCATGTAAACTGTGATTGGAGGAAAGCACTGATGAACACGATAAATTTAGATTACATTTCCAGTAATCCGCTGTTGCCTGAAGTTAAGAATGCTATGATCGAAGCAATTAAAAAGGACTATGGTAATCCTTCGAGTCCACACCAATTAGTGAAGAAGCTGCGGAAGAAATCGAAAAAGCTGGGAGAAAGTTGCTAAGCTCATTACCGCATCGCCCGATGAGATAATTTTCACTTCCTGTGGAACCGAATCGAATAACCATGCAATTAAAGGGGGAGCTTTGGCAAAAAAAGATAAAGGAAAGCATATTATAACCTCGGATATTGAACACAATTCAGTTTTAAAACCTTTTCGGACATTACAAACCTTGGGGTATGATACCACGTCGGTTTCTGTTGACCAGTTCGGAAGGGTAAAACCCGATGATGTGCTAAAAGCGATACGAGATGATACGGTTCTCATCAGCATTATGCATGCAAACAATGAAATCGGAACCATTCAGCCCATAAAAGAAATCGCACAAATAGCTCGAGAAAAAAAAATAACCTTCCATTGTGATGCCGTCGTTCAGTGGGTGTTGTCCCTATCGACGTTCATGACCTGGGGATCGATTTGCTCAGCTTTGCTGCTAATCAATTTAATGGCCCTTCGGGAGTGGGTGGCCTTTATATTCGTAAAGGAACGAGCCTCTACCCTTTACTCGATGGCGGTGGGCAGGAAAATAAAAGACGCGGGGGGACTGAAAACCTGATTGGGATTATCGGCATGGGGAGTGGCGTCGGAGATTACCCTCAAGGAAATGGAATCCCGCATTAATCAATTCAAAAGGATAAAAGAAAGGTTGAAGAACGGGTTAAAGAAAAATATTGACGATATCATTTTTAATGGACACCCAGAGTACTCCCTACCCAATCTTATTTCCTTATCCATTAAGTATATTGAAGGAGAAAGCATTGTCTTAATGCTTGACCAAGAAAATATTGCGGTTGCAACGAAATCAGCGTGTGCTTCGGGATCGCTTCGTGCTTCTCATAGTGTGCTTAGTGCCATTGGGAGAGATTACGCTGACGCCCAGGGAACGTTGGTGATAACGTATGGTCGCGATACTACTGAGAATGATATTGACCGATTTTTGGAAGTGCTCAAGAAAGCGGTTGATAGGCTGAGAGAAATGTTCCCCCCTTTATCAAAAAAAATGATACTTGCACCAAAGGGACGCCATTACCATGTACCTTCTTGGCATCCAGGGCAGCCCTTGAAAACAAGGAAACTCCAGTACGTTGCTTTCTGCCTTTTTAGGGGAAGCGCAACAGCTCGGTTCGGAAACCTTTACCCTTGACGTAGCGAGCAAAAAAATACATCCGTGTATCGGCTGTTGCAACTGTGAGCGGGAAGGATTCTGCGCTCTTCATGATGAAATGCAAGAGGTGTATCCGTTGCTCTGGAAAGCAGATATTATTGTGGTTGCAACTCCGATATTTTTTTACAATGTTCCGGCGCAGTTAAAAGCCCTGATTGACCGGTGCCAAACCCTGTGGTCAAGAAAATATATCCATAAAATCTCTTGATCCCGGGCACCAGTGGAGAAAGGGTTATGTGCTCTCCGTAGGAGCAACCAAGGGCAAGAATCTCTTTGAGGGGTTAACGTTGACCATGAAGTTATTGTTTGATGCCGTGGGAGCGTGTTATAGCGAAAGCCTCACTTTATAGAAGCATTGACCAGCCCGGGGAGATCACCAAACACCCTACTGCCTTAAAGGATGCTCGGGAAAAAGCGGATTTTTTAGTGGGACATTTTCTCGCGAGGAAAAAGATTCTTTTCTTTGCACCGAAAATAGTTGCCGTAGTCAGATGGCGCAAGCCTTTACCCAACTTTATGGAGGTGATAACGTTGAAGCAGAAAGCGCCGGAAGTTCGCCCGGAAAAAAATAAATGATCTGATGGTTGCCGTGATGAAGGAAAAAGGAATAGATATGGCTTTTCGTAAACCGAAATCATTCATAGAACTTTCACCTTCCTTTACACCGGATGTAATTAGATCAAGGGGTGTGGAGGAGAATGTCCATTTTTCCCTTCTGTTCTTCGGCAGGATTCGGAATCTCCCCGACCCCTACCCATCAACCCATTGCGGTTATGCGAGCCCTAAGGGATGAAATCGAGAAAAAGGTTAAGAACCTTTTGATGACAGTTTAATAAACCGGGAAAATCGGTACATTCAAAAAGGAGGTCGACTATGGAGAAATATGTATGCTGGGTGTGTGGTTATGTATATGATCCTGCAAAAGGGGATCCGGAGCAGGGAGTGAAACCAGGAACCAAGTTTGCAGATCTTCCCGCTGATTGGTGCTGTCCGGTCTGCGGTGCTACAAAAGATCAATTTGAAAAAGAATAGCCTTAGTTAGCGGAAATTGCTATGGATGGAAATGAAAAGCAACGTGATGC
>CAVSIB010000047.1:0-15810 GCA_963727835.1 uncultured delta proteobacterium
TTTTGTTTTACAAACATTGCCATGCCTTTTCTAAAAATAACACTAACCCTCCGAGAAAAGTTCATTTTGGCCTTTTTGCTGGTGGTCGGCTTTACTGGCATCTCCGCCGGTTTAGCAGGCAATTATCTCATCAATAAATTGGTTATTGAGGAGACACAAGAGCGGGTGCGTGGTGATTTAAATGCTGCCTGGGGAATTTATGAGCAAGAACTGACAAATATTAGAACAAAAATCCAAATAACTGCGGAGAGATTTTTGTTAGGGGAAAGTTTATCGAAAGGTGATTTGCATTTAATCAAAACTGAACTGGACCCAATACTTAAAAATGAGGGATTGGATATTCTCTTCCTCACTGATCCTGAGGGGAAAATAATCTATCCAGCGCATAATCCTGAGAAAAAAGGAGATCATTTTTCTTTCCATCCGTTGGTTCACCTACCACTCAACAAAGAGATCATTCAGTCCGCCTTTACCATTCGAGGAATGAAATTAATAAGGAAGGAAAAAGGGTTGCCAGAAAGGCAGCTCTTACTCTTACCCCAACTTCCGAGGTGGGGCAACCCTTAAAGCAAAAAGAAGACATTGCCTTAATGTTGGGTGCTGGTGCTCCCATTTTAAGTAAGAAAGGTGAGCTGCTTGGAGTCCTTGCGGGCGGTGTTATTCTCAATCGCAACTATGAGTTGGTGGATAAAATTAAAAACCTTGTTTTTCAAAAGGTATCCCGTAAAAACGAGGAGGTTGAGGTTGTCACAATATCTTTGGGGTATTTTCGCATTGCCACAACGTATTTAGATAAACAGGGCAACCGCGTTATTGGGACTCGATTATCCCCAGCAGTGTCTCAAAAAGTACTTGTTGATGGAAAAGATTTTCTTGAACGGGCATTAGTACTTGATTCCTGGTATATCATGGCATACGAACCAATCAAGAGTGTTTCGGGAAGACCGATCGGCGCCTTAGGCGTGGGAATTTTTGAGGGAAAATACTATTACGTGCGCAATGAAGTGGTAATGATTTTTGTAAGCTTAATTCTTATGGCGATGATTCTTGCTTTCACGCTTTCTTGTATTTTGGCGCGTAACATCACCCAGCCGGTTAAAACTCTTGTTCGCGAAGCGGAAAAGATTGAGCGCGGAGAATTTGTTCACATCACGCCTCCTCACACAATGGAATTGGACGCTTTGCCGATACCTTTAATCAGATGTCTCAATCTCTGAAGGAGAGAGAGAAAAAGCTCACCTCTCAAACCGATGAACTTCTTCGGATCAAAGAAGACTTGGAAAAAACTAATCTGGCTTTGTCGAATCAGAGCAGGGAATTAAAACGGAGCGTCAAGGGACTTCGGTCCTTTTCGAAGCCAGCAAGCAGATCAGCTCCTCTTTAAGCCTCACAGAAATTATGGAAGCGGTTTTAGATTTACTTATGCGAGAGTTTAAGACCGACATATGGTCGATTCGGCTTTTGGATGATGATGGGTATCTGCGGATCAAAAGCCATCGAGGGTTGAGCGCTGAATTCGTAAAAATTGCAGCGCGGAAACCGAGCATGGATAGCTATTCTGGGGAATGTTTTCTTGCCAACAAGATTATTTTGGTCAAAGATGCAGAAAAAGCCGGTAAACCTATTTCTACGAATCTGGAGGTTAAAGAAGGCATAAAATCTTTTGGTTTGATGCCGATTGCGATTGGTGATGAAGTATTGGGGGTATTGGCGTGTGCCTCAAAGGAGAAGAAGGGGTTTTTTACTGAAGATTATTCAGAATTTGTGAAAACCGTCGGACAGCAGTTGGCAATCGCCATTAGAAATATGCGGCAGTTTGAGCGGATTAAAAATTTCAGTCAGGAGCTGGAAAGAGAGGTAAAAAAACGGACTGAGGAATTAAAAGAAAAGAATGAACGTTTGGCGGAATCGGAAAAGTTAGCCGCTTTGGGCGAGATGGCTGACCGCGTTGCCCACGAGACCCGAAATCCCATTGTCACGATCGGGGGGTTTGCCCGCCGGATCCGGCGCGCGTTGCCTTCGGATAATCCTTTAAGCACCTATGTTGATATCATCATCAAAGAAATCGAGCGGCTTGAGCTTATGATTTTCTGGATCACGGAATTAAAAAAATATATCTCGACTGAATTTGAACCCAGCAATATTAATATCGTCATTGAACGTGCTTTGGAAAAGGTGAAGGATAAACTTGAAGGAACAAATATCACGGTCGACAAAGACCTTTTTATTGACCCCCCATTGGTGAGAGTAGATAGAGAAAATATGGAGATTGTTTTTTCTAATCTTTTTGAAAATGGGATCGAAGCAATGGGAAAGGACGGAGTTTTGCATATAACCACCCAACAAAAAAATGGGAATCACCTGGAGGTGATTATTTCCGATACGGGAAAGGGAATATCCGAAGACGACATGAAGAGCATCTATAATCCATTTTTTAGTTCAAAGCTTTCTGGGGCGGGTATGGGACTTACTATTGCCCACAAAATTGTTAAAGACCATCAGGGATCAATGAAGGTGAAAAGTAAGCTCAATGAAGGTACGACGTTTGCGATTGAGCTTCCTTTGTCTAGATCAGCGAGCGTGTAGGAGATAGCGACTATCTATGAGAGAAAATATCAAAGTTGCTTTGCATGAGACGAGGGTCTTCCTGGAGAAAAAAATTCCTTTTATTCCCCCAATAGGCATCATTCTCGGCACCGGACTTTCATCTTTAGGGGAAACAATTGCTGTAAAGACCAGGATTCCTTATCAGGAGATTCCTTTTTTTCCAGTTTCCACGGTGGAATCTCACACCGGAAATTTGGTTTGTGGCTTGTGGAAAGAGCACGAGGTGATGGTATTAGAGGGAAGAACCCATTACTACGAAGGATACACCCTTCAGGAGGTAACCTTTCCGATAAGAGTAATGCGGATGTTGGGAATTTCAACCCTTGTCATTACTAATGCTGCCGGAGGGCTGGATCCGGGTTTTCAGCCGGCGAGCTTATGGTAATCACTGACCATATTAATCTCATCGGCGACAATCCGCTTCGCGGTCCCAATGTTGAAAATTTAGGAGATCGCTTTCCTTCGATGTATGAGCCGTATTGCCCGCACTTGATCCAAAAAACAGAAGATGCTGCTCGTGAACGAGGAATTGTTTTAAGGAAAGGGGTCTATGTGGCGGTGCAGGGACCAAGCTTGGAGACTTCTGCGGAGACACGATTTCTTCGGATGATTGGCGCGGATGCAGTCGGTATGTCCACGGTTCCGGAGGTGATTGTCGCGGTTCACGCCGGAATAAAAGTGTTAGGACTTTCCATTATCGCGAACGTGAACCGACCCGAAGCTCTTACCCCAGCCCCGCTTGAAGAAGTGATTGCCACTGTTCAGAAAGCAAAACCAAACATTATCAGTTTGTTAGAAGGATTCCTGGACCACCTGTAAGGGATCAGTTAACATTTTGTCCCTATATCTCCCTCTCTGTATACTTCTCACGCCTTACACGTCACCCTTCACGCCTTACGCTCTAAACCATTGCTTGTTTAATCGCTTCGCGGCATTCACACTCTCTATAATCAATTTTGGAAATTACCTCAAACAAGAGTTTTTTCACGTTTGCGACGTTTTTATTCATCACCTGCGAGATCATCTCCCAGGTGACTGAACTCTCACTTTGGTGCCAGCAGTCGTAGTCCGTACTCATCGCGATCGTCGCGTAACAAATGCCCGCCTCACGGGCGAGGACTATTTCAGGAACAGTACTCATGTTGATCACGTCAGCTCCCCACTGCCTAAACATCAGGCTTTCCGCGCGGGTAGAAAACCGAGGACCCTCAATAGTGACGATCGTCCCTTTGTTATGGTATTCCAACTCCAATTTTTGCGCGGCGTGGGAGAGCTTGTCCCGAAGTTTATGGCAGAAAGGATTAGCCATAGAGATGTGGCATACCTCATGTCCTTCAAAGAAAGTAGATTTTCTTTTGTTGGTGCGGTCAATAAACTGATCCGGAAAGACTAAATGACCTGGCTTAATGTTTTCCCGGAGGGAACCAACCGCGGTCGTGGCAAGAATATGAGTTACCCCCAAGTCTTTCATTGCCCAAATATTAGCTTGGAAATTGACATGGGAAGGTGCGATCCGATGTCCTTCTCCGTGCCGAGCGAGGATCACCAATTCTTTTTCCTGGTACGATCCGACAATGATAAGGTCCGACGGTGCCCCGTAAGGGGTATGTTTTTTGATCCTTTTTATATTGTCTATTAAACGGGGATCATCAAACCCAGAACCACCAATTATGCCGACTTTCATCATTGCGAAACTCCTTTAATTTTGGTCAGTGTTGAGGTTACATGAAAAAAACCAATGGGTTTTTATGGAAATATAGAGGGAGCGATGAATATGTGTCAAGAAAAATATAAAGAAGAAAAATTGTTGCAGTCAGAGAAAAAAATTGGTATTAAGAAAAGCATAGGGCGGTTAACTCAGCGGGAGAGTGCCATCCTCACACGGTGGAAGTCACTGGTTCGAATCCAGTACCGCCCATCAATAAAATCAAGGGGTTATGGATTTAGGTCTGTAGCCCTTTTTGTTTTTGCTAATAATCAGAATTAGTTGCCGGTAATTTTTTGCAGGTTCTCTAAAATGTTTAAAAAAAGATTAGTTCGAGCGGGGACATTGTATCTTCATTGGGCAGAGGCTTGGAAACGGGGTTCCATTGAACCGGCGGCTTTTCTCCTTCGCACGATCCAAAGCGTTTTTAAAACTCATATCATTGAGTGATGTTGGTTACTTCAAGTGGTTGTTTGGGGATATTGGGGAAGGGCCTATGCTTTCCACCAGGTGCTTCATCAAGTCGGTAAAGTAAGCCTCTTGGTCGGGACCGCACCAGGACATCAATCCGGTTTCATAAGCAAGTGATCCCTTTTGGTTGGTTATTTCTCCGTAATATTTATCCGGTGAAATGTATCCCGCATAGGAACCGCAAAAACTGGTTACCCATAAGTCATAATTTTTTTTCGCAGCCCATTCATGCCAGGCAACACTGATTTCACCGCTGAAATCTCCTGGTGTGCCGATAAGGAGCAAATCTCCAATCCGAACTATTTGCAGCCAGGCAGTTCCGCGAATACCGAGGATTCGGGCTAAAATGGGTGAAACACGCCAGCCATCTGGGCCGAGGCGCAGCTGGAAGGGCGGCAGTTCGATAAGGGCACCGATGGATGCAACCACCATGTGATCCTGAAAGCAAAGCCCCTTTTCTGTTTGATCGAGGACCATTCGAGCTAACGCCTCACCGAACATCTTTGCCCGGGTAAATTGCTCTGCGCCTTGTGTTCCCTGGGTGCTCATGCTGCCTACTGCCCCCCCGAGGTATAAAGCGGTTGCCCCGGTAGCTTGCTCGATGGTTTGCTGCAAAAAACCCGGATAATCCCCAGAAAGCTCAAAATTTTTGCTGCCAAGAATCGTTGGATGAGCGGAAAAACGTGTCAGGTAACAACGTTGTCCATCCTCTCGCTCGATTACCGCGTAGTTAAGGTCAGCATCGACACCCGCATGGGGGTGGGTGCGATTGCGGATAAAGGCTTTGGCATCTACGCGGCCGTGCGCGATCTTGGCGGGCTTCATGGACTGATAACCTTGGGTTACTGCATCAATAAACGATCGGATCAGAAGGTTCTCCACCTTGGGATCGTATTTTCCGGTTGCGGTGCGAAAAGCCACACCCGGCGCGAATGCTCCTGGCCCGCTATGGGTATGACTTACGGTAAAAAGTATGTTGGTGCCGTTTAAGGGGGTCCGCGCTTCGATGGCTTTTCGGACAGCATCAGCCACATTCTCAGATACCAGAAGCATGTCCGCCCCGATGATTACCGCCATATTGTGACCGTCTCCAACCACCAGTGCTTTTACGTGGAGACGGTCATGAATGCCAATGGATGGTTTGCCGCGACGGCTGCTAAAACCAGCAAGGGGAACCCCTATTTCTGGCGTTATGTCGGACACACCCCAGCCTGCCATCAATTGGTAGCGCGTCCCTTGATGCAAGGTTTTGGCGCCTTTGTCAATGGCAGAGATCGAATGACAAAAATAATCCGTTTCCCGATAACCCGGGCCGTAGGCCGGCCAAGGACCGATCACGACCACGAAAACAGCCACTAAAAGCAGGCTTACCGCCGCACTGATAGTTATTTTTTTCCGCAATCGCATTTTTCTTTTTTGGCTCCCTTTTCAAGCTTTGACTGTGATCAAAAGATATTTTTTATAATTTACAGCAAACCCTTAAAAAATAATAAAAAAATCTAAGACTAATGGGCTAAAAAAGTCAAATAGAAATTTTGAAAAACCGCCCAAAAGCGTAAAATTTCAATAAGCTTCCCCGGTCAAAAAAATTTTCTTGACATTTCACTCTGTTAGGGTTAAAAAATAAAATAATAGAAATATGAAATCTAAAAAAAATGGACGCAGAATAAAAAAGGGTCGTGTTACCGGGGAATGGCTTTTATGATTGCTGAGAATAAAGAAGGCCGTATCGCCAACCAAGACTGGCGATTGGCTTTTTTTGTTTTAGTGCCCACCCCCGGGAAACACTTTTGACTTGCTCCCGACAGAAATTGTCTGCCTTTGCTTTCTTGCACAGATTGTGTAATTAATGTTAAGTGGCGTGTGATAAAGTGAAAATTATCAAAATCACTTGTTTGATTATAATCAAGGGAATATTTGTCAAATAATTTAAGTGCAATTCCATCGTTAGCTTTTGCTGAAGTATCTGACAAGCTGCTGACTATCACAAGAATATGGATAGAAGGTGTAATAATTGGATGGGTTGGTTTTTTTTGCAGCGATGTTTCGTTCATTGTCAGGAATACTTTATTCGCTGATTACAGTTTTTTTATTGGAACCTATGGTTTAATCAGTGATTCCTATGGTGGTCTAGCGAGTTATAACTGAGCAAGTCACAGCTTACACATCCTGAGTGTTTTTGGATCTATAATATTAATGTTAGTGTCACTAATCGGAGGCTTTTATCTGCGAACCAGGCACAATCAAGAAGTGGAACAAATCGGCCTCTTAACCAGAGAGGAGGGAAGTGGGATAAAATTATAAAATGCTTAAAAAAGAGAAAGGGGTGTTGAAAACTAAGACCTTAATAAGTTCACAAACTGCTCAAGGCTCATTAAAACTTTTTATACCGACGAAACCAACTGAGGGAATGTAATATGAAAAGGGGTTAAAAGGCGGAAAGGGTATAGTAATTATTAAGTGGGTGACAAAGGAGGTTAGAGCGATGAAAGAACTGGTAGAGGTGCTTGTTAAAACTTTGGTCGACAATCCCGATGCCGTGCAGGTTACAGAAGTAATGGGTAATAATGTGATTATTATTGAGGTGAAGGTAGAGAAAAGTGATATGGGAAAAGTGATTGGGAAACACGGACAGACGGCGAGCGCTATTCGTACACTTTTAAATGCCACGTCTGCAAAGCTTAAAAAACGTGCGGTACTAGAAATCCTTGAGTAATATAACTTGACAATAAGTTGCGATTAAGGTTATGTTAAAAACACGCCAGGCTCCTCGAAGGTCATAAAGAAAAAGCTGTTTGTTTCTTTATGCCGTCGGAAATCCCGTAATCAACAGTTGGGCGAAGGAAAAATTTATAATTTATTAGAAAAGGAGAGTAAGAATGAAGATCTATGTAGGAAATTTGTCGTATGAGGTGACTGAAGATGATTTAAAGCTGGCTTTCAAAGAATTTGGACAGGTTGAAACCGTCACCATTATAAAAGACAAATATAGTGGTCAATCAAAAGGCTTTGGATTCGTGGAGTTTGCTTCTAAAACAGAAGGGCAAGCTGCAATCGATGGCCTCAACGGCAAAGAGGTAAAAGGAAGAACTCTTAATGTGAACGAGGCTCGCCCTCGCCCTGAAGGTCACGGCGGATATGGTGGTCACAGAGGAGGAGGCGGGGGTGGTAGAGGAGGATATGGTGGTGGTGGTGGTAGAGGAGGACGCGGGGGATACCGATAAAGACAAGGGGATCCGCGTAGGGTTAAGCACCAACAAAATATTAAATAAATTAAAGTCTTGACTAATCTTGTGTCAGTTTATCTGACTTAGTAGACATGATGGTATAATATAAAAAGAAGACCCATACAATGGGTCTTCTTTTTTGTTCTTAATAGTTTAGGTTAGATGGGCGTTAAGGAGCAACTGGGACGATCTATAAACATGTTTGGAATCATCATGCTTTTTTAGGGTACCCCACCGATTGCGCAAGAATGATTTTTTGATTTGGTCGTAACGCCATCGCTTTCGTCAAGGTTGGCCGATCTATCCAACCTCGTACACTGTCGCTAATCATTCGGAAGCGAAATAAAGATAGACATTCTCACCGATAAAACCGGTATTAGCAGCTGAATTGAAATTTTTTCTTCATCTGACCCGGTACTTATCTTTGCCTAATCCGCCACATAAATTAGGTTAACAAAAGCCTCTTTGACAAAAGGTTGAGGCCCCGTTTTGGCTCGTATGTTTTCACCCCGGATCGGGTTCAACATATTTGCTTTTGCATCATTTGCCAAGGCGGCATTCAGTATTATGGGCAAGAGAGTATTCCCTGATGCCAAGAAGGCCCCTGTAGTGGTTGATATCTTCAAGAAATCCCTACGACTTATTTTTTTCCATAATATTTTCTCCTTTTTCACTCCTTAGGATTTTTAAAAATTAGTTCACGGCTGGTAAAAAGGAAACAACGGTGTTTAATAAAATGAGTTTGTGCGGAGTTTGAGTTCGCGACCTTGGAATTCGGGTAGGTTGAACGGCTTTTTAGTTTTGCTGTGGGGGTGGTAGAAGATAAGCCCAATTTTTTTGGGGGTCATGGTGTAGGAGGTTAACACGTTGTTAACTACGTGCTCCATTACGGTCCCTTTGAATGGGCTGTAGAAGAAAATAACCAGGGGCTCCTTTGGGATAGGGGATTCAATTGCATTCATACAAATATTTTCAATGGTGCTTGGTTTCTGAGCATTACGGTTTCAGATGACCACATTTTTACTGGCGATATGTTGAAGCTTTTGAGCGAATTCTGCCCCAATGATCTTTTTCAATCTAAACGCGGAGGCCAACAGCGTTAATCGTCTTTTGCCAGAGCCGAAGCCAATGAATTCGAATTGTTCAAAAGGGATATTCAGTTGATGAATAATCTGCCTAAATATTTTTGCTGACATCGGCTCAACCCAATAGCACTCTTTGAGATTATTGCCCGCAATAGTTAGGCTTTGGAGAAGGATGCTTCCAGAAGTATTAACGGCATACTTTCTGTCAAACGAAATATCGAGGTAATACTGAAAGTTATTGATGAGGTAATCGATTGAGTGGGATAAACTTTTGCAGCCAGGAACCTTATCAAGATGATCCCGCATAGCGATGGTAATACGTCTAACCGTTCCGAGTGGGCCATGCTGTCGTAAATAAACGAAAAATTTTTGCATTATCCCGCGACCCTGAGTCGAATGGGAATTCATTATCTTGTTCCCGAACTGCCAAGATTCATTTTTATCTCGTTTCAGAATTTGTCTTGTCTGGATGATTCTGTGTATGACAATGGCGGATAGTAAGCAGAGCGGGGATGAGCGCACTGGGGTAGGTCACAAAAAGAACACGGGGAGAGAAAACGTGAGGTAGAATAGTAAACTACTTAAATAAGCTTAACGCGGACCCTTCTTTACTCCCTCGATGTACCTTTGGTTGCATGCGGCAATGGTGCGTGCCTACAGATCAACCAGTTTTGCCTCGATCATGCCGTCAATAGAAAAAATCTCATCAAGAACTTTTTTATTGATGGGGTCATCGACGGCAACAAAGGCCACCTCTTCTCCGGTTTTCTGTCGTGACAGCTCAAACCCGGCGATATTGATAGCGTGGTTTCCGAGGATGGTCGCTACTTTTCCGATGACACCAGGCCGATCGAAGATGCGAAAAAGAAGAAAGGAACCTTCGGGGATGATGTCGAGATGAAAACGGTCAAGGAGGACAATTCTGCCAAGTTTGTCGGAAAAAACGGTGCCGGCAATAGTAATCTCGGCTATGTCGGTTTTGAGATTGAAAAGAATAAGGTCGTTAAACTTGTCGAATTGAGTGGTTTTAGTTTCCTCGACAACGATGTTCCGGTCTTTCGCTAGATATGGCGCGTTTATGTATGTTACTGATTCACGAAGACTGACTTCGAGGAAGCCTTTAATGCCTGCGATGGTAAAGGGTTGGTAGCTAAAGGGAACATCGAATTTCCGCTCACAGAGATCTTCTTCAAAATTTTTGCCGACCATCACAATCTTTATTTTCTCCGGCCTTCCCTGGACGATCTGCGCCGCAAGTTTTGCCATCTTTTCCGTGAGCGTAAAATAGAGCTGAAGATTTTCAGGAAGCTGGGTTTTTAGGAAAGGGATGTTTACGGCATTGAGGTAAGGTCTGCCGTTGAGTGCATTGACTACCTGCTCGGCGATGATTTTCGATACCGCTTCCTGTCCCTCAATGGTGTTAGCACCGATATGGGGAGTGGCAAACACATTTTCCAATTCCAGCAGCTTATTGCTCTCCGGGGGTTCTTCTTCGAAAACATCCACCCCTGCGGCAAAGACTTTTCCGGCTTTTAAAGCATCGTAAAGATCTTTTTCGTTGACAATCCCCCCCCGCGCACAGTTTACAAAGATCACGTCATGTTTCATCGTTTTAATTTGTTTGGCGGTAATCATATTCCTTGTGTCTGTGGTTAAAGGGGTATGAAAGGTGATGACATCAACTTCTTTCAAAAGGTCTTTAAGTTTGTCATACAGAATGACCCCTAGGGAATCCGCCTTCGTTTTCTTGATAAAAGGGTCATACGCGATCACCTTCATGCCAAAGCTTTTTGCTCGGATTGCCACATTACTTCCGATCCTTCCAAGTCCCACAATTCCGAGCGTTTTATTGTAAAGCTCTACACCCATAAATTTTTTTCTATCCCACTTGCCAGATTTGAGGGATTCGTTTGCCAGAGGAATTTTGCGGGCTGCGGCCAGCATAATCCCGATCGTGAGTTCGGTTGCGGCAAGCGTGTTGCCGGTGGGAGCGTTAAGCACTATCAGGCCCTTTTTGCTTGCCGCCTCAATATTGATGTTGTCCACACCAACACCAGCACGGCCGATGATTTTTAATTTTCCCGGGTTTTCTAGGAGAGTTGCCGGGATATTGGTTCCACTGCGGGTAATCATTGCGTCATAGTTACCGATAATTTTTTTCAGATCGTCATTTTTGATGCCAGCCTTGATATCAACATCGATATTTTTTTCCCGCAACAAAATGTCAATGCCTTCCTGGGAAATATTGTCGGTAATAAGAACTTTGAATTTTTTCATCACGACCTCTCAGATACTGGAGCTTTATGATTTATTACGAATGAACGCAGTAAAAAGTTAACATTCCTTGCCCTAAAAATCAAGAACAAGATGGGTAACCACCCAAGGCTCCGGGTCGACTTTTAAATTCGGTTGCCACGACCCTTTGCACCGGCCTTTGAAGTTTAGGGCAAAAACCAAAATTACTGCTTTCGTCTTTTAACCAGTGGCAAGAATAAGTTATCGTTTTTCAAAATAAAAATTGTTCCATGAGGGGTTTTCAGGAGCGCTTTGTGCGTTCCCTCCTCCTGTTAATTATTTTTCAATTTTTTTCTGAGTGCACGTTTACGCAGGGTCTCTTTTCCTTCACTGCCCTTATTTTCTTCTCGCCGCTTAGCGGTCCTTAAAGAATTATCCCGCAGGGAAAGGGAAATGCGCTTTCGCTCAACGTCAACGTCAAGCACGGTCACCATCACTTTCTGGTGGACCTTTACCACTTCGTTTGGATTTTTTACGAAACGGTTTGCCAGTTCGCTAATGTGTACGAGGCCGTCCTGATGTACTCCGATATCCACAAAAGCACCAAAAGCCGTGATGTTGGTGACAATGCCCGGAAGTTTCATGGCGGGCTTTACATCCTCAATTTTTTCAACTCCTTCGGTAAAGGCAAAGGTCTCAAAAATCTCCCGGGGGTCGCGGCCAGGTTTAGCCAGTTCGCTCAGAATATCAGTGAGAGTTGGCAGCCCCACTTTTTCGGTTATGTACTTGTTTATGTCAATGCGTTTGCGCAACCCTTCATTTTTCATCAAGTCATTTAAAGAGCATCCGAGGTCTTCGAGCCATTGCTTCGACGATGGGGTAGGTTTCCGGATGAACCGCACTGGTGTCGAGTGGGTTTTCTGCCTCCCGGATTCTTAAGAATCCGGCTGCCTGCTCGAACGCTTTTGGACCCAAACGAGGAACTTTTTTCAATTCCTCTCGCGCGATAAAAGGACCGTGTTCGTTTCGGTATCCCACGATCGCTTTAGCGAGCTGCTGCCCCAACCCGGAGACATACGCGAGGAGTTGTTTACTGGCCGTGTTAACTTCAACGCCTACCGCATTAACACAGCTCATCACCACATCATCGAGGCTCCGTTTTAACGCGTTCTGATCAACATCATGCTGGTATTGGCCGACTCCGATTGACTTGGGATCGATCTTTACCAGTTCGGCAAGGGGGTCCATGAGACGCCGGCCGATGGAAACCGCACCGCGCACGGTAACATCGTGATCTGGAAATTCCTCGCGGGCAGTTTCAGACGCAGAATACACGGAGGCTCCGCTCTCATTGACGATGATCAGGGGAATTTTCTTGAGCGGATCGAGACCTTTCACAAAAGTCTCGGTTTCTCTCCCCCCGGTTCCGTTTCCCACCGCGATCGCCTCTACTTGAAAACGCCGGCACAGCGCACTCAGAACCTCTGCTGCTTTGGCTTTCTCTTTCTCTGATTGGTGGGGAAAAATTGTATCCGTATGAAGAAGCTTTCCTTGCCGGTCGAGACAGACTACTTTGCAACCGGTCCGAAACCCGGGATCAATAGCAAGCACGTTTTTTTGTCCCAAGGGCGGAGCCAGAAGGAGCTGGCGGAGGTTTTCGGCAAATACCCGGATCGCTTCTTCATCCGCGCGCTTTTTAGTGACCATTCGGATTTCTGTTTCCATCGAGGGATAGAGAAGGCGAGAAAAACTATCGTTAAGCGCCTGGCTCACCTGTTCAGAGGCCAGACTCGTGCCCTTTGATGAAAAACGGCTCCAGGAGCGCGAGCGCTTCCTGCTCTGGGGGCAATACGCGAAGCATAAATAAACCCTTCCTTCTCCGCCCGTCTCATCGCGAGAATTCGGTGAGAGGGAGCAGTATTCACGGATTCTTCCCAGTCATAGTAATCCTGGTATTTGATCCCTTCCTGTTCTTTTCCTGAGATGATCTTTGAACTGAACACGGCCTTGTGGAGAAAAAACTCTCTCATCGCGGCTCGTGCGGCAGCATCTTCACTGATCCACTCAGCGATAATGTCCCGAGCTCCTGCAAGCGCTTCCTCAGCGGAATTGACTTCTTTTTCCGGGTTGATAAAGGCGTGAGACTCTTTGAGCGGATCCTGGTTGACTGGATCAATGCCATCCTGCGCGAAAATTCGCTGCGCAAGGGGTTCAAGCCCTCTCTCCCGGGCGATCGTTGCCCGCGTTCTGCGTTTGGGACGAAAGGGAAGGTAAATATCCTCCAGCACGGCCATGGTTTGCGCGGCGTCGAGCTTGTTTTTAAGCTCATCAGTCAAAAGCCCTCGCTCTTCGAGAGAACGAAAAATGGCTTCCCTTCGGCTGTCCAGTTCGGCGAGTTGCGCAAGCCGGTTCCGGATTGCCGTGATGGCCACTTCATCCAGCGAGTTGGTGGCTTCCTTGCGGTAACGGGCAATAAAAGGGATGGTCGCTCCCTCTTCAAGGAGCAGGGCGGTTGCCTTTACCTGTTTGGTGTAAGACTAAGTTCTATAGAAATTCGTTCGATATGCGGTTTCGTTCATTGTTTTCTTTTCATGTTCTTAAATTCGTGTAATCCAGCTCCGGCTGGGCCTGAAGTTGTTTATGAGAGAATCTTTGGGTAGATCATGTCTTAGGCAGTGAGCGCTTTTTTAGCCAGACAAGAGTTAGTTTTTTCGTTTTTCAGTTGTTTACTATAATAATATAAACCGAAAAAATTGGGTAGAAAAAAATGGAGAACCTACCAAAAGTCTAAAATGTTCCATAATGCCTTTAGCGCCGCCTGGATAACCAGTCAAAAGCAATTGCTTTTTTATTGACTTTTTCACCGCTTAGAATTAAAAATGGGTTATGACTAGAACAGATCCCAATAAATTATGTGCTCATAATCCAGTTATGACAACAGAAAACAGTACGCAAACCGTTACAAAATTTCTGAGAGGAAAACTCGCCAAATTGTGAAAATGTTTTCACGGGATTTGGGATACCCCGCAGATTACAAAAATATCCGGCTGAATCGGACACGATTAACGATACCTAATGAAATCCGGAAGCGAATTACCGAATATTGTAAGAGGCAATCGCCTTTTTAAAGAAAGTGAAGGTGATGAAAGTTACTTTGGCGACCGACTCATAAAGGGTAAAAGCGGCCGTTGGTCTTTTTGCAAAACAATTGTTTTTGGTATCTTTGAACCCAACGGGAAAGCCTTCACCGAAATCATTCCTGATTGCCGAAGAAACCACGTTGCAGGCGGTTATTCGAGGTCATGTAGGTCTCAAGCATCATTCAATCTGATGGCTGGCGAGGGTACAATGGCCTTGTTTGACCCTGGTTAAGAAAAAACCTTCGGGTGAACCACGGGCAAAATGAATTTGTCCATGGTACAAGGTATATCACTGGAACCGAAAGCTTCCGTGCTATTCCAAGACCAGGCTCTCCAAATTTCGAGGGCTGAGTAAAATGACCTTCCATTTGCATTTAAAAGAATGCGAGTTTAGATTTAATCACAGGGGCCAGGATCTCTTATTTTGATACTTAACGGTTTCAGAAAACGTATCCTCTGTTCTAGGCATACCGAATTTTTTTGATCTAAAGCAATTTCAACATAACAATTCAGCAAACACAATGATTTTTTCGCTTCGTGAAGAGAACGTTTAAAACTTATGTCCCACCGTGCCGCGTGATACTATGTTATCAAAGAGCTTGCGGGGCCGTGATTTTGGCTCTTCATCCGGTACGCCGAGGGTTAGCATGCAGAGAAGATACATTTTCTCCGGGATTCCCAAAGAAGCTTTTATTTCCTCGTAAAGTTTTTTTTGCGCTTGAGTTATTTCATTACCAAAAGCGCCGACAATACACATGCCGAGTCCTTGGTTTATTGCCTCGATCGCCATAAAGGCGTACGCGATGCCCAGTTGTTCAAACGTGCGGCTCAGGATTATTGCCGGTCCATTCTCAGCAACGCAAAAAACCGGATCCTTGAGAAACACGTTGTCGATAATTTCTTCGGGGACATTTATTACCCCATTCTGGACAAGTTCCATAAGGGCTTCACGATTTTTTTGTTTGTCCCACGCAGAAAGGTCTCCACAGATACCAATGACGACGGGAGCTTGGGCTACCTGCTTTTGCCCGGAAGCAAGCCGGCTTAATTTTTCTTTTATACCCTTATCTTCGATAACAATAAAATGCCAAGGCTGAACGTTCTCCCAGGAAGGTGCCCGGCGTCCGGCTTCTAATATTTTACGTAATGTCTCGTCGGGGATGGGTTGACTTTTGTATTTACGAATGCTTCGCCACTTATGGATTGCTTCGGTTACCTCCATGGTGATTTTCCTCCGTCTTTATAAAAATTATTAGGGTTATTGGATCATCGGGCTACTGCAGGAAATTGCTGTCTGCAATAAGCATTTGCCGCACTTTTAAAAACTAAGCCAGTAAAAA